>NZ_QTZF01000020.1:0-1112 GCF_003462545.1 Coprococcus sp. OM06-34AC
TGATATGTACCCAGAATCCTGGACACATATTTATGAACTAGGCTGAACACATGGATGCTATCCTGTATTGTACAGGTGGCATCCATTTTGTTTTTGCCTGAATTCTTTTGTTATTATAATAATCTATATATTCTTCAACCGCTTGTGAGAATTCTTCGAAGGAAGAATAGTCTTTCTCATAACCATAATACATCTCATTTTTCAATCTTCCAAAGAATGTCTCCATAATACAATTGTCATAGCAATTACCTTTCCGTGACATGGATTGTACAATGCCATGTTCTTGTAAGGCATTTCTAAAATTGACATGCTGATACTGCCACCCCTGATCAGAATGAAATATTAATCCTTCGACAGAAGGAAATTTTTCAAAAGCTTTATTTAGCATTCTTTCTATCTGGCCAAGATTAGGAGTCCTAGATAAATCATATGAAATGATTTCGTTTGTATTCATATCTAACACTGGCGATATATAACACTTTCCCCATGAAAAATTGAATTGAGACACATCTGTGGTCCATTTTTGTAAAGGCGAAGTTGTGCTGAAATCTCTGCCTATTATATTATCAGCAATCTTACCAACTTGTCCCTTATAGGAATGATATTTCTCCTTTGGTCGTTTGCCGGCTAATCCTGATTCATGCATAAGACGCTGAACTCTCTTATGGTTCACCTGATACCCGCGATTAATAAGTTCCTGGTGAACCCTTCTTACGCCATATCTGCGTTTGTTCTCCTCAAAAATATTTTTTATTTCTTCTAGTACTTCTTGATTGCGTTCGGCAACAATATCGTTTCTGTTAATCTCAAAATAGTAAGTAGATTTAGCCATATGCATTGCTTTTAGGAGATACTTTAGTTGATATCCTTTTTCTCTGAGTTCTTTGATGATTGCTGCTTTTTCGCCTTGAGTTGCGCAACCCATTTTCCTTGCCTCAAGGCGATCCGTTTTTTTATTACTTCATTCTCGGCTTTGATATATTCATTTTCAGTTCTCAAGCGTATCAGTTCTTCTCGTTCCGATTCTGTTAAAGGTAATGGATTTGTTGATTTTTTCATTCTCGGTTCCTTTGTTGGTCGTCCTTTTTTACTTTCTACCAATCCATTATATC
>NZ_QTZF01000021.1:0-1039 GCF_003462545.1 Coprococcus sp. OM06-34AC
GAACATCAAATTCTTGATTTATTTCCGGCATAATCAACCTGGACTTAATCATGCTTTATCTGCCTCCTGTATAACGGTATAATTATCTGCGATACATTCCGATCATCATTATCCTGTGGGATCATACCTATACCTGGTTTGTATACCTTATTTGCCTCTGTAAATGATAGATTAGTAAAATTAAAAAATGAAGTTTCAGCACAATTGCCACCCAGTTGTATTCCCATATGATATCCAGTCATAACATCATATACTTTTCGTCCACGACATTCTGACTGACTTGCTGTATCAATCAACCCTATAATGAATATGTTGTGCAGAGCGCCTTTCTCTACAACATTCTCTATAAATGGGACAATTCTTGTAATGCCTTCACTCGGCGAATACAATGTATTTAAAAACGCTTCCATATCTGCAATAAAAATGTATGTTTCCTTAAACCGGGTCATCTGGCTATATATTTCATTCTCATCATAGCCTTGTTCCTTTACCTGATTTTTAAACTTATTTCTCTCCACAAATTCTGGAACCAGCATTGTAAAGTAATCTGCCTGTGCTGCTTCGCTATCTATATACGTTGCTCCCAACAATTCCGAATCAAGCTTGAACTCATTGGAACCATGTTCTATAACAACTATATCTGCATTTCTCATCAGTGCTGCATTCATCAATAACCGCATAACATTTTTCTTACCAGTTCTTGCTCTGCCCGTAATTGTATAGCAGAATGTTCTCCTAAGGTCTATTCCATATCCCTCCGCACTTACACTGTCATATCCTATCGGCAGCATATATCCATTACACATCTGTGCAACATCATTACGCCTCTTGAATATCTCCCACGTAGGTTTTTCTGGAATTTCAGGAACACCTTCCGCTACCTCAGTAGCTCCTTCAGCCATAGATGCACACATATTGCGAAGTAACTCTATACGTTCCATATCATCGCACCTATCCGTAGCTATCGCTGTCTGGAATTCCATTACTTCTCCATCGACCTTTATGAGTCCTCTTCCCTTTAGATTTTCCGGTTCAAGCT
>NZ_QTZF01000003.1:0-357086 GCF_003462545.1 Coprococcus sp. OM06-34AC
AAGTACTAATAGGTCGAGGACTTATCCTTAGAGGTTTCTAAGAGATAAGCTTTGGAGATACGCAAGTGTGCATGATATCTGCAAGGTGCAGAATCTAAGGCATACACAGTAAAGAATAAAGTTTACTTTGAAACAGTCGTTGGTTGTTAGATGGGGTTAGGTTACTAGCTTTCTGTGTGAAATTCTGAAGGTACAAAATAAAAGTACCGAGAAAATTTAACGCTGCAACAGGTGTTAAATTTTTTCTGTATATAGGGGATTGGTCAAATGGTATGATAGGGGTCTCCAAAACCTTTGGTGGGAGTTCGATTCTCTCATCCCCTGCTAAAAAGCCTTGAAAACTCAGTGTTTCAAGGCTTTATTTATATTAGTGGGAAGGGGAATGGCAAACTATGAAAAAGGAGAATGAACCACATTAATATAAAGGCAGTTCTATATATTTTATAGTGACTTTGGTGGAAAAATATGTAAAATATTATAATATAAAGTAAAGAGAAGAAGGGATTAATATGTATTACAATGATGTGCTTGATCTGATAGGGAATACTCCGCTTATGTGTCTGAAAAAGTCGACAGGATACAATATATTTGCCAAGGCGGAATTCCTTAATCCTGGTGGAAGTATTAAAGACAGGATCGCAAAAAACATGCTGGAGGTTGCAGAGAGTGAGAGAAAACTCAAGCCGGGAATGACTATTATAGAGCCTACGAGCGGTAATACCGGAATAGGGCTTGCACTCTGTGGTGTTCAGAAAGGTTATAAAGTGATAATTGTGATGCCAGAGAATATGAGTGAGGAGCGAAAGAAGGTTATCAGGGCATTTGGTGCTGAGCTGGTACTTACGGATCCGGTTCTAAGCATCGGTGGTGCTGTTGATAAGGCAAATGAGATAGCAGAATCTGATCCAGAGAAGTATTTCATGCCGCAGCAGTTTGTCAATCAGGCAAATCCAGATGCGCATTATCGCACAACAGCAGTTGAGATGTGTGAACAGCTTGGTCAGAAGATAGACATATATGTGTCTGGTGTTGGAAGTGGGGGTACTCTCCAAGGTATAGCTAAATATCTGTTGGAGAAAAATCCAGATACGAAGATTGTTGCCGTTGAGCCTAAGGGAGTGTCAGCGCTACATGGAGATGGCCCGGGAATCCATCAGATACAGGGAATAGGCGATGGATTTATACCGGATGTCCTGGATACATCACTGGTAACAGATGTGGTGGAAGTGGCGGATAAGGATGCCATTGAGATGGCGAGACGACTTGCCAAAGAACAGGGACTTCTTGTAGGTACGTCATCCGGTGCAAATGTATGGGCGGCTATGAAGATGGCAGAAAAATATGGGAAAGATAAAGTTATAGCCACTGTGATGGCGGACAGAGCTGAAAGATATTTCAGTGTAGGTTTATTATAAAATAGGAAATAAATTTATTTAGGGACATTTTCAAGAGATGCTATGTATGGTACAGTGGAAATGTCTCTATTTTATTGATTTAAATGTGTTATTTGAAAGAACGCAAAATATAAACCATGTAAGTATAAAGGAGAAAAAGAGATGGATATAAATGGGAATATGACGGGAAAAAATGTGGTTAGCGAGGCACTTGCTGCATCGAGGGAATACGAAACTCAGAATGAAATAGATAAGAATGAGCGACCGTTGTTTCATGTGACTCCGCCTGTCGGTTGGATGAATGATCCGAATGGATTTTCTGTGTATAATGGTAAGGTGCATTTGTTTTACCAGTATCATCCGTACAGTACGGAATGGGGACCTATGCATTGGGGGCATCAGGTCAGTGACGATTTGATAAGATGGGAGCAGCTTCCTGTGGCGATTGCACCTGATACGATATATGATGCCGAGGGCTGTTTCTCAGGTACGGCCATTGAAAAAGATGGAGAGCATGTCCTGATATATACCAGTGTTATGAAAAATCCCGACGGTGATGGGGTATTGCAGAACCAGAGCATAGCGGTTGGTGATGGCGTTACATATAAAAAAATACAGAATAACCCGGTGGTGACTGGAGATATGCTGCCGGAGGGATTGAGCAGAGCGGATTTCAGAGATCCGAAGGCATGGCTTGAGGATGGCAGATACTATATGGCTGCAGGCTGTGTGGATCAGGATAATAAGGGGCTTGTGGTATTACTTTCGAGCGCTGATATGGAAAGCTGGACATTTGAGAGTATCCTTGCACGGAATGAAGGTGATCTGGGCGGCGTATGGGAATGCCCTGATTTCTTCAAATTAGACGATCATCATGTACTTCTCGTATCGCCTACGGGAATGAAAGCAGAGGGATATGAATTCCACAATGGAAATAATTCTATCTATTTTGTTGGAGAATTTGATAAAGGTGAGAAGAAATTTGACGGTGGAGAGCCATTATCACTTGATTATGGAACAGATTTCTACGCGCCTCAGACTACACTTTTGCCGGATGGCAGAAGGATAATGATAGCGTGGATGCAGTCGTGGCATAATCTGTGGATACCCGGTGGACAGAAGTGGCAGGGAATGATGACGATTCCGAGGGAGATATCTCTGAAAAATGGACGCTTGATACAGAAGCCAGTGAGAGAGATAGAGAAGTATCATGCTAATATGGTCAGGTACTCAGATGAAGTAGTGAGTGGACGGCGTAGTCTGGAAGGTATAAGTGGAAGAAGTCTGGATGTGACATTTGTAATCACTGGAAACAAATACAGCAGATTTACCGTGAATCTGGCAAAGGGAAGCGGATATTATACTCGATTTATATATGACAGAGAAAATAATATAATAGAGATGGACAGGACATTTGCCAGATTTGAGAAAGATGTGGTGTGTATCAGAAGGGCCTGCGTGAAATCAGCAGAATGTTACGGGGATGTCAAGGGAAAGGTTGATGAACAGCAGGAGGCTCAAGATAGTATAAAGCTCAGATTTATACTGGACAGGAATTCGATAGAGCTGTTTGTAAATGATGGAGCTATGACAATGAGCACGGCGATATATACACCTATTGAAGCGGATGGAATAGAGCTGTTATGTGAGGGACAGGCAGTCGTGGATGTGGAGAAGTATGATATCATTTAACAAAAGATGATCTTGCTCAATTGTTTTGTTGTTGCACTGCCAGGCATCAGTCTGGCGGTTCTCCAGGTTTCAGGTGCCTCCGTTCCAACATTGATATGACAAGGAAAGTTGTCAAAAGTTATTGACAACTTTCCTTGTCATTTGTTATACTCCATTGTAAAATAAATGACAACTATAGTTGTCATTTGGCATATATAATATATATATAGCTTGAATTTGGAATGGGATTTTAGTGGTAAGAATTAAAATGGAGTTATGAGGATATGAGGAAAAAGCAAGGTGTAAATAAAAAGGATAATCTAAGTGAAAATGGCATGGATAAAGGTAATAAGAAATCTACCTGTGAAACACTACAAGCTATGTTTGAGGGCATGATCGTCTCCCAACCGGTGGACAAATTGAAGACGCAGGTCAAGGGGTATTCCGTGACAATGATCACAGAGAGAATGTTAAAGAAGAACAAGCTGGGGGATGTTATTGCTGAGATCTGTGATATGACTGAGCTTGAGCGCGAAATCCGCCAAGGTCTGGAAAATGGACTCCCTGTGTATGGTTTCTTCAGAAACAAGCAGATGTGGAGCTGCTTTATCTTTGATAAAGAAGATATTGCCAGGAGTGAGTTGACGCCTGAACCTGAAAGTGGCAAGGATGTACTCAGTATATACAAGCTTAGAAAGTATTACATTCATCCTGAGGTGGAGAATCTGGCAGATGACATGATGGAGGTTGCCCACAGCAATGTGTATCAGAATGTGATAGATGTATTTGGAGATAGGAAGAGTGATGGATTCTTTTTGAGGGATAAAATATATGTGTGTAAGCGCGATAAAACCACTGGCGCACCACTTGGAATTATCATAGGTGTTGCACTTGGTATAGTGTATGGAATACTGTTTGACAATTTGGCGCTTGGAATTTCCATTGGATTCTGTTTTGGAATAAGCTTTTCCATGATATGGGGGACATCCACACATAAGTATGCAGAGCATGGGCTGGCAGACAGAGCAGAAGCTGAAGATGCGGACAATGTAATAAAAGGATTGGGCTCTGATGGAGAGGACGGCATAAACAGATAATGGACCTGATTATGATGACAATACAGATTAACAAGCTGGAGGTGATATAGATGCCGCTGTACAACAGGCTGAAGGAATATCGGGCGAAGCTGGGAGTAAACCAGCAGGAGATGGGAGCGTTGGTGCAGACCTCGAGGCAGACGATAAGTCAGATAGAGAGGGGAGATTACAGTCCATCGGTGACTCTGGCACTCAAGATCGCAAAGGTGTGTGGTGCCAGTGTGGAGGATATATTCCAATACGAGGATGATAAGGAATGATTCCTGACATATGGATAAGGTCGTGTTAATTCATAGAATGAAAAGAGGATATGAGATGAAGGATACTGATAAAAAAGTGAACAAGAAAAGTAATCTGAAGATATATATAATATTTGCGGTCATGATCCTGGCAAGTCTGCTGGGAGGTTTCCTGGCGGGAAGGCTTGCCGCGGTGAACAAGGACACATTGGATGGGGTCAACTGGGATCATATATGGTGGATAACAGCTGATACGCTGCCTATAGTATATGGTGTGCTCATGCTGGCGACGTTTGTGGTGTCATTTGTCATGTATGGGAAGATAAAGAGGATGATCAGAGGCTGGGACGGAGAGAACGAGGATGTGATAGTGGATATAGAGAGTCGGATCACGACTGCCTCATATCTCCCGTGTGTCATCGTGTTCGTTGGACTTGTGTTGTTTCCGGTGTGTATATACGCTGTGGACAGGACGTACAGTGATGGGCGTGGCACATTCCTGACAGTGCTGTCCGAGCTCGTATTTCTGATATCTATGGCACTGTATTGTGTGGTTGAAAAGCTTGTCATCGATGAAGAGAAGAAGCTTAACCCGGAGAAAAGCGGAAATATATTCGATATGCATTTTCGCCGTGACTGGGAGAACACATCGGACGAGGCTGAGCTTATCATGATAGCCAAATCCTCCAAGAAGGGATTTATGACTGGAATTAAGGCAGGATTTGTCATGTGGATACTTACGTTTATGAGCATGTTTGCATTTGACACAGGAGTGATGCCTGTATTGGCAGTGGGAGTGATACTTCTTGTCATGTATGTGGCTTATGGCAGGGAATTCAGAAAGCTGCAGAAGTAAATAAGAGCAGAATTTTGATTTGGGATGACCGTGAAAATTACGGTCATCCTTTTTTACTGCTTTAAAATTATGATTAATATCTTGAATATAATCAATATATTGACTATATCTGGGATGGGGTGTATTTTTATGTATATGACAGGAAGGAGGGATAAGGAGAAAGTGGGGATGACCCAATCTTGGCCATGAGAATTAAGTGTAGAAAAGAAAAGGAGAGAAAAGCATGGGGAAAATGAGAAAATTATGGGTGGCGGTGTGCGCCATCATGGCAGTGCTTGTGTGGCTGCCATTTGTGGGAATTGATGTAAAGGCTGGCCCACTACCAAGTCGTACGGAAACCGTAACTATACAGCCAGGAGATGATGTTACACTCAAACCGAATTTTGATGTACTTTCACGATATGGGGTTACTGAGGATACGGAAGACCTGACATACGAATGGTTTGTTACGGGTGAGCAGAAGTATACAGGTAGTATATATGAAAGAAAGAATGTGAAGAAGGCGTTTTACTGTGAGTTGATGCTTTATTCAAAAAGTTTTGTCTCAGGGTATTATATATACGGCTTTAATGTTGTGATAGATAATGATTTAAGCGCCAAAGCGATTAGTGACACAGAAATAACCCTTAAAGCCGGGGACACAGCAACGCTTAAGGTCCAGGCATCCTGCGCCAAGGGAGATATAACCTATGTCTGGGAGGGGCAGGGAAGTGTATCTGCGGATAACCCTGCAGAATTCACAACGGTAGCAGTCACGGAACGTACCAGTGTGTATTGTCACGTGTCCGATATGTATGGCAACACAAAGACCATATACTACTATATAAATATTGAAAATGGATTGAAGGTCAGTGCAAAGGGTTCTTCAAAGGTAAATGTGCCATACAATGAAAAGGCAACTCTTGAGGTTGAAGCGTCATGCGATGAAGGTGAGCTCACATATGCATGGCTTGACGTTGCGACTTATGATGTGCTTGGCAGTGGCGACGTATTCACGACCGAAAGTGTCACTGGAAAGAAGATATATAGATGTCAAGTCAGTGACAAGTATGATAACATTGAATTTGTAGACTTTACGGTGAATGTGGATAATGGTCTCAAGGTGGAGACTGTAGGAAGCACGAATGTGATCATTAAACAGGGAGAATCAGTGACTCTCAAGGTCAAAGCGAGCTGTAATGAGGGCGAGTTGACGTATAAATGGACTGGCAGCGGTGTAGGTGATGATGAGGCGGCTACGGATTCTATCACTGTAACATACAATAGTAATTCAGAGATATCCTACAGCACATACACCTGTGAAGTGACAGACAAGTATGGTAACAGTGAGAAGATAAGCTTCACTGTTGGAAGTTATAATCCGTCAGATATGTCGGATACGAGCAAGGTCTATGTTATTTCATGGAATGAAGAAGTAAAGAATGTTCTTGAGAAAATGCTGAATAAACGCAGTGATCTTAAGGGTAAGATAGCATTTATAAATCTTGAAATTGGGGGAACAGACCCTGATTATCTTAAGGGCGTTGATCTGGTGCTTGAGAAGAATCCTGATGCTACATTTATAGTGGCAGGTGATGCTTCGGTGCTTGGGGATATAAATGCTCAGAATAAGTATATGACCGTGGCTGAGCTGGGGCTTACGAGTGCGTACTCTGCAGCGTATCCTTATACCAGAAAAGCGGGAACATTTGACGGAAAGCTCACAGCTATGACATGGCAGGCAAATCCGGGAATCTTCATGTATGATCCTGATATTGCCCAGAAAGTGCTGGGTACTTCAGACCCTGAACAGGTACAGAAGATGATAGGAACGGCAGATGGATTCCTGAGTGTGGCTGCAAAGATGAAGGCTGCAGGTTACTATATGACTTCCGGAGCCGCAAATAAGTCTAGTTATGGAGATCAATATTGTGAAATGCTTGCAAATATGGCGGGGATTTCGCAGTATGACTCTGCTGATTATGGACTGACCGACAGTCAGAAGGATGTGGCAAAGAAGCTCATAGAAGGTATTGTAGCCAATGGATACGATACAGGCCATTCCATGTGGGAGATGAAATGGGTTGACGATACAAAGAGCGGCAAGGTATTTGGCTGGTTCTCTTGTACCTGGGCTGCAAACTGGAGTTTGACATTTGACAAGCCTATGGCAGTATGTCAGGGCCCTGTTCCATACTACTGGGGAGGAACATACCTTTTCGCAAAGAGCGGCAAGGCAGATAAGACTGCGGCAGAGATACTGAAGGCCGTATGCTGTGATGCAGACACCATGGCATATATAAGTGAGGCTGGAGGTACATTTCCTAATAATGCGGTTGCTGCACAGAAGCTCATAAAGAGCGTAAAGAATCCGGTCTCAATGAAGAATGATCAGAACTTATGGGAAGCTTATGACAAGATGTCAAGGGCCATAGATGGAGGAAATTACAGGATCACAGAGCCAGCCAAGACACCACTTGTCCCAGCTGGCAGCAACGGCATAGTGAAGGGCACGGATGGTGTGTACTACTATGTGAAGAACGGTGCAGTCCAGACAGGCACGACCGGAATGATAGCGAGCGGTGGTAAGACATATTATGTGAGCAAGGGAGTATGGCAGTCAAAGGCAGCCGGGTTGAAAAAGGTCGGTTCAAAGACCTATTATATATCCGGGGGATTGCTTCAGAGCGGCAAGACTGGATTTGTGAAGAGTGGAAGCAAAAAGTATTATGTTGTAAAAGGAGTAGTCCAGAGTGGCAAAACCGGATTTGTAAAGATCGGCAGCAGGAAGTATTACGTTGCAAAGGGCGTGTTCCAGGGAAGCAAGACCGGATTTGTGAAGATCGGCAGCAAGAAGTATTATGTGGTTAAGGGAATATTTCATAGTAGTAAGACCGGATTTGTAAATATCAGCGGCAAAAAATACTATGTAGTTAAGGGCGTGTTCCAGAGTACAAAGACGGGACTTGTGAAGCCGGTAAAGACTGGTAAGACTTATTATGTCAAGAAGGGTGTTCTTCAAAGTAAATTCACAGGAAGGATCGTGTACAAGAAACATACATATAAGATCGTGAAGGGTGTTATGACGAAGAAGATCAAATAATGTATAAGAAGCATTATTTTATGGAAAGGGGCATTGTGTAGAGCAATGCCCATTTTTGTATTTCTGTATGAGGCGTTGTCGCTGCCGGAGATAGCCGGTGATGTGCTGATCCTTGGAGGCGCAGTAGTGACTACTGTAAATGATCAGCGAACGATGAAAACTGAGGAAAATGTGTAGCTTGTGAGATATAAGAAAACGAATATGACTGGCAATTGTGGGGAGTATTTTTTAGATATAAGAATAGAAATGATGATATTGGGTCAATAATATCTATGCAATATGAAATGTTAGAAAAAGTTTTTTATAGGAAAGGAGTATTGCTATGATATTAAAGGAAAAAGAGAAAACAGTTATCCAGGATCTTCAGACACAGGAGAAGTCCTGTGTGGAGAAATATGGAAGATATGCGGAGCAGGCGAAGGATCCTGAGCTTAAGAATCTGTTCCAGACTATACAGAAGGAAGAGCAGAAGCACTATGATTCACTTACCCAGGTGCTTGACGGACAGGTTCCACAGTGTGACTGCAATGACAGCGATGGAAAAGATTATGAGCCAAAGCAGACATACAAGATGATGGACGATTCCGAGGATAAGAAGAATGATGAGTTCCTTGCAACAGACTGTATTGGAACAGAGAAGCTTGTGTCAGGCGAGTACAATGGAGAGATATTTGCATTTGGCGAGAGCGCGGTGAGAAAGCTTCTGGCGGATATACAGATCGAGGAGCAGAATCATGCGGAGATGCTCTACAAGTATAAGGTCGCAAATGGAATGGTGTAGGGAAAAGCTTACACAAGGGAGCATAAATTGTAAGGAGGATATGTATCACATGTGGTATATATCCTCTTTTTTGTTGCAATGATTCGTTAAAGCAGCTAGTGAAAACTCTTTGTTTTGAATTGAGGTTTTATGCGGGGATGTATTCACAAAACGGATGACAAAATGTAGAATGTTATTATACATTTTGGAAAAAGATAGCTAAATTTTAATAGGATGTATATAGGCAGGGATAACATTTTCAGAGAGGAGAATGTGACGTGAAAAGAAAATTTTACAGTGTACTGTATGTAGCAATATTTGCATTGCTGATGTCCGGGTGCAGTATGTCAGAAATTGCGGATGGCAGCAGGTCCGCGGTAAAGGGATATGAGAAGGAGACTGTAGAAGATACCTCAGAATCAGAGAATACCACAGCTGCGGAGAAAAAAGATAACGCCGGCAACACGTCACCTGAAAGCAGTGCGGCAGCATCTGAGAATATTGCAGATCAGCAGGCTTCGAGCATGGAGATTGCTGATATTCCCATATATTCGGGAGAGGCATATTGTGAGATAAATGGCAATGTGCCTTATTTCAGTGAGGATGAGATGGTGACGGAGGCATTTGAGAATTACAGCGATCTGGACTTTCTTGGAAGATGTGGAGTTGCCTATGCCAATATCTGTAAGGAGATTATGCCAACGGAGGAGCGCGGCGAGATAGGTATGATAAAGCCTTCAGGGTGGCATACAGTTAAATACAATGATCGTATAGACGGCAATTATCTGTATAATCGCTGCCATCTGATCGGATATCAGCTTGCCGGGGAGAATGCAAATGAAAAGAATCTGATAACTGGAACCAGATATCTGAATGTCACTGGCATGCTGCCATTTGAAAATGAGGTAGCTGATTATGTGGAAAGTACTGGAAATCATGTGCTTTACAGGGTTACACCTGTATACGATGGAGACAATCTGGTTGCGTCCGGAGTGCAGATGGAGGCGGAGTCCGTGGAGGATAAAGGCGCAGGAGTAAGTTTCAATGTGTATGTGTACAATGTACAGCCAGGCGTGATAATCGACTATGCTACAGGGGACAGCGAAGCGGATCCGGATTATGTGGTGCCGGGAGAGAATGCCAGCACTAAAGTATCAGAGGAAAAAGGAGATGATGACCAGACAGCAGAAGCTGGAATGATCGGAGAAACTCAGGATACGGAGTCAGATATTGGCAGTGATACATCGGAGATCCAGAAAGAGTCTGCGGATGAGGATATATACATAGTCAACACCAACACCGGTAAGTTTCATAAGCCATCATGCAGGAGTGTGAAACAGATGAAGGAAGCGAATAAATCTGAGAGAACGACCACAAGGGACGAGCTTATATCTGAGGGATATGAACCTTGTAAGAACTGCAATCCGTAGTTGGACTTTGCCTGGGATTCTGATACACTCAGAACAAATTAGGAGAGAGCTTCATCGGATAGTGACCGCAGTTAAGAAAGATGGAGAGGTAGGTCTTGAGTATATGAAGAGTGTGGAGATAGAGAAAAGAATAAGACAAGAGAGCAGAGAAGAAGAGAGAAAAACTAATTAGACAATCACTTGATATCGTATTGTATATCAGGTGGTTGTTTTTTATAAGGGTAAAGCGCATATTTTATCAAAAATTTGATATGGCTGAAAAATTATCAAAACAGCACTTGACAACAGGGGGATTATATATAAAATATAACAGTGTAATATAACACTGTTATATTTGCGCGTGCCTGATGGTTGGTATGGCACTTGCATTTGGAATCTGTTTCGGTCAGAAGCGAGGCATATTAAACGGGAGAGGAGTCTTTATGACAGAAAAAGCAGAAAATACAAGACAAAACATACTGAATACGGCACTGAAGCATTTCCTTGAGTACGGATTTGCAGGGACATCGCTCAGAAGCATTGTGAAAGATGCCGGACTTACAACAGGTGCATTCTATAAATATTATCCTACAAAGGAGGCTCTTTTTGATGCGCTGATAGATCCGTATGTGGAGGAGCTATATGGGATATATGACAGCGTTCTTGAGGAGTTTCAGAGCCTGCCACCGGAGAAGCAGACTGAGAACATGGCAAGCGCATCTGGGAACGGAATGGATCAGATGGTGAATTACGTGTATGACCATTATGATAATTTCAAACTTTTACTGCGGTGCAGTGACAATGAGAAGTATGGAGATATGATACATAATCTGGTAGGCCGTGAGATGAGATCTTCAAAGCAGTATGTGGATGAGATGCACAGAGCCGGTATAAATGTGCCGGACATAAGCGACAGCCTTTGTCATATGATATATAGTGGTTTTTTTTCGGCGATATTCCAGATCATAGAACACGACATGGATCGCGAGACTGCGATAGAGAATGTGGGCAAGCTCAAGAAATTCTACACTGGAGGTTGGGAGAGACTATGGAAGGTGCAGTTTCCGGAGTAGTCAGTAGTTATGCGGCAAGGTAAAATACCGAACCGCATAATTTTAAACTATGAGGTTAGACGAAACTAATGCAAATAAGCGAAAACGAACAAGTTTTTGCTCAAGATATAAGGAGGAGAAAAAGTGGAAGAAAAAAAGAAATCAGCGGTGAGCTGGGTCCTCACATGGGCGGGGCAGAAGAAGTCATCCTATGTGTGGAGCGTCATTTTGGCGGTTATCAATGTAGTATTCAAGATAGTTCCGTATTTCATCATTGCGGACGTGGTCAGGATGTTCCTTGACGGGGATAAGGATCTCAGGGAATATATGTTGAAGGCTCTTATCATAGCGGGCTCGTTTATACTTGCTGAGCTTTGCCATAGCGTATCAACGGCATGTTCCCACAAGGCAACATTCAACGTGCTTGCAAATATCAGAAAGTCATGCTGCGACAAGCTTGCAAGGGTGCCGCTTGGATACGTGAAGGATACGCCATCGGGTTCGTTCAAGAACATTATGGTGGAGAGAATAGACAGCATAGAGACGACTCTGGCACATGTTGTGCCTGAGTTTACATCCAACCTGCTGGCGCCTATCATTGTCATCGTGTATTTTTTCATGGTTGACTGGAGACTTGCGTTGTTCTCATTTATCCCGATAGTCGTTGGATTTGTAACGTACATGGGCATGATGATCGATTTCCAGGAGAACTACAACAGGACAGTTGAGAAGACCAAGGCACTTAACGACGCAGCAGTGGAGTACATAGATGGAATTGAGGTCATCAAGGCATTTGGCAAGACAGAGAGCTCATATGCCAAGTTCACAAAGGCGGCAAAGGAGAACGCAGACTCGTATATCAACTGGATGAAGAAGTGCTCATTCTTCCAAGCAGCCATGTTCGTCATCACACCGTACACACTTGCAACGGTCCTTCCGATAGGTGCGCACTATGTGTCAAATGGTTCGCTCACCACAGCGGATTTCGTTGTGTGTATCATCCTCTCACTTGGAATAGTCGGTCCGCTGCTTACAATCGGTTCATACACCGATGATCTGGGCAAGCTGTCGACAGTCATCGGAGAGGTTACAGGAATCCTGGAGCAGCCTGAACTCGTAAGACCTGAGCACACAAAGGCACAGCCGAAGGACAATGGAATAAAGGTTACAGATATCACATTTGGCTATCACGACAAGGAGATACTCCACGGCGTGAGCATGGATATAAAGGCGGGAACGGTAAATGCGATAGTCGGTCCGTCGGGAAGCGGAAAGTCTACAATAGCCAAGCTGATAGCTTCACTGTGGGATGTGAACAGCGGAAGCATAGAGATCGGAGGCGTGGACATAAAGGATATCGCGCTGACGGATTTCAACGACAGGCTTGCGTATGTGTCACAGGATAATTACCTGTTCAACGAGACAGTCAGGGACAACATAAGACAGGGAAGACCGGATGCCACGGACGCCGAGGCCTTCGAGGTAGCCAGAAAGAGTGGTTGCTACGACTTCATCATGAACCTTGAGAACGGATTTGACACCGTGGTCGGCGGTGCAGGTGGACATTTGTCGGGCGGTGAGAGACAGAGGATATCCATCGCCAGGGCGATGCTGAAGGACGCGCCGATAGTTATACTGGACGAGGCAACAGCCTACACCGATCCGGAGAATGAGGCCATACTTCAGAGCTCTATCGCCAAGCTTGTGGCGGGTAAGACGCTGATAGTCATAGCCCACAGACTTTCCACCATCAAGGATGCGGATCAGATATTTGTGGTAAATGCAGGAAATGTGGAGGCTCATGGAACACATGAGGAGCTTCTTAGCAAATGCACACTTTACAGGGATATGTGGCAGGCGCACATCTCGGTCAAGGATACGGCAGGCGATGAAAAGGAGGGCGAGTAATATGTTTGGAGTATTAAAAAAGTTCTTCCTGTTCTCAGGTAAGGAAAACAGCCGCAAGTTCAAGCGTTCAATAGCGATAAGCCTGATAGACGCACTGGCATCGGCACTGAAGATCCCGGCTATAATGTGTGTCCTCATGGGCGTTATAGAAGGAAAAGACCTTGGAAAATATATACTTGGTTCAATAGCCATCATGGCGGTATCGATCGTAGTTGGAATACTGTGCAAGATGTCGTCGACCGTGCTGCAGACAGAGGGTGGCTACACCACAGCGGCATTCAAGCGTATAGAGATGGCGGAGCACCTCAGATATGTGCCTATGGGATATTTCAATTCCAACAGCATAGGTGAGATCGCATCAGTTACGACAAATACCATGGAGAATCTGGGAGATGTGGCTACGAGAGTTGTCATGCTCACGACCCAGGGACTCCTCGAGACATCCATGATCATACTCATGATCCTGCTCTGCGACTGGAGGATCGCGCTGGTATCATTTGCAGGAGTTGCCATATTCCTTGTGATAAATACTGTGATGCAGAATGCCGGAAAGCAGGCATCTTCAGCCAAGGTTGACTGTGACACTGAACTCATAAATCAGATCATGGAGTACATACAGGGCATATCAGAGGTCAAGTCCTACAACCTCATCGGCAAGCAGACGAAGAGACTCAATGCGGCAAATGAAGCCTGCGTCAGGGCAAATGTAAAGATGGAGCTTGTCTATGTCCCATATCATTTTCTCCAAAGCATTGTGACAAAGCTTACAGGGGTAGCGATAATAGGACTTTCGGCTTACTTTTATATAAATGGCAGCATGAGCGTTCTGTATGCTGTGGGTATGTCGATCGCGGCATTCATGCTCTACGGGGGCCTTGAGACCATGGGAACATTTTCATCACTGATACATGTGGTCAGTGTGTGCGTAGACAAGGCAAATGTAGTGCTCGGACTTGACACAATGGATATAGATGGAAAGGAACTCAATCCTGAAAATCACGATATAGAGGTTAAGAATATAGAGTTCTCTTACGACAAGAGAAAGATAATAGACGGAATCTCACTCACCATACCGGAGAAGACAACGACGGCGATAGTCGGACCATCTGGCGGTGGAAAGACAACCCTGTGCAATCTGATCGCCAGATTCTGGGATGTGGATTCGGGAGAGATAACCCTGGGCGGAACAAATGTTAAGGATTACAGCATGAACAGTCTCATGAACAACTTCTCATTTGTATTCCAGAATGTATATCTCTTTGCTGATACCATAGAGAACAACATCAAGTTCGGAAGGCCGGAGGCAACCCATGAAGAGGTTGTGGAGGCTGCAAAGAAGGCGTGCTGCCATGACTTCATCAGCAAGCTTCCTGACGGTTACAACACTGTGATCGGTGAGGGCGGTGCAACCCTCTCAGGCGGTGAGAAGCAGAGAATATCCATAGCCCGCGCCATCATGAAGGATTCACCTATCATCATCCTTGACGAGGCGACTGCAAATGTCGATCCTGAGAACGAGAAGGAGCTTACTCTTGCAGTGGATGCCCTGACAAAGGAGAAGACGATCATCATGATCGCCCATAGACTCAAGACCGTAAGACATGCGGATCAGATAGTAGTGGTGGATCAGGGAAGAATAGCCCAGAAGGGAACCCACGAAGAACTCATGAAGCAGGACGGAATCTACAGGAGATTTGTGGATTCGAGAGAACTGGCAGTTAGCTGGAAGATATAAGTGAAATGTATCCTGTGAAACACAGAAGACAGGTGTCAGATAATCGACACCTGTCTTTTGCTTTGGGATATTAGTTATCAGTTCGCAGCCTACTCAAAATCGTCCTCATCATAATCGCAGTCGCAGTTACAGCCGCCATCGCTGCAGTTGCCGTTGTATGAGCCAAATGTCTGGCTCTTTCTAGGAGAGCAGAGCATTCCGAGCACAAGCCCTGTGAGGAATGTGCAGATAGCGAAAAGCACGGCCTCTCTTGTTGAGTAGTCTTTATCCTTTACGACAACAGTGAATTTGTTCCATCCGTCTTTGATAGTTTTCATTGGTTTCATTGAAATCCCTCCTGATCATATTATATTGATAAATCCTGAATCAGGGAAAATCCCCCATCTGTAATGAATTTCCCTGAACAGTTAATTACATGATACATCAACATCACACATCAGTCCACCCCTGGGCAGGAGACTTAAGAACAAAATGAGATTTGTGGAAGTCAATCAGCCCATCAGTCTTCATCCTGCCAAGTTCAGTAGACAGTCCACTGCGGTCCACGGACAAAAAGTCAGCGAGCTGCTGTCTGGAAAATGGTATATCAAATTCGTTGCTGCCATGTCTGTGCATCTCCGATGACAGGTAGGAGAGCAACTTATCCCTGGTTGTTTTCTGGCTCATGTGCTTTGATTTTTCGCCGAGCCTCAGGTTCTTGCCGGCGAGATCGCACAGGAGATTTCTTATCATCTGATTATGTCTGCCACATGTTACCGGGCAGGTGGTGAGCATTTTTTGAACATTCAGAAACAATACAGAACTTGCAGCTTCAGCATATACGCTGACGTCGAGTACGGAGCCAGGGGTACAGGCATATGATTCCGCAAACGTGTGTCCGGGCATGATGGCAGACATGACGCTTTGACCACCCCAGTAATCCTCCTGGATGACTATCGCTTTGCCTGTAAGCAGCAATCCTATATATTCTGTTGTGTTGCCAGCCATGAGAATACACTCATTTTTTTGGTATTTTTTGATGATTGCACCCAGACAGTCCAGTATGGAGTCAACGTCATCAGCGGTGATACTGGAAAAAAGACTGGATTTCAATAATGTGTCCATGTATTTGTTCATATTACCTCTTAGTGGGGACGCTTCTTTTGTCACAAGGAATATCCCTGAAAAGTATAACATTTTTATGTTGAAAATTCAACATACACAAATGCTCTGACTGAATATAATGACGTTAAAAGCAGGAAAAAGATTGGAGGAAATATATATGATAAGAAGAGTTATACAGATAGACGAGGACAAGTGTAATGGATGTGGAGCCTGTGCAAATGCGTGCCATGAGGGTGCTATAGGCATGGTAAACGGCAAAGCAAAGCTGCTCAGAGACGATTATTGTGATGGACTTGGCGACTGCCTGCCGTCGTGTCCTACAGGAGCCATAACATTTGTGGAGAGAGAGGCGGCTGCGTATGATGAGGCGGCAGTCATGGCAAACAAACAGGCAAGATTCGATGCAGAAAAATCCAAAAATATGGTTGGCTCAGGAGTGATGCATGGAAAAAGTCCGGCACACTCCGGTTGCCCTGGTTCTATGGCGAGAAGCATATTCAGGAGACCGGCAGCAGCTTCAGGTGAAGCAGTACAGGCAAGCTCATATGAACAGGCAGCAGTAGAATGCGTACAGAGTACAACTGATAAAACAGTCAATCAGCAGGCGGGTGACATATATAATTATGAGCGCCCGAGCCAGCTCACACAGTGGCCGGTGCAGATCAAACTTGCCCCGGTAAATGCGTCATACTTTGATGGTGCAAAGTTGCTTATAGCGGCGGACTGTACAGCCTATGCCTATGCATCGTTCCACGAGAAATTCATAAAGGGACATGTGACTCTGATTGGCTGTCCGAAACTTGACAGTGTCGATTATTCAGAGAAACTTACAGAGATTATCAGGCGAAATGACATACAAAGTGTTACAATAGTCCGTATGGAGGTTCCTTGTTGTGGAGGACTGGAGATGGCTGCGAAGAAGGCACTTCAGGACAGCGGCAAGTTTATCCCATGGCAGGTTGCAACAATATCAATAGATGGAAGAATTCTTGACTGACATTCTCTTCACAGCACCATGAAAGGTAAAGACAATGGAAGATAAAATAAGAATTACAACTGAGACAGGCAGTCGTCTGGTCGGTGCTCTGATAGGGCTGGTGAGAGCCACTGATGGGATGATGCATGTGACTGATGATACAAATAACATAATAATAGAAGGTTTGCACATGTCTGATATTGCTCTTGGCATCTCTGATGCAGACATGAAGGCGATGATCGCAAGGGTGCATGCTGATAAGCATACAATTGTCCCTGACTGCAGTGTATGCGGTGCACCATGTGGCAGGACTGCAGATTATGACTGGGAGAGCGTGTACAGAGAAGAACGGACAGAGCACGAGGAAGGCAATAGAGATGGCAATGTGGCAGAGCCTTCTGTCATATCGGACGTGCGGATAGACATACTTTCCACACTTCAGAAGATATCCCACAGAGTGATCTCCGGGGAGATCAACGCAGATGGCGAGGTGAACTTCAGTGTGTGCAGGGCAGTATTTGCACTGGGGGAGAACTGGAGTGACGGCGAGCTTGAGAGAGTAGAGCGTGAGCTTGAAGATTTGTCAACCAACAACAGTATGTAACAATGGCACACAAAAATATAATACTTGAAAATAACAAGGCTTGGCGCATCACAGATGGAATAAAAGTGGTGCGCCTGTTAAAATTAATAAGAAAATACTTCATACTACAGGTATAAAGCCATTGCAAATACAATTATTCGGGAGTACAATAATCGGACGCATCAAATTAAATGATGAAAGAGATAATAACAGGAAAAGGTAACAAAAATGGGAAGTGCTGCTACGGGCTTTGTAAAAAATAATAAAAAGGTGACATGGAAAGAATTTGCCAGAATGCTGGCTGTGCTTGCTGTGCCTATTGCGATGCAGAATCTGCTGGCGACCACCGCTAGTATGGTTGATACCATCATGATAGGAAGTGAGGGCGAGATCGCCGTTGCGGCGGTTGGCGTGTGTGCACAGATAGGATCACTTTTGTTTTCAACATATTGGGGATTTGTCAGCTGCTCCCTTCTGTTCATGTCTCAATACTGGGGTGCCAAGGATCCAGAGGGAATGAACAAGGCATTTGGTCTGGCGATCATATGTGCGGGAATATTTGGAATAGCATTTGCGGTGGTGACTGTGGTTGCACCGGGGTGGATACTTGGAATATATACAGATAAAGTAGAGATCATAGCACTTGCGAAGCCATATATGAGAATAGTTGGATGGTCCTATCCGCTTCAGGTATTTGCCGCAATAATTACAGCACTCCTTAAGTCAACGGAGAGGGTGAAGGTGCCACTGGTATGCTCGGTCATCTCACTTTTACTCAACTTTTGTATAAATTTTGTGTTGATCTATGGTAAATTTGGTGCTCCCAAGATGGGAGTTGCTGGTGCGGCTATAGGTACACTGGTGTCTGGTATCGTGAACATAGCGCTGCTCATTCTGTATCTTGCAAAGAGCAGGCATGAGATAAAGTTCAGTGCGCGAAAGGCATTTGATATTGATATGGGATTTGTGAAGTCCTATGCGTCCAAGGCATTCCCGATCGTATGCAACGAGATCCTCTATGGCGTGGGCCAGATGATAATCAACGTTGTCATGGGACATCAGAGTGATTCCGCCATAGCCGCCATGGCTGCATTCCGTGTATGTGAAGGGTTTGTATATGCATTCTTTGGTGGTCTGGCAAATGCGTCCAGCGTTGCCGTGGGAAATGAAGTTGGCGCGGGTAATCTGGACAGGGGACTTTCCTATGCCAAGAGAGCTGCACTGGTATGTCCTGCCATCACATTCACAATTGTGCTCATCACGATGCTGCTGCACAATCCGCTGTTTGGATTGTTTGGACTCGGGGCTGAGGCGATGATGTACACAAAGTATATGCTTATAATATATCTGTTCTTCGGAGCAGTCAGAACATGCTGCTATATACAGAACGAGTGCTTCCGTGCAGGCGGTGAGGCCATCGTTGGAACAGTTATGGAGATCAGTGGACTGATGTTGTTTTCGGTCCCGGCTACATGGGTAGCAGGAATGGTGCTCAAGCTGCCATTCCTCGCAGTGTTCTCATTTGTTTACACGGATGAACTTCTGAGATTTGTCATACTGACACCGTACTTGTTAAAAGGAAGGTGGATCAAACCTATGACGGGACCTGGTCGCGCGGCACTTGATGAGTTCAGGGGCAGGATGAAGCGAAATAAGCATAGAGCGCGATAATCTATGGGGACGGAGAGGTCAGGTACCTCCGTCCCCTGTTTTGAAAAAGGAGAAAATAATATGCTGCAAATAAAAAATCTCACAAAGAGATATGGAGATAAGTTGGCGGTGGACAATCTAAGCCTACATATAATGCCGGGGGAGATATATGGTTTCATCGGACACAACGGGGCAGGTAAGACAACCACTATAAAAGCGTGTACAGGGATCCTGAATTTTGAGGAGGGAGATATCCTTATAGATGGTGTGTCCATAAAGGAAAAACCGCTGGAATGCAAGAAACAGATGGCATATATTCCTGACAATCCAGATATGTATGATTTTATGACCGGAATCGGATATTTGAATTTTATAGCAGATATATTTGACGTGCCGGAGGAAGTCAGGGACGAGCTCATAGACAAATATGCTGACGCATTTGAGATAAAAGACAACCTAGGACAGCTGATATCCGAGTATTCCCATGGTATGAAGCAGAAACTGGCAATCATATCAGCATGGATACATGAGCCGAAACTTGTCATCATGGATGAACCGTTTGTCGGACTCGATCCAAAGGCTTCCCATATACTCAAGCAGATGATGAGAAAAATGTGCGATGACGGAGGGGCGATATTCTTCTCCACACATGTATTGGAAGTCGCAGAAAAGCTGTGCGATAAAGTGGCGATCATAAAAGGCGGACGACTGGTGAAGGCGGGCATAATGGAGCAGGTGAAGGGAGACGAGTCACTTGAATCCGTGTTCCTTGATCTGGAGGGTGAGTCATGATAAGGATATTGATGAAGAAACAGCTTAAGATGCTGTTCAGTGGATTTTTCGTTGACCGGAAGACTGGAAAGTCCAGATCCAAAGGTGCTGTAGTTCTGGGTATCATCAGTTATGTGGCAGTGCTGCAGGGCTGTATGGGAGCCATGTTCGGAATGGAGGCATATTCGGTGTGTGAGCCGCTTTGTTCTGCGGGGCTTGATTGGATGTACATGGCGATGATGTCTATGATGGCGTTGACCATCGGTATATTAGGAAGTGTGTTCAATACATATGCGAGCTTGTATCAGGCAAAAGACAATGACCTGATGCTGTCACTGCCCATCCCGGTCAGGGCTATATTATTTGCAAGACTGTCAGGAGTGTACATCATGGGTGCGATGTTCGCCGTGACCGCCATGGTTCCCGGTATCATAGTATATGGAATAGTAGCCCATCCCGGTGTGTGGCCGGTCGTGTCATCTATTATAGTACTGGTTCTTCTGACATTTGTCATACTGGTGCTCTCATGTATACTTGGCTGGGTAGTGGGGAAGATAGGCAATAAGACCAGAAATAAGAGCTTTGTGACAGTTGTATTGTCACTGGCATTTATAGCCGCATATTATGCTGTATACATGAATGCAAATAAGCTGCTCTCAAAGATCCTGGCAAACAGCGGAGAATACAGTGCAAAGATAAAAGGTGCTGCATATCCGCTCTATTCAATTGGTCGTGCGGCTACAGGAGATGGATTGCAGCTGGCGTTTGTGGCAACAGGCACATTGATCATCTCTCTTGCAGTGTGGCTGGTACTTGAGAGAACATTCATCGGAATCGTGACGACAAAAGCCGGACATACAAAAAGGAAGAATATAATAAAAGCTGCAAAGGCGCAGAGCCAGGATGCAGCACTTCTTCAGAAAGAGTTCAAAAGACTGGCAGCATCTGCCGTATATATGCTCAACTGTTCCCTGGGGACATTGATAATGATCGCTATGGCAGTGGTTTGTCTTGTTAAAGGACAGTATGTAGTAGATATGATTACGAAAACTCCCGGACTACCGGATGGTGTACTTATAATTGGGGCGTGTATAGCCGTATGTGCCGCCGCGTCGATGAATGATCTGACTGCACCATCGATATCTCTGGAGGGAAAGAATCTTTGGATCGTGCGTTCGCTTCCAGTCACATCGTGGCAGATACTTAGGGCAAAACTGAGGATGCATGTGATACTTACCCTGATTCCGGCGCTGATCCTTGATATAGTGATGCTTGTTTTTGTGACACCATCACTTGTAGATGGCGTGATGATGTTACTGATACCATGTCTTTATGTGTGCCTGACTGCATACATAGGGCTTGCAGTCAATCTCAAGATGCCAAAGCTTGACTGGACGTCGGAAGCATCGGTCGTGAAGCAGAGCATGGGTGTACTTGTTGCTATTTTATCGAATTTTGTATATATTATTGTACTTGTGGTGGGATATTTGTTATTCGGAAGTTTTACCGGAGCGACAATGTATCTAGCAATAAGCACTGCATTGACGGCAGCCGTTGCAGTTTTGTTTAGAATATGGCTGAAGAGACGTGGGGTGCAGGTGCTTGAGGCGCTCTAGTTGTCTGCGATGATGAATCCAGGGCTGTGCTCTGCATGGAAGCTGGAGACTGCGGTTGTAAGACAGTGTAGATTATAGATAGCAGTATAAATTATAGATAGAGTTATAGATAGAAAGAAGTTTTAGGATTAAATATGGCAGAAGTAAATAACTTAGAAACAGACATGAGCAGTCAGCAGAAAGCTGAGCTGGACAAAGAGAAAAGCAAAGAAGAGAAGAAAGATTCAAAAAGAGCAAAAAAGCAGCACTACAGGGAACTGAATGAGCCGCCAAAGCTCACCGTTCTCGAGGAGGTGGGAAATGCTGTTACCCACGGAATAGGAGCAGGGCTTGCCATAGCCGGCTTTGTCCTTCTTCTCCTGAAGTCAGACACAGGACTCAAAGTGATGGCATCGTGTTTTTATGGAATATCACTGATATTGATGTTTCTCATGAGCTGTCTGTATCACTCATACAAATCCGGGCTGGCAGTCAAGCGGCTCTGGAGAAGATTTGACTATTCCTCGATATATCTGCTGATAGGCGGAACATTTGCTCCACTGTACCTTGTGTACTGGGGAAATGTGCTTGGAATAGTGTTGTTCTGTGTGCAGTGGGCACTTATCATAGCGGGGATCACCATCATATGTGTGTTCGGACCGGGCAGGTTCAGACCGATACACTATACGCTGTACTTCGTTATCGGATGGAGTGCTATCATGTTCATTCCGGGCTGGTTCAGAAATGACAAGCCGCTTCTGGGATGGATCGTGGGCGGAGGTGTTGTCTATACGCTTGGCATGATTCCATTTGTGAAGGACACCAAGGGGGCGCACTTTATCTGGCATATCTTTGTGATGCTGGGGGCCGCGCTGCATTGGTTTGGGATGTACCTTTATGTGTATTGAGGACGGACGAAAAACTGCTCTCCAGACATAATAAGCCGTGTGCCTGTATTCTGAATCACACTAATCTTCCGCCACTTCAGCTTGCTTATATTTGCACTGCGCTCTGCGCACGATAAGGGCGTTTGTGCGCGCCGCTCCGGCAATAAGCGCTGAAGTTCAGTCGATTACGCTATCGATTCAGAATACAGGCACGCGGCTTATTATAATATCTGGAGAGCAGTTTTTCTGTTACCGATAGAAGTTTATTGCTTATATTGGATTCGATTTACGAGTAATTATATTTGCGGTTGATTGCAGCCATAAAGAATGGTATCTTTTAGGCAGATATAAACATGATGAGTAAATATTATAATACGAGGAGGAAATTCTATGGACAGAGTAGAGAAAATGCTTAGCAGAATGAAAGCTGGTAAGTTATATAAATGTGTGGACTGGGATCCGGAGGGGAAGGCGAAGGATCTGGTTGATAAGTTCAACGGTGCTCCGAGGTCTGAGACAATGACAAGAACCGGCGAGTATCTCGGAAAATTATTCGCACACATGGGAAAGGAGTGTTACATAGAGCCGCCATTTTACTGCGACTATGGAACAAATATACATGTGGGAGACTATTTCTATGCAAATACAGGGCTGATAGTTCTGGATCAGTGTGACGTCATCATTGGAGATCATGCATTTCTGGGACCAAGGGTCAATATATACTGCGCAAGTCATCCGATAGATGCGATGATCAGAAATGCCGGTGTGGAGCTTGGCAAGCCGGTCACAATAGGCGATAATGTATGGATCGGCGGCAATACGGTCATCAATCCGGGTGTGACCATAGGTTCAAATGTTGTCATAGGCTCAGGGTCGGTTGTCACGAAGGATATTCCGGATGGTGTGATAGCTGCTGGAAATCCATGTAAAGTCATAAGACCGATAACAGAAAAAGATAAGCAATATTGGCTTGAACAGGTAAAGGAATTTGAGACAGACACAGGCGAGCAGGTGCTGTAGTGGGGACGCTTCTTTTGTCACAAGGAGTGTCCCCTGGATTGGATTTATATGACAGAGGGACACTCCTTGTGACAAAAGAAGCGTCCCTGGAGAGGACATATGGTAAATTACAGATTTACTTTCAGCTATGATGGTACACGTTATCACGGCTGGGAGAGCAAGACAAATGCGGATACAGTGGAGGGGCGAATAGAGGCGGTCCTAACCAGGATGGTCGATGCAAAGGTCGATATCCATGGTGCAGGCAGGACTGATGCGGGAGTACATGCCAGAGCCATGGTGGCGAACGGAAGGCTAGAAACAGATAAGACTCCGGAAGAGATAAAAGATTATCTGAACAGATATCTGCCTGCGGATATCTGCGCGCTTGATGTTGCTGTGGCCGGGGACAGGTTTCATGCAAGGCTGAATGCAACCGGTAAAGTCTACGAATACACGCTGTATGTAGGTGCTGAGAAACCTGTATTTGATAGAAATTATGTGTGGTGTGTGCCACAGGGCAGTATACTTGATGTGGATGTGATGAAAAAGGCTGCATCGTATCTTGTCGGAAAGCATGATTTCAGATCTTTTTGTGGCAACAATAAGATGAAGAAATCCACGGTCAGAACCATATACGATGTGGATATAGTCAAGGAGGGAGACTACGTCCGCATGAGATTCCATGGAAATGGCTTTTTGCAGAACATGGTGAGGATACTGACCGGAACACTGGTAGAGGTTGGATATGGGAATATGAGTGCGGAGCATATTCCTGAGATCATAGCCGGGATGGACAGGCAGCTGGCGGGGCCTACGGCGCCTCCACATGGACTTTGCCTGATGAAGGTGGAATATGACTGAGTACAATTAAGAAAATGGGGTTAAAACAGATGATAAAGAAGCTTGGAACAAAGTACAGGATAAAATGTATTATTGGAGCAGTGATATTTGCAGCAATCGGAATCTCCGGTGTTGCTGCAGCAATGGGGGTAGATGAAGGATCAATATGGATAGGGCTTGGATCTGCGATGTTCCTCGCATTTGCGGCATGGTTTGTATCCTTGGCAATAAGGCAGAGCAACATAAGAGACGTGCTGGATTACTGTAAGAAGAAGCCGAATCCTGAGTATGAGATGGAGAGGATAGAGCAGTTTTACAGATCAGGTGCTGCAGTGAATGGTCTCAGATTAAATAATGAGTTCTTCATGTATATCAAGGGTGATACGGTGAATTTTGCCGAGACCAGGGAGCTTATGTGGGTATATAAGCTCATAACCCAGAACAAAGTGTACGGAATTAAGGCGGGTAAGTCTTACCAGATCGAGGTCAGGCTGAATGATGGCAGCGGAATGGCGCTTCCGATGAGGAAGGAGAAGGACTGTGATGACACCCTTGCATACATAGAAAGCATGGTTCCATACATAATAATAGGATATAACGATGAGATAAATAAGATATATAACCACAATCAGAAGGAACTGGAGAAAATGGTGGATGAGAGAAGACACCAGTACTTCCAGCAGGTTCCAATGAGATAGATAATGGCATGAGGTATATCTGTACAAAAAGGATGGTGGCATATGGGTATGGCGGATATTGACAGGCACAGCGGAATGGAGAAGCTGCGGGATATGCCTCAGGGAAGTCCGGAGGATGTGAAAATGCTCGGTCTGTTCATGGATGTGGGAGCCATGATGATCCGGAATGGCTCGGAGGTGAAGAGAGTGGAGGATACACTCAGACGAATGGGAGCTGCTTATGGAGCAGAGCGTATGGACGTATTTGCTATTACATCCACTCTGGTATGTACCATGAACATGCCGGATGGATCGGTGTGCTCCATGACCAGAGGAACCAGGGATGGGACAAAGACGGACTTCTGGAAGCTGGAGCGGATAAATGCCCTGAGCAGAGAGTATTGCAGACAGCCACTAGCCACTGAGGGCCTGAAAGAACGAATTGAAGAGATAGAGCAGGCATCAGCGCCGAGATTCCGGGTGTGCGTGGGAAGCGTGCTGGCGGCGGGAGCGCTTGCGGTATTCTTCGGCGGAACCATACTTGATGGAGCTATGGCGGCGGCATTTGCTGTGGGGATATGGCTGATGCAGATGTATTTCGCCCCGATATGTACCAACAACATACTGTTTAATTTTCTGTGTTCATTTGTCACAGGAGTGCTGATCGGACTGGCGGGGCGTGTGTTTCCAATACATGAGGACAAGGTCATGATAGGAGACATTATGCTGCTGATCCCGGGACTTGCGCTGACAAATGCAGTGAAGGACATGTTTGTCGGTGATACGATAACTGGAAGCCTGAGACTGGTTGAATCAGTTCTGTGGGCGGCAGGCATAGCCTGCGGATTTGCATTGGCGGTATTTATCTGCAGATAACAACAGGAGGAATGGCAAATGGCGGTACAGATAATCACTGCGCTTCTGGGATCACTGGGATTTGCGCTTATGTTCAATCTTGGCAGGCGGAATGTGATACCGGCGGCGGTCAATGGAATGTGCACATGGATAGTATACATTCTGGTCAGAAATATCATAGATGACGTATTTATCCCGTCTCTTGCGGCAAGCCTGTGGGCTGCCATATATGCTGAGATAGCGGCAAGGATCATGAAAGCACCGGCAAATCAGTATCTTATAGTCGGACTCATTCCGCTTCTGCCGGGGGCTCCGCTCTATTACACACTGAGCGCGGCATTTGATTCAGACTGGAAGGCCGCAAGCGCATATGGCAATTCCACAATGCTGTTCGTGCTGGGGATTGCGGTGGGAATAAGCGCAGTCTGTGGATGTGATGACATAATAAGGAGGCTTAAGAACAAAAAGTCGGAAAGCTTGAGTAAACACATATAAGGTGTTATGATACAGGTTAAGTGTTATATTAAGGAGATCGAGGGTTATGCTTGAGAAGTATGGAAAAAAGCTGTTTATATTGCTTGGATGTGATGTAGTATATTTTATATTGTGGGTTATACCGGCCATAAGGATACCTGCTTCATCTGCGATTTTTACCGGACTTGGGCTTATGACCATGACGGCACTCAGCTTTGTTGAGGTTGAGGATGATACATTTGACAGGGTGACAGGTGATGAGAAGTGGTTTAAGATAGCCTTTCTGGTGGGAGCGGCACTCACGCTTGTGGGAATCATACTCCTGCTGATGTTTTTCAAATTCTAAATATAATGTGGATTATAGATCCCTTCCGTATGATTAGGTACATCATACGGAAGGGATTTTTTCGTCTTAAGAATATCTTAAAGTTCCCGGCAATTGTTTCTTAATGTACACCCATTTTACAATACATTATGAGCAGAGACATTTCTGAAGTTTAATGTGAAGGGAGGCAGAAAATGTCAGGAAATTCGTGGCGGAAAACTGCGCTGGTCATGTCTGTACTTGCCGTATGTGGCATGTGTGGCTGTGAGAACAGGTCGAGCGGTGATGGGGACAGGACAGAATACATATATGGTGATTCCATTGAGGAGAGTCATGGCGCATACGATAATATAGTGCAGCTTGTGTACATAAACGCAGTGGATGGAAGCTGTGTAGATATAATTGAGACTGCAAAATGTCTTGAGACATGGTACGGAACAGACCCGGAGACTGGGGCAGGAACAAAAACCATATCAAAATAAATGTGCTGATATGGTCAGGTGAAATGTCTAATATATGAATATTTGCGAAATGACAAGGAGGAAGATAATCATGGGAAAGAGAGCGACAAGAATAGCGGCATGTGTGCTGGCAGGAGTGATGGCGATGCAGATGACAGGATGTGGAAATAAAAAGGTTGATTATACATTGGATGGAGAGTCGGGTTCGGCAAGTGGATACAGTGATGATGGCAGTAACGATGCGGGTGGCAGCCTTGCAAAGAGTCTGGGAATCCCGGAGAAGTGTGATGAGACATTTGATGTGGGCAATTCGGGCTTGTCAGAGATAAGCTGTTCCGGTTCGATAGATATTCCTGATACGGATTCCATGAAGAGGGTATATTACAGCACTATGAAGCTTGATGCTGCACAGATACAGAGCATTGTCGAGGGACTCCTGGACAAGTCCCAGGGCATATATATCCGCAAGGATGGAGTGCAGACCAAGGATGAGCTGAAGAGTATGATAGAGAGTACAGAGAAGTTTAAGAAGGAGGCTCAGGGGCAGGGGGATGATTCGTCGGATGCCTGGTATGATACCCAGATAGAGACATACAAGAAGCAGATGGCAGATGCACCGGATTCACTTCCTTTGCTGGAGAATTATGATGATCCGTATTCATCGTATACAGGCAAATATGGAGACAAGGAATATACGGTGAGTATATCACAGTATGGCGGTGAGGATGACAATACAGACGCAGGTGTGTATATATCATTTTACAAATCCGAGAGTGAGGAAAACAAGCTTTTGGATGGTGTGAGCGGCGCAACATACACCTATGTGACGGGCATCAGCAATGCCACAGACATAGATCTGACCAATGTCACAAATGAGAGCAAACTCACGGAGAACGATGCCATATCCCAAGCGATGAATTTCCTCTCAAAGATGGGGATAGACGGTATGGAGAGTACAAAGACAGAGCCGCTTGCCAGAATATGGTCGGATGACAATGGCGAGGTAAAGCAGACCAAGGTGAGTGGATACTCGGTAACGCTCAGCAGGTCTATATACGGAGCAAAGGAGAGAGAGGGCGAATTATATAACGTTGACAATCTCCAGACACAGAATGGCTATATGTTTGAGCCTGGTGACAGTGTAACATTAAATATTGATGATGATGGAGTTGTAGATATGTTTGCCCAGCTTTACACAGATCCTTCATCCCTGCAGGCGGAGGATGTGGAACTCATGAGCTGGAACGACATGATCGCAAAGGCAAATGAGGGCATTGCAACATATTATGAGAAATACCAGACCAGATATGGCAAGGTTCAGTTCAACAACGTGGCACTCAGATACATGGCGACAGCAGATGACGATGGAAAGCTCTGCTACATTCCTGCATGGATATTTACACAGAGCGAGGAGCTCCGGGGACAGGACACGGTAGGGGAGATATCCCAGATTGTATGTATAAATGCAATTGACGGAAGCTGCATTGACATAGTGGATAATGCCAAGAAGATGAAGTTGTGGGAGACGTATTAAACGGACAAATCCATACGTAAAATCCGCAGATGTTATAAAGTTTGTTTCGGATCAGCCGGATTTTGCAGATGATGCCGCTTACATGAGGGTATGCTAGATATTGTAGTTATAAGAAAGTAATAAAAATACAGACAGTCAATTGTTTTTTGAGGTCACTTCATTCACAATTGTGCTGTCTGTATTTTTATTTGAAAGTATCAGTTTTAAGCTGACTAATTCTACAGGTGAAGGACTCTGTCCTTGATCTCCTGTGTACGTCCCTGATTCCAGAACTGGGTTCCGATATAACCGCAGGTACGTCTTGCAACGAAGAGAGTGTTCTGGTCGCGGTTGCCGCAGTTAGGGCACTCCCACACCAACTTGCCATAATCGTCTGTCACGATCTTAATCTCGCCGTCATAGCCACATTTCTCACAGTAGTCGCTCTTGGTGTTGAGCTCTGCATAGAGAATGTTGTCGTATATGAACTTCATGACTTCAAGGACTGCGTCTATGTTATTCTGGAGGTTTGGAACCTCAACATAGCTGATGGCGCCGCCCGGTGACAGCTTCTGGAATTCTGACTCAAACTTCAGCTTGCTGAAGGCGTCTATGTGCTCGGTTACATGTACGTGATAGCTGTTGGTTATGTAATTCTTGTCTGTTACGCCCGGGATGATGCCGAAACGCTTCTGCAGATTCTTGGCAAATTTATAAGTAGTGGACTCCATAGGTGTTCCGTATACGGAATAGCTGATATTCTCAGCGGCCTTCCACTCAGCACATTTGTCGTTGAGCTTCTGCATTACAGCGAGCGCAAATTTCTTGCCTTCCTCGGATGTATGTGTTTTGCCGATCATACGGACACACATTTCGCAGAGACCGGCATAGCCAAGGGAAATAGTTGAGTAGCCGCCGAAGAGCAGCTTGTCAATCTTCTCGCCTTTCTTAAGTCTTGCCAGCGCACCGTGCTGCCACAGTATAGGAGCGACATCTGATATGGTTCCGAGCAGTCTTTCATGTCTGCATCTGAGTGCCTTGTGACAAAGCTCAAGACGCTCGTCCAGGATCTTCCAGAATTTGTCCATGTCGCCGTATGATGAACATGCCACATCAACAAGATTGATGGTCACGACACCCTGGTTAAAACGTCCGTAATATTTGCGGGATCCATCAGGATTCCTGATGCCGTCCTCCTTTGTAGGAAATGATCTGCAGCCCATGCATGGATATACGTCGCCGTCCTTCATCTCTCTCATGACTTTGGCGGAGATGTAGTCAGGAACCATACGTTTTGCGGTGCATTTGGCGGCAAGCTCAGTCAGATACCAGTATTTGGAATCTGTGGTGATGTTGTCCTCGTCCAGAACATATATGAGCTTAGGAAATGCCGGAGTGATCCAGATTCCCTTCTCGTTCTTAACTCCTTTGATCCTCTGATTCAGGACCTCCTCTATGATGAGTGCCAGGTCATCCCTTGTCTGTCCCTCAGGAACCTCATCCAGGTACATGAACATGGTGACAAATGGTGCCTGTCCGTTACATGTCATCAGGGTGATGAGCTGGTACTGTATAGTCTGTATTCCACTTTTGACCTCGTTCAGAAGTCTCTTCTCTGTTATCTTGTCGATAATGGCATCATCAAGGGATTCGCCACAGTCCTTGCGCTCCTCGATGACCTGTGCACGGAGCTTCTTCCTGCTAACATCCACAAATGGTGCCAGATGAGACAGGGTAAACGTCTGCCCGCCGTACTGGTTGCTGGCAACCTGTGCCACGATCTGCGTGGTGACGTTGCATGCCGTGAAGAAGCTGTGCGGCTTCTCGATCATGGTCTCACTGATCACTGTTCCGTTCTGTAGCATATCCTCAAGGTTGATGAGGTCACAGTTGTGCTCCTTCTGAGCGTAGTAGTCAGAATCATGGAAATGTATGATTCCGGCCTCATGTGCCTCAACTATATCCTCAGGCAGAAGCATTCTCTTGGTCAGATCTTTTGATACCTCACCGGCCATGTAGTCACGCTGTGTCGAGTTGATCACCGGATTCTTGTTGGAGTTTTCCTGATTGACTTCCTCGTTCATATGGTCTATGAGCGCAAGGATTCCGTTGTCCGTGGTGTTGGACTTACGTGCGAGCTCTCTCTTGTAACGGTAACGCACATATTTCTGTGCAACCTCATATCCTCTCATCTCCATGATACCGGTCTCGACCATATCCTGAATGTCCTCCACGTGAACTGCGTGGGACATTGATTCTATCTGTTTCTCCAGGTTGTCCGCGATGGCGTGAACCTGATATTCGTTGAGCTGGTGGAGTTTGTCAACCTCATTGTTGGCAGCTTTGATGGCATTCTCGATCTTTGACAGGTCAAATGTCACCTCTTCTCCATTCCTTTTGATTACGTGTACGTGTGTTTTAGCTTCCTCTGACACAGCAATAGCCTCCCTCTTCCAATTCAATGGTAAATTTATTCGTAATATTCCAATCATTCAAGTTAACTTAAATCAGGCCAATCAGGTCTGGTTCGACGTAATATAGTAGATGCGGCTGCCTGTGCCGCATGGAATTATTTATAAAGAAAAAATATGCAATAATTATTGTGAACACAATATATTTGGTGGAAATAATGTGAAGCACCCACTAGATATTGTGCTCTGTTATTATAGTCATCACAAATGATATTGTAAAGATGAAAAATGTGCTTTTACACAATAAAAATCCCGTGAGGCGCATAAACCTTGACAAATTTTGAGAAAAAATTTTTGAGGGCTTCCAAAGCCTTGACAAGCAACCATAAAAAGTGATACACACTTATATGAATACAATTTCTAACAGGTATTAATACAAATATCAAGGAGATAAAAAAATGCAGGAATTAAAGCCAATCAAAGAAGGTAAGGTACGTGAGATTTATGACAATGGAGACAGCCTGATCATGGTAGCTACAGACCGTATAAGCTGCTTCGATGTCATCCTCGACAATGTAATTTCCAAGAAGGGAACAGTTCTGACACAGATGTCAAAGTTCTGGTTTGACATGACACAGGATATTCTTCCTAACCACATGATCTCAGTTGATGTAAAGGATATGCCTGAGTTCTTCCAGCAGGAGAAGTTCGATGGCAACAGCATGATGTGCAGAAAGCTTGAGATGCTTCCGATCGAGTGTATCGTTCGTGGATACATCACAGGAAGCGGTTGGGCAAGCTACAAGGAGAATGGCACAGTATGTGGAATCAAGCTCCCAGAGGGATTAAAGGAGTCTGATAAGCTTCCTGAGCCTATCTACACACCATCAACAAAGGCCGAGATTGGCGATCACGATGAGAATATATCATATGAGCAGAGCATTGCTCACCTTGAGAAGTACTTCCCTGGCAAGGGCGAGGAGTACGCTTCAAAGCTCAAGGAGTACACCATCACACTTTACAAGAAGTGTGCAGAGTACGCACTTACAAGAGGAATCATCATTGCAGATACAAAGTTTGAGTTTGGTCTCGATGAGAATGGCAATATCGTTCTCGGCGATGAGATGCTTACACCTGACAGCTCAAGATTCTGGCCAGCAGATGTATATGAGCCAGGTCATGGCCAGCCATCATTTGACAAGCAGTTCGCACGTGACTGGCTGAAGGCTAATCCTGACAAGGGCTGGAAGCTTCCAGAGGATGTCGCTCAGAAGACTATTGACATCTACCTTGAGGGCTATGAGAAGCTTACTGGCAAGCCACTTGGAAAGTAAATCCTACACTATATAGCATCAGACTGTTATATTATTAAGAATAAGACTTCCGGCGTAATGATGTGCCCGGGAGTCTTATTTTTGTGTTTTTACGCTTCCCAGGCTGTGCTCTTTAAACGGTATTTTGAAACTGCGCTGCACTAGAAGTACAAGAGGTTCTGAATCCTGGTAAAACGGTACGCAGGAAATGAAGTATATTGATTAAAATGGCATTAAATGATAAAGTAAAAAATAAAAGTTATATACGGCAATTTTATAAACTAAATTTGTGAGACACTTATAAAACCAAGGACAGTTTTGGATTTAGATCTAAAAAATTTCTCTGCGCAAAATGGAAATTTTATTATTAGAATGGGGACCTCACTGGATAACGGATACAGTTATCCAACTCCGATATACTATTGTGATTTTTTTCTATATCCTGTGGCTTTTCTATATTATATGACGTTTTTACCACTTATAGTTGTTGGGGTATATCTTATTTATAATAGTAAAAAGCCGCGCATTAATGAGTGGATATATTTGGCGTTGGGAATGTCTGGGATTATATTGAGTCATGTATTGACCTGCGAGATAGTAGTCGTAAATCTTATTATTTTATGTATAGTTTTATTAAAAATAACATTAAAAAAAGAAAGAATTATGGCATTCATAAAAGCTGCCATAATGTGCTTAGTACTTACAATTTGGTATTTGCTTCCATTTATTGATTACTTCGTAAGCCAAGAAACCATAGTACAGGCTGGGGATTTAAGACTTTTAGATAATAGCTCACAAGAAATAATAGACATATTTCAGCTGTTTGCTCCTGGAAATGAAGGTTGGAAGTGCATCACTTTAGGTGCAGCTTTAATTTTATCTTTGGGGCTTACATTATATTGCCTATATAAATACTCTTCCAAAGAAGGTAATGAAAAAGCAATTTTTTGTATAAAAATCTTCAGTGCGTTTGGTATTGTAAACACATTATTCATATGTAAATTTTTCCCATGGGGTAGTATCCAGCAAATTCTGGGAATAGATGGATTAGGGTATCAGGTTGGAAGTATTCAGTTTTCATGGAGATTTGATTTCAGATTATCATAAAAACAAAGGAGATGCATATTTAACAATAAAAAACGATAGCACAATAGATGATGCGATTGTTCAAGTGCCTATTTTTAATTATAAGTATTATACGGTATTTGATAAAAATAATAAGAAATTAGATTTGGTTGGTTCTGTAAATAATTGTGTGACATTCAAGGTACCACCAAGATATAATGGAACATTAACTATAGGATTTAGAGAGCCGATAAGTTGGAGAATTTCAGAAATAATTTCAGCTATAGGTTTTATAGTTGTATTATTTATTGGTATAAAATTACTCGTTGCGAAGAGAAGAAAGAATATTAGATAAGGAGAATGTGTGATGATTAGTTTAATAGTTCCTTGTTATAATGAGCAAGAATCACTACCGATTTTTTATGATGAAGTAACAAAGGTAGTAAGAAATATGGGGGTAGAATATGAGCTATTGCTCGTAAATGATGGTTCAAAAGATAAAACATTGGAAATAATGAGGGAGCTTTCTGCAAAAGATGAACATGTTAAGTACCATTCTTTCTCAAGAAATTTTGGCAAAGAGGCTGCAATGTATGCGGGCTTTTGTAATGCAAAGGGGGATTATGTAGCTGTTATGGATGCTGATATGCAGGATCCACCATCATTGTTACCACAGATGTTAAAAATTCTGGAATCCGGAGAATACGACTCAGTAGCTACAAGGCGGGCTGATCGTAAAGGCGAGCCAAAAATCAGAAGCTGGTTTGCCCGTAAGTTTTATCAGATCATTAATAAAATATCAGATGCCGATATTGTAGACGGAGCAAGAGACTTCCGTCTTATGAAGCGCGAAATGGTCGATGCCATAGTGGAAATGGGCGAGTATAATAGATTTTCAAAAGGCATATTTGGGTGGATCGGTTTCAATACATATTGGCTGCCGTATGAGAATATTGAAAGAGTTGCCGGTGAGACTAGCTGGAGTTTTTGGAAACTGCTGAAATATGCAATAGATGGCATTATTAATTTTTCACAAGCTCCTCTTTCAGTGGCCTCTTGGTTTGGAATGGCAATGACTTTTGTGGGCTTTTTAAGCCTTATTTTGGTGATAGTCAGAAGATTGGTATTCGGAGATCCTGTTGCCGGATGGGCATCTATAATATGTGTAATCATATTTATAGGTGGAATACAGCTTTTCTGTTTAGGAATAATGGGGCAGTATATAGCTAAGATGTACTTGGAAACAAAAAAGAGACCACATTATATAATATCTGAAACGAATGACAAGAATTCAAAGAAGGTTAATTAGCAATGAAAAAAAAGGATATTTTTGATAAAATATTTGAACTTCCGGGGCTAAGAGTATTTGAACCACTATATAGTAAGTATAAAGAAGTGATTTTATATTTAGTATTTGGAGGATTAAGTTTTATAGTAAGCATTTGTACTTATGCACTATTTAATGTGTATTTGGGTATCAATGAGTTGATAGCGAATATTTTATCGTGGATAATTACTGTATTATTTGCTTTTTTGACAAATCGTATATGGGTTTTTGATTCTCCTACAAGTGGTGTGCAAGACTTTCTGAAGCAGATGGCAGCCTTTTTTGGTGGACGAATAATTACATTGGTAGTAGAAGAAGTAATTCTATTAGTATTTATATCTATACTTGGTTTTAATAGTATGATAGTTAAGATTGTTGCACAGATTATCGTTATATTACTTAATTACATCATAAGTAAGTTGATTATATTTAAGAAAGACTAAACAAGATGAAAGCCAAATGTAAGGAGGAATTCATACATGAAGAATATGCTGCGTGTGGCGGCCGTTACGCCGAAGGTTCATATCGGAAGTGTCAGCGGAAATGTCAGAGAGATAATGGATATATATGAAGAGTATAAGGATGCTGCGGATGTCATAGTGACGCCAGAGTTGTCTATCACGGGATATACCTGTGCGGATCTGTTTGAGAACAGAAAGCTCATAGATGGCGCGAGAAGAGGTCTTCTTCAGCTTGCCATGGCGACTTGTACCGGTCAGTCGGCACTGGTGGTCGGTCTGCCATTTGAGGTGGACGGGGAGCTGTTCAACTGTGCGGCGTTCCTGCAGGGCGGAAGAGTCATGGCCATCGTGCCGAAGACTTACCTTCCAAACTATGGCGAGTTCTACGAGAAGAGATGGTTCTCAGCCAGAAAGTATGATGCGGTGATGGTAAATCTCATGGATCCGGAAGATGATGGAGATGAGCTTGAATATGATGGCAGCAGGGCTGTTGGCAGTGAAGTGCTGTTTGGCAATAATGTGATGATAGATATGGGCAGCGTAGACCAGAGAGTAAAGCTTGGTATAGAGATATGTGAGGATGCCTGGACGCCTGTGTCACCGGGAAGACTTCTCGCCATGGCGGGAGCAGAGGTCATACTCAATCTTTCCGCGTCAAATGAGGTCATCGGAAAGGCTGCATACAGGCACAAGCTGATAGGAAGTGTGTCGTCGGACTGCCTGTGCGGATATGTGTATGTGTCGGCGGGAATGTACGAGTCCACATCGGATCTGGTATTTTCAGGACACAATCTGATGTACGAGAACGGCAAGCTCCTCGGCGAGGTAAAGCCATTTGAGGAAGGAGTGCTGATAAGGGATATAAGTCTCACCAAGATCAGACACGACAGGATAGCAAACAAGTCATTTGCCGACTGCAAGCGTGATTTCGCATTCAGAAAGTATGAGACGGTGGTGTGCGATACCCCGCTCATGGACAAAGGAAATGTGCTCATGAAGGTGAAGATGACACCATTTGTCCCATCGGGAAATAAGCTTGAGAGGTGCATGGCGATATTCAAGATGCAGGTTGCCGGACTTCAGAGAAGGATAGAGGCCACCCATTGCAAATGTGTGGTCGTGGGAGTGTCAGGCGGACTTGATTCCACACTGGCTCTGCTGGTTTCGGCACAGGCGGTGAAGAATGCGGGACTTCCATCCACAACTGTCGTGGGAATCACCATGCCGGGATTTGGAACGACAAATAGGACGAAGAACAACTCCACGGAACTCATGAGACTGCTCGGCTGTGACAGCAGAGAGATAAGCATAGCTGCATCGGTGAGACAGCATTTTGCCGATATTGGACAGGACGAGAGCGTGCATGACGTCACTTATGAGAACTGTCAGGCGAGGGAGAGAACACAGATACTCATGGATGTCGCCAACAAGGAGGGCGGATTCGTGGTTGGAACCGGAGATCTCTCGGAGCTGGCACTTGGCTGGTGCACCTACAATGGCGACCATATGAGCATGTATGCGGTGAATACAAGTATACCAAAGACGCTGGTGCGCTCACTTGTGAACGAAGTCGGACACTTCATGGAGGTTGATGGATTTGTGGGCATCGCGCCGATCATAGACGATATCATAGACACACCGGTCAGCCCGGAGCTGCTTCCACCGAACCCGGACGGAACCATCGCGCAGAAGACGGAGGACACCGTGGGATCATACATCCTGCACGATTTCTTCTTATATTATACACTTCGATATGGAATGTCCCCTGAGGAGGTAAATGAGTTGTGCAAGGAGGCTGTAAGACAGAGTGACGAGTACAATTTCTCAGACAGCGAGATCGACAAATGGCAGAAGGTATTCTACACGAGATTCTTCCGCCAGCAGTTCAAGAGGAACTGTATGCCGGATGGCGTGAAGGTCGGAACCGTATCGGTCAGCCCGAGAGGAGATCTGAGACTGCCGTCTGAGATAGAATTTGAGGACTTTTTGTAGACATTTGCCTGGGATAGTTATTAATATGGCAGAATCATAATAGCATACCAATCAGGGGTCGCTCCCGCTTAACTCAGCCTGCAACGGTACTAAGGTGCCGCCTGTTGCGCCACCTAAGGACCGGCGGCATCGTATTCCCCTGATTTGGTAGTGCTATTATGATTTTGCCACAATATAGCATACAAAGACAAATGTCTACAAAAGTCGTGTATATATTTTATATGAATAATATAATTTAGGAGGACAAAGAAATGCCATTTATAGATTCAAAGGTTACAGTGAAGATGAGCGATGACCAGAAGGAGACTCTTAAGAATAGTCTTGGTCAGGCGATAACAACGATGAACAAGACGGAGAGCTACCTTATGGTTGGTATAAACGATGGATATGACCTGTTCATGGGCGGAAAGAAACTTGATAAGGGTGCATATGTGGAAGTCAGCGTATTCGGTGATGTGACTCCTAAAGCTTGTGATGCAATGACAGGAAAGATCTGCGATATATTTGCGGATGTGCTTGGAATCCCGGGAAATGCGGTGTACGTGACTTACCACGGCGTACATGACTGGGGCTGGAACGGCGGTAATTTCTGATGTGGGAGATAGAAGTCCTTGACGCTCTCCAGAATATACATACCCCATGGCTTGACAAGATCATGGTGGCGATCACATCCCTTGGAAATGCGGGAATACTGTGGATAGTGCTGGCGGCTGTGCTGCTGATCATTCCAAAGACGAGGAAGGCAGGGCCGTGCATGGCCATCGCACTTATCCTTGATCTTCTCATAACCAACTGCCTGTTAAAGAATCTGGTCGCCAGGACAAGACCATATGATGTGGCGAATTTTACAGATCTGATAGTGAAGAAACCAAAGGATTATTCCTTCCCATCGGGACACACGGCGGCATCATTTGCGGCTGTCACGGCGTTGTTCATGAGGAAAGAGAAGCTTTTGGGCAGTATAGCATGTGTTGTGGCTGTGTTTATTGCTTTTTCAAGGATGTATCTGTATGTACATTTTCCGACGGATATTCTGGGTGGTATAGTGGTAGGAGTGGCATCCGGAGTGGCAGCAGGATTTATACTTAGAGCGATTGATAAGAAGCTTGCAGCCAGGGCGGCAGGTACAGATATAGAAAATCAGTGAAAACCAGATTGTGAGGATAAAGATTTCCATGAGCAACATGATTTGGCGAGTCGTTGGTTTGGAGAAATACAATCATGAGTGGTAGACAGTTTTGAAGACATTGACTTTGGAGATTCAGGAATATCTTGAAAAAGAGCGGAAATTACATATTAGATCTCTATAAAATGAGGCATATGGACTAAGAAGCTGTTCATATGCCTCATTTTTAATATGACATTAAATACTTTAAATACACAGAAATTTCACAAATAAAACGCCTCTGTATACTATTGACATTAAAAAATAGAAGTATTACTATTTATGCAACTTGCGTCAAATCACACATAGCTGACGATCAGATATCGCATATCATAAATCAAATTCCTGATTTTGTGCATCTGAGGATTCTGTCAGCATTTCAAACTGAAACAAGGAGGAAATAGAATGATCAAAACATTGCTTGGTCAGGTGGGCGAGTACAAGAAGAACTCGATACTTACACCTGTTTTTACGGCGGCAGAGGTCTTTATGGAGATCCTCATTCCATTTGTGACCGCCAAAATAATTGACGAAGGAATCAACGGACAGGACATGAGCAAGGTGTATATGTATGGCGGACTCATGCTTGTACTGGCTTTCCTAAGCCTTTTCTTTGGAGTGATGGCGGGCAAATTTGCTGCCAGTGCCTCGACGGGATTTGCATGCAATCTGAGGGAGGGCATGTACAGGAACGTACAGGAATTTTCATTTACAAATATCGACAAGTTCAGCACCGCCAGTCTTATAACACGTATGACGACGGATGTGACAAATGTACAGAACGCGTACCAGATGCTCATACGAATCGCAGTCCGTGCGCCACTCATGCTCATTTGCAGTATGATAATGTGCTTTACAATCAACGTGGAGCTGTCACTTGTATTTGTGGCAGCACTTGTGGTTCTTGCATTTGGATTGTTCTTCATCATATTCAAGGTAACCCCTATATTTGACGAGGTATTCAGGAACTATGACAACCTGAATGCTAGTGTTCAGGAAAATGTATCTGCGATAAGAGTCGTAAAGGCATTTGTAAGGGAAGAGTATGAGGACAAGAAGTTTGGCAAGGCTGCTGAGGTGCTTGCGGAGCTGTCCATAAAGGCAGAGAGCCTGCTGGCTTTCAACAATCCTATCATGATGTTTGTCATCTTTACATGTATGATGCTCCTGTCGTGGATCGGAGCACACTTCATAGTCGGTGGTAGCATGACAACTGGAAATCTTACATCACTTTTCAGCTATGTCATGAGCATGATGATGTCGCTGATGATGCTGTCCATGGTATTTGTCATGATCTCCATGAGTATGGCAAGTATGAGACGAATATCTGAGGTCCTTGAGGAGACACCTACCATGACCAATCCTGATGAGCCGATCATGGAGGTCCCTGATGGAAGAATAGATTTTAACCATGTGGACTTCGTGTATAAGGCCGGAAGTGCGGAGGATACACTGAAAGATATAGATATTCACATAAAATCCGGTGAGACGGTCGGCGTGATAGGTGGAACCGGATGTGGTAAGTCGACATTTGTCAATCTGATAAGCAGACTGTATGATGTGAAACCGGACGGTGGTTCGGTCTGTGTCGGAGGACATGACGTGCGTGATTACGATATGGAGGTCATCCGAAATGAAGTGGCGGTTGTGCTCCAGAAGAATGTGCTGTTTTCGGGTACGATACTTGATAATCTGAGATGGGGCAAGGCGGATGCCACGGAGAATGAGTGCCGTGAGGTGTGCGAGCTTGCCTGTGCGGATGAGTTCATAGACAGGATGCCGGATGGATATAACACCTGGATCGAGCAGGGCGGAAGCAACGTGTCTGGTGGTCAGAAGCAGAGACTCTGTATTGCCAGAGCGCTGCTCAAGAGCCCGAAGGTACTCATTCTCGATGATTCCACAAGCGCAGTTGACACCGCTACGGATGCGAAGATCAGGCAGGCATTTGCAACCAAGATACCGAACACCACCAAGATCATCATATCCCAGAGAATATCAAGTGTGCAGGATGCTGACAGGATCATAGTTCTGGATAACGGAATGGTCAGCGGCTTCGACACACATGAGAATCTGTTAAAGAACAACACGATATATAAGGAGATCTACGACGTACAGATGTCTGGCGGCGGTGATTTCGATGAGAAGATGAATTAATTATGAAGGAAAGGAGGCAGTGTAATGACAGGAAATACAGAGAAATACAGTGAAAATAAGATGGATGATAAAGTGGATGCAGGGCTGAAGAGACCTGGAAAGGATCAGGGCAAAAATCCCATGAAGGCACTTGGAAGGCTGATCAGATATATTCTTAAGGAATACAAGCTGGCATGTATTACGGTTGTGGTCAGCATACTTATATCGGCGCTTGCGATACTGAGTATATCGATGTTCATGCAGAAACTTATCGATGTATATATTGAACCGATGATGAAACAGAGCTCACCTGATTATGGTCCCCTGGCCCACAGGATGCTGGGGCTTGGACTTATACTTGTGCTGGGAATAATCTGCGCATACGCGTACAACAGGATCATGGTAAATGTGACTCAGGGAACCATGAAGAGGCTCAGAGTTCAGCTCTTTGAGCGAATGGAATCTCTTCCGATATCTTTCTTTGACACACATGCACATGGAGATATCATGTCGGTGTACACCAATGATGTTGACACACTCCGTCAGGTCATAAGTCAGAGTATGCCGCAGCTTATCAACTCAAGCATCACATTTATCTCAACACTCATTGCGATGATAGTTCTTGATATACCGCTCACGGTGCTGTCAGTCGTCATGGTGCTTATCATGATAAAGGCGACGTCGAGCTTGGGCGCGAAGTCGGGAAGATACTTCATGAAGCAGCAGCAGGATCTTGGAAAGGTCAACGGCTATATAGAGGAAATGATGAGTGGACAGAAGGTTGTCAAGGTGTTCTGCCACGAGGAAAAGGCATATGATGATTTCTGCAAGTTGAACAGATCTCTTCAGGACAGCGCCTACAAGGCCAATATGATAGCCAACATCACCATGCCGGTGAATGCAAACCTTGGAAATATAAGCTACGTTCTTTGCGCAGTGCTGGGAGGTGTACTTGCAGTAAATGGCTGGTCAGGTCTTACCATAGGAACGCTTGTGGCATTCCTGACGCTTAACAAGAGCTTTACGATGCCGGTGACGCAGATAAGCCAGCAGATCAACGCCATAGTTATGGCGGCTGCCGGAGCTGACAGGGTATTTACCATGACAGACGAGAAGCCTGAGGAGGACGAGGGCTATGTTGAGCTGGTAAATGCAAAGAAGGATGCAGATGGCAATCTCACAGAGACTGAGGAGAGGACCGGACTCTGGGCTTGGAGACATAGGCATGAGACTGGCGAGATCACATACAGGGAGCTCACAGGTGAGGTTGAATTTGAGAATGTTGACTTCGGTTACAATCCGGATAAGATTGTTCTTCACGACATCAATATGTATGCAAAGCCTGGTCAGAAGATAGCATTTGTCGGAAGTACAGGTGCGGGCAAGACGACGATAACCAATCTGATAAACAGGTTCTACGATATACAGGACGGCAAGATAAGGTACGACAATATCAACATAGGCAAGATCAGAAAGCCGGATCTCAGACGAAGCCTTGGAATAGTGCTTCAGGATACACATCTGTTCACAGGAACAGTCATGGACAACATAAGATATGGCAAGCTGGATGCCATGGATGAGGAGTGCATCAAGGCTGCAAAGCTTGCAAATGCTCACGATTTCATAAAGCGACTTCCTGACGGTTATAACACAATCCTTACTGGCGATGGTTCAAACCTCAGTCAAGGACAGAGACAGCTTCTTGCGATTGCAAGGGCAGCGGTTGCGGATCCACCGGCATTGATCCTTGATGAGGCTACATCATCCATCGATACGAGAACTGAGGCCATGGTATCAAGGGGAATGGATGCCCTCATGGAGGGAAGAACGTCATTTGTCATAGCCCACAGACTTTCCACGGTCAAGGATGCGGACTGTATCATGGTCATGGAGCAGGGACGCATCATAGAGAGAGGCACCCACGACCAGCTCATAGATATGAAGGGCAGATATTATCAGCTGTACACTGGCAAGAAGGCCGTAGCTGGGCAGGCGTAAGCCGAATTGTTTATAAAAAACAGAAAATTACTTGCAATTTAAAAATATTTGTGCTACCATAGGGGCAATTAATGGTAGTCGCAGTTAAGCTCAACGAGATGAAAGTTTCGTTGGGCTTTTTATTTTCATAAGGAGGGGCCCGCGTAAGCGGGAGAAATCCTTGCAGAGGAAGCGCACTGATGTGCGCGCAGGTCATCAAGCTACGCTTGACGACATGTTGCGAAGCACGCATGCGCCTGCGCGAAGCGCCTTTGAATGCGCATGCTCAATATTATTTTCGTAAGGAGGAAATTATTATGCCACAAAACAAATTACAGGAATTCGTATTCACAACAATCATGGCCATGTTCATGGTCTATGGAATGATCTGCTACAATGTAGCATTAAGCACAGGAGGTTTCACCAATCAGACATTTGTCATGGCACTTCATGAGATGCCGATCATGTGGCCGATAGCTATTGTGCTTGAGCTTTTCGTGGTTGGAAAGCTTGCACCAATGCTTGCGTTCAAGATCGTGAGACCGACTGACAGACCACAGGTGATAACCTTCATGATATCATTCTACATCTGCATAATGATGTGTCCAATCATGAGCCTTATAGCAACTGTTTTGTTCAAGGATTCACCAAGTGTTGGTACATTTATCCAGACATGGGGAATGAATCTCCCTGTTGCACTGCTCTGGCAGCTCTGCTATTGCGGACCGCTTGTGAGATTGATATTTAGAACTATATTTAAGAGACAGCTTGCGGGTTCTGGCTGTGTAGAGCCATCCAAAGAACCTCAGCCAGAGTCATAATTCTCCGTTTTGGAGAGTTTTGCCTAAAGTATAGACAAAGGCTGGGCGAGGTGTTACAATCCGTTCAAAGCATAGGTTTCAAGTCGAAGGTTTCTATGAGTCCGAACGTAAGAAACGGACCATTCCAACGTATCTATAATTTGCGAATTTCTCATGCTTTTATATCACATTTTTCATAAGAGCAGGAATAATATTCTGGCTGATTTTTTGAAGAAGAATAAGGCGGAGATTTTGCGTATGAATATATTTGAATATGATCAGGAAAAGCATATGAGGCAGACATATGAAGAAACGAGGGGCTGTGTATGAGTGAGGAATACATAACGCTGGATGGATTGTGTCAGCAGCTTTCAATATCGAGGGCAACGGGGCGGAACTGGCTCAGACTTGGGAAAATTGAATCACAGGGCATAGGTCCGGCCGGTCAGATGTATTTCACAGAGGAGTACGTAAGTAATCTGAAACAGTCACTGGAAACTGGCGAACGAAGGTCGCTCAGAAGCCGGCGGAATAAGCGGTATGTGTCCGGCAAAGGATTGTATGACAGATATGTGTCAGACATTTGCGAGAGTACAGACACAGTAAAAAGTCTGGTGGATAAGCTGGAGAGGCAGAATATATGTGTGACTGAGATGGTCATGAGAACTCTGCTGGCGGATTGTGCACTCAAGCTGCTGGTAAGCAGTGGTGAGATTACTGTTGACAGAGAAATATTCCCTGCATATATAGATGGAAGCTTGACAATTGGTGTATGGAGTGCGCTGATCGATGATATAATTCAGGACAAAAAAGCAGCATTATCATGGGCAAATAATAACAAAAATTTTATGGACACCAATTACTATTATCAAAAGGGGGAGGACGTACTTGGACTTCTCTATATGTCTATAAGAGATGCAGGCAGCCGGAAGGCGGCTGGTTCATATTATACGCCGACAAAGGTAGTAAGAACGCTGATAAGTGATGTGACCGGTGATATGGGAAGCAGAATATCTGAGGGTGGTAAGCGATTATTCGATCCATGTTGCGGAACCGGTAATTTCCTTATACAGCTTCCGGATGATATAGAACTAAATAATATATATGCGTGCGATATAGATGAACTCAGTGTACAGCTTGCGAGGTTCAATCTGGCACTTGGGAGATTGTCCGGAAGAGGACATGTCAATGTGGACGAAGCGATCCGGACAATATATGAGCACATAGAGCGCAGAGACTTCATTTCAGAATACAGGAATGATTCAGAATGTGGTGGGGATGATAAGAAGCTCTTGGCTGATCCGGGATATGACATCATCATCGGTAACCCGCCGTGGGGATATACATTTGACAGGGAGACACGGACATTACTCAGGAAAGCATACAGAACTGCAGCCGGAAGGGGCGTGGAGTCGTCTGATGTGTTCGTGGAGTGTGCGCTGAAGCTGTTGACAGATGAAGGAGTTCTTGCATTTGTGCTGCCGGAGGCATTGTTAGATGTACATAATCATAAGACGATCAGGGAGATCATAGCCGAATCGGCAAATGTGAGCCGGGTGAGTTTCCTTGGCGATGCATTCTATGGTGTGCAATGTCCATCGTTGGTGCTGCAGCTTGAAAAGAGTTTTGATCCTGGACATAGCAAAGGTGCGGTGATCGAGAGAGACGGCAGAGAGTTTGTTGTAGGAACGGACAGGCCGCTTGGCAGTGAGAATTTTATGCTTAGGCTCACTGATGATGAGTACAGGCTGCTTTGCAGAATAGAAAATACAGATAACTGTGAATTTCTGCGTGGACAGGCAGATTTTGCACTGGGAATAGTGACCGGGGATAATGCGAAATATGTGTCTACAGAATGCGGAGAGGGAATGGAGGCAGTGATAACCGGAGCAGATGTATACAGATACAGATGCGGAAAAACGGAAAAATATATGTATCCGGAACTTACCCTGTATCAGCAGGCGGCGCCGCTGGAGCTTTACCGGGCTCCGGAGAAACTGATCTACAGGTTTATCAACAGACAGCTTGTATTTGCATATGACGACAGGCAGAGGCTTACGTTGAACAGTTGCAATGTGGTCATTCCACATATACCGGGACTTGATATGAGATATATCATGGCGATACTCAATTCAAGGGTGGCGCAGTACATATATGAGAAGCGGTACAACGCAGTGAAGGTTCTGAGATCCCATATAGAGAATATTCCTGTTCCAGTCGCAGACGAGGAGACACAGAGACGCATAATCTCAAAGGCAGAAGAGCTTATGGCAGAAGAACTTATCACAGAAAGTTCTGTGAATTCAGAAATGCAGACGTACAAGACAGGTAAAGACCATTTGCAGCGATACAGATTGTATGAAGAGATAGATGACATTGTTAGGAAGCTGTACTCAGTTACCGATGAAGAGTACGAGTTCATAAAGCAGTCTTTATCCGGTGACAAATATATGTTATAAAAATAATATACTTTAATTGATCAGGAAGAGGAAGAGACTATGAATAATATACTGCTTATAAACGATATGGCTGGTTATGGCAAGGTTGCACTGTCAGCCATGATACCGATCATGTCCAACATGAAATTTCAGGTGTACAACCTGCCGACAGCCCTTGTGTCAAACACACTGGACTACGGTAAATTCGATATTCTTGAGACCACCGGCTATATGAAGAACAGCATGGGAGTGTGGGATGAACTTGGATTTGCATTTGACACTATAGCAACAGGTTTTCTTGTATCCGAAGAGCAGACGAAGCTGGTGGCTGAGTACTGTGAGAAGAAGAAATCTCAAGGGACGTTTATATTTGTCGATCCGATCATGGGTGACGATGGCGTACTGTACAATGGTGTCACAGAAAATACTGTGGGATATATGAGGCAGATGTGTAAGGTTGCGGATCTGATAGTTCCAAACTGTACTGAGGCGGCATTTCTTGCGGGCAAATACACGGACAAGAAAATCCTGACTATGGCAGAGGCAGAGGAGCTTGCGCACACACTTCACGGATATGGGGCAAGGACAGTGGTTATAACCAGTGTAAATATAGATGGACAGACAAGCACTCTCCTGTTGGATGGCGAGACAGACAAAATGAACGTGTTCCCATATACAGAGATTCCTGTGAGATTTCCGGGAACCGGTGATATATTCTCTGCTGTGCTTATCGGAAAGTACAGAGGCGGACACAGCATAGAAGACAGTGTGCAGTCAGCCATGAAAGTGGTGGAGAAGCTTATAGCCTTGAACAAGGACAATGTTGACAAGTACAAGGGAATCCCTCTTGAACAGTACATAGAGGTGATAACGGAATGAGCAGACCGCAGATCAAGATAACACTCATAGACCGCAAAGGCCCTCACGGCTGCCACAGGGGGCATAAGATAGGTGACAGCTACGATTTTGATACTGAGCGAGGGCAGCTCTGTCCCATGGCCATGCATGTGGCATTTCCATATGTGGATATTCTTAGATATGGTGGAACCATCCCGGGAAATGAGCCGGGAACTGCAGTGTTCTGTTGTCCTGATGTGGACACGATCAATGTGTTCAGGATAGAGGTTGTCCAGTCTGAGCAGGATAAGAATTGACAAATAAACGGCAAAGAGACAGCTAAAGAAGCGGTGTATCGGAAGAAAAAAACTCCCTTATATAATATAATACATGGTAAGTAAGACAGATGTATTTATCAAGTATGGGAGGTGGCACATATGGCAGGATGCAGAGCGCATTACAATATATATGCATGGATAATTGCTGTGGTTATGTGCGTCTCATATCTTGGAGTTTGTGGGCTTTACAACCCGAATGTCAGGAATTATTCTGCGCATTCGGTATCATTGCTTGGTGAGAGTCGGGGAATAGACGCCGGGAACAACGATGTGCTCATGGTTGACAGTTCTGCGGGGCTTGTGATCCAGACAAGAAACATACGGACTGGAAATTCAGAAGAATCCATAGACGATACATGGATGCTGTCGGCGGTTCTTGCGGCATTGCTGTTGAGTCTGATATTCTGTGTATGTGCATCTGCAGGCAGATATCCCGAGATGACAAACAGCCGCAGATGGATACTCCTGGAATATATACACAGGTCAGACGGGAAGAAACGCACCTTCATTGGGAATTAAATGTAATAGAGATTACCAGTGAAGGAGAGATAATTATGGCAATGGATATATTGGCTTATACATTTGGGGTTATAGCACTTGCAGCAGCAATCAAATGCTTTGTGGACGAAAACTGGGGTGAGAAGATGCACCGTGAATCAGAGGATATCACGGCTCCAGATGCAAAAGACATGACTCAGGATAAGAAGGCAGCTTAGATGATAAGCAGTTTAACCAGACAATAAAATAGAGAGAGAATTATTGATCCCACAGATATTATTATGGATATCTGTGGGATCATTTTTATTTTTTCATCCGGTTAAGCTCCGGTATTACGGTTAACAGCATTGTGAAAAAGCATGCGCTTCCTCCGAGTATATTTGATATAGGTTCAGCCATGAATACGCCATTTGTTCCGAGATGGAAAGCATACGGCAGCAGGTATGTAAGAGGGACTACGATGATCGCCTTTCTGAGCAGAGAGAAGAAAATCGCCTGCTTTTTCTTGTTCAGCGATTTGAAAGTAGTCTGGCCGATATACTGAAGCAGCATAAATGCAAATGCAGCGAAATATATTTTGAGAGCCGGGATGGAGTCACTTATAAGTGAACTGTCTGAGCTGAATACAGATATAAGTGCTCCCGGAGCAATCAGGATGATTCCCCATGCTATGACCATATATATCACTGCAAGCAGAGACATGATGGCTATGGATTTTTTGACATGATCGGGCTTTCTGGCTCCATAATTGTAGCTGATGACTGGGGAAGCACCTTCGGCTATTGACCAGATAGGAGTTTCGACGATCTGTCTGACGCTTGACACGATGGTCATGACTGACACATAGACATCGCCTCCGGTACGTGACAGGACACTGTTACAGCATATTGATACAAGGCTGTTTGTGAGCTGCATCACAAATCCAGCGGTTCCCAGACTGACAATATCCTTTGCATATGTCACACACTCCCTGAATTGTCCCAATGAAAGCAGCTTTACCTGCAATTCGGCTTTGTTCTTCAGAAAGTAGAGGACAAAAGCGGCAGACATGATCTGCGATATCACGGTGGCTATGGCCGCACCTCTGACGCCGAGATGTAGGACAAATATAAATACGGGATCGAGAATACAGTTGGCGGCAGCACCGACGGCCACTGTCAGCATACCTGTTACAGAATATCCCTGTGCATTGATGAATGGGTTCATGCCTGTTGATACCATGGATGGCAGAGTGCCAAGCAGATATATCATCATATATGGGTACGCATATGTGAGTGCGCTTTCCGATGCTCCGAACAGGACCAACAGCGGTCTTGCAAATATCATACCGACAGCCATGAGAATAATGGCAGCACCACATAACATAGTGAAGGCTGTATTCATTATGGTATCTGCGGTTTTATCATCCCCCATCCCTCTTCTGATTGAGAACAGAGGGGAACCGCCACTGCCAAACAGATTGCTGAAGGCAGTGATTATGATGGTGATCGGGAAACAGAGACCGACTCCGCCGAGAGCAGCGGTGCCCACATCAGGTATTCTTGCTATGTAGATCCGGTCGATCACGTTGTACAGCAGACTTATGAGCTGAGCCACTAGCATAGGCATGGCCACACCGAGTATATTTTGAGTTATCTTTCCATTTTCAAAGTTTACTCTTTTCATAGATTTCATTCCTTACAAAATGTATTGAATAGTTTACTTTCATATAATAGAACTGCAGTTAAAAATAATCAATAGACGTATATGGGGGTGTGTTATAGATATGAAACTACCTTCTCAATCATATTTTGTTTAAAATGATTAAAAAATAATTAATATTTAACTAAATTAAGTTTGACTATTAGGTAGAGCTTAACTAATATGAAAACAGAAATGTATAATGTATATAGAACAAATGGAATGACAGGAGACAATATTATGAAGATCAAGCCAAATGATGTTATGATCAGGTATACAGGACGTATTGACTGGACAGATGCGGAGAAGCCGGTGTGGGTATATCCTTGTACATCTGCGGAGATGAAATTTACGGGTAATACTCTTAAGATAAAGGTGTCCAACAGGAATAACTATTGGGACAATTATCTTGGATGTATAATCGATCAGTCGCAGAGAAGTTATCTTTTAAATAAAGAGGGAATTACGGAACTTGATATAGTTGTTCCGGATAACGATACAAATGAACATTGTGTGCTGTTCTTCAAGAGACAGGATGCATGTCATGAGGTAACAATACTTGAGTATGAGATCGGAGATGGGGAGAGACTTCTTCCTTTGAAACCGCTGTCAGGCAGACGAATAGAGGTGTATGGAGATTCGGTGTCAGCGGGTGAAGTATCTGAGGCTGTCGACTTTGTTGGAAAGGAAGATCCGGTACACAATGGCGGTTATTCTAATAGCTGGTATTCGTATGCGTGGATTACTGCAAGAAAGCTGAAAGCACAGATTCATGACATAGCCCAGGGAGGGATAGCTCTCATGGACAGGATAGGATGGTTCCAAGAGCCGAATCAGATTGGCATGGAAAGTGTGTGGGATAAGGTTCACTACAACCCTACATTTGGTCCGGTGACACAGTGGGATTTCTCCCAGTACACACCTCAGGTTGTTATAGTTGCTATAGGACAGAATGACAACCATCCGTATGATTTTATGAAAAATGACTATAACGGCAGGCAGGCGGAAACGTGGCGTGACCATTACATGAAATTTCTGGGAAAACTCAGGAAGACATATCCGGATGCACACATAATCTGCTGTACCACACTTCTTTGTCACGACTGTTCATGGGACAAGGCTATAGATGAAGTGGTTGACACTATGAATGATAAAATGATAACTCATTATGTATATGGAAGAAACGGATGCGGCACGCCAGGACATTTGAGGATACCGGAGGCGTGTGAGATGGCAACGGAGCTGGCCGAATATATAGAAGGTCTCGAAATTGAAGGGTGGAATTAAATTATATCCTAACTTAGAGGTAATATAGGATTATTAATGAGCTGATGTTCAAATATGGAGGATAAACCATGGAAAATTATGATCTTGAAAGAATAAAATCAGTTATACAGCGCGCCCAGAGTGGACAGGAACTTACAATAGGGTTCCTTGGCGGTTCGATAACGCAGGGAAGTTTGGCGACGGAGCATGAAAATACTTATGCATACAGGGTATACAAGTGGTGGTGTGATACATTTCCACAGGCAAAGTTCAATTATGTGAATGGCGGAATCGGCGGCACAGACTCATACTATGGTGTGTCCAGGGCTGTGACTGATGTGCTCATGTACCAGCCGGACTTTGTGGTTGTGGATTTCAGTGTAAATGATGTGGATAACATATACTGTGAAGAGACCTTTGAAGGTGTGCTGAGAACACTGCTTTGCTGGTCATCAAGACCGGCGGTGGTGGTGCTCAATAACGTTTTCTACGACACGGGTGTAAGCACCCAGGATATTCACAACAGACTTGCAGATCACTATGGAGTGCCACATGTGAGCGTGCACGACACCATATACAGGCGGATGAAGGCGGGAGAATATAACAGGATCGACATAACCCCGGATGGACTTCATCCAAATGACAAGGGACATGGCCTGGTAGCCGGTGAGATAACAAAGTTTCTTGAGAGAATTATGGATGATCTCATACAAGATGAGAATTTGGCTAATGACTCAAATACGGATACCGCAGATGCTGGCGCGGACACAGAGAATGATATCCAGGACGAATCAGCCTGCTCATGTGTACTTCCTACCCCTGTTACCGCAAATGCTTATGAGTATGCAAAGAGGCTTACCATACGCGAGATATGTCCTAAGCTTTCAGGGTTCAGGGCTGATACTCATGAGAAGATGGGACACCTTGATCATTTCAAGAATGGATGGACAGGTGTACATGCCGGTGATAGCATAACATTTGAACTTGAGGGAAGCTGCATAGGAATTCAGTACAGAAAGACAATATCAAGACCTGCTGTCAGGGCTCAGGCTGTGCTTGATGGGGACGTCGAGCACCCGGTTTTATTGGATGGCAATTTTGATGAGGACTGGGGTGACTGTCTGTATATAGAGCCTGTGCTTCATCATGGTGAGAAGAAGAAACACACACTTGAGATAACGGTTCTTGATGATGAGTGTGCCGGCACTACACCATTCTACCTTATGGCGGTAATAGCTGTCTGATAGGACAGTATCCTTGGTAGAGTTGATGTGTTGACATTACAACTGTTGTAAGGTTTAATATCATGTGGGGACGGAGGTAACGGACGCCCTCCGTCCACATCAACATGAAAGACGAGGCCATACAAATCAATGGAAAAGAACCTTACGACCGGCAGTGTGCCAAAGACGATGGCGTATTTTGCACTGCCTTATCTATTATCTTATTTTCTACAGACTCTATACGGGATGGCGGATCTGTTCATCATAGGGCAGTTCTGTGGCAATGATGCCGGGGCCACCACAGCGGTGGCAAATGGCTCCCAGGTCATGCACATGCTCACAGTTATTCTGGTGGGACTTGCCATGGGAACCACAGTTGTCATAGGAAAAGCAGTGGGGGCGAAGAAGCTTCGGGATGCACAGGCGGCCATCGGAAATACAGTCACCATCTTCATGATAATATCAGTATTGCTTACAGTAATGCTGCTCATTTTTATAAATCCAATAGTTGCAGTTATGGATACCCCGGAGGAGGCTGTCAAAGGAATCACGGATTATCTGATAGTCTGCTTTATAGGAATTCCATTTATAACAGCATACAACGTGATAAGTTCCATATTCAGGGGACTCGGCGATTCCAAAAGTCCAATGTACTTCATCGCGGTTGCATGCGGCCTTAATATTGCACTTGATTATATATTTATAGGCGTCTGCGGCATGGGCCCTCTTGGCGCAGCACTTGGAACAACGCTGGCACAGACCTTCAGCGTTATAATATCATTTGTGGCGATAAAGAGAATGAACACAGGGCTGAGACTTACGAAAAATGATTTTGTTCCGAGAAGATCTGTGCTCGGAGAGATCGTAAAGATAGGTCTTCCGGTGGCTGTTCAGGACGGCTGTATACAGATAGCATTCATCATCATAACCGTCATTGCGAATAAACGTGGTGTAAATGACGCGGCGGCAGTGGGCGTTGTGGAGAAGATGATAAGCTTTATCTTCATAGTTCCATCGTCAATGCTCGCCACAGTATCGGCACTTGCCGCACAGAATATTGGCGCAGGAAAGCATGACCGGGCGGAGCAGATACTAAGGTATGCACTGGGGATCATAGTGGTATACGGAGCCATAGCTATTGCGGTAGTTGAAATATTTGCACCGGAACTTGTGGGACTCTTTAGTAAGAACAAAGTAGTTGTAGCGATGGGAGTTCAGTATATCAGCAGTTATATAGTGGACTGCGTATTTGCGGGAATACATTTCAGTTTCACCGGATATTTCTGTGCCTATGGCAAATCCTATATAGGGTTTATTCACAATATGATAGCCATAGTATGTGCAAGAATTCCGGGATCATATCTGGCATCTGTCATGTATCCAGACACCCTGTTCCCGATGGGATTTGCGGCACCGGCTGGATCATTTATATCCATAGTGATATGCGTGGGAGCATTTGTGTGGATGAAGAGGCGCGGTACGCTGTATAAGGCCAACTTATAAGAGATATGTATTGGGTGATAGGAATGTTTATTGTGCGTTCATTTCGTAAAGCTGCGACTTGTAAAAAGTTATATAAACTTATATAAAGTTATAAAAATTTATATAACTTTACATAAGAGCAATAGAAGGATAGTAATTATATCTATACAAGGAGGAGCTATGGGGAATCCATTTACATTGTCATTTGGAAAGAAACCGGTGCAATATATTTCGAGAATAGCGCAGACAGACAGGATAATAGATGATTTCAAGGCTGATATCTCGTCAAATCAGATATTTATGATAACCGGAGTTCGAGGCTCGGGTAAGACAGTCATGATGACGAATATATCTTCGGAGATTGGAAAAGATGAGAACTGGATAACGGTGGAACTCAATCCCAAGAGAGATCTGCTGCAGAGCCTTGCCTCCAAAATATACAGTATACCGGAGATGCACGCCAGGTTCATAAGTGCAAAACTGGACTTCTCTGCATTTGGACTCGGTGTGTCCATAGAGAATTCGGACCCGGTCACAGACATTGAAAATGTTCTTGAATGCATGCTGGATCATATAAAAAAGGCTGGCAAAAGGCTGCTCATAACAATAGATGAGGTCATAAATTCTGAATATATGAGGATATTTGCAAGTTCATTTCAGATATTTGTAAAGCACGATTACCCGATATATCTGCTGATGACAGGATTATATGACAATATATACGAGCTTCAGAATGACAAATCTCTCACGTTTCTGTACAGAGCACCAAAGATAATGCTTGAGCCGCTTAATTATGTTGCGGTGCGGAGACACTACATGGATATATTTGGCATAGATGCGCAGTATGCAGAAAGGATGACGGCGCTTACCAAGGGGTATCCATTTGCGTTTCAGGTACTGGGTTATCTGTATTGGGAAGAGCGCGATACGAAAACTATTGATCAGATATTGCCTGAATATGACCAATATCTGGAGGAGTATGTATATAGCAAGATATGGTTAGAACTGTCAGAGCTTGATAAAAAGATACTTCTGGAAATCTCTGTAAGTAAAGAGAGCCGTGTCAAGAATCTGCGGGAGAAGCTGGAAATGAAATCAGAGTTATTCTCAGTATATAGAGCGGTTGAAGAGAAAAGGGGTTGTCGATACCAGAGAGTATGGCAAGATAACCCTAGCACTTCCAAGATTTGATGAATTCGTGAAATTACAGATGATATAATGAGCGCAAGTGAGCCAACATGCTTGCATGATATAATGAGCCGCTCATCAGTCGTGCGGAATATCATGGAATCTACCGTCCAGCTCCTCGGTCTTGACCACGTTGATAAATGCGTGCTCATCGATCCCACGGATCATCGGTATGAGCTCACGCTTCGCTTCCGAGTTGATGACGGAGTAGATGAGGGTTTTCTCCTTCTCCTCGTAACATCCGACACCCTTGAACAGAGTAGCGTCATGGTGAGTCAGGTCGCTGATGGCGTGGTAGATCTCATTTGACTTGTCGGAGATGATGAACAACGTTTCTTTCTTATATCTCTTATACAGAAGCTGGATCACCTGGGTGCTGCAGAACTGGTAGATGATGGAGTACAGAGCCTTTGACCAGCCGAACAGTGCACCGGCGGCGATCAGCATCACGATGTTTCCGAGCAGTATGTAGTTCCACGCATCTATACCCTTCTGGTGGGACAGGAATATGCTGATGAAATCAGTTCCCCCGGTGCTGGTTCCAACGTTCAGGCACAGGCTGATGGCGAGTCCGTTGATGAGACCGCCGAACAGGCTTACAAGCATTATGTCGTCAGTGAATACATATGATGGCAGGATATCCACAAATATACTCGACAGAAGTATGACTATGATCGAATAGAGGGTGAATCTTTTGCCGATATATTTGTATGATATGTATGTGGGAAACAGATTCAGCCCAATGTTGAAAACTGCAAAAGGCACGCTTATGTGCAGAAATTTTATTCCAATGTTCTGGAGAAGCAAGGATGCTCCGGAGAACCCGCTTGGAAACAGCCCTGCGGTCTTGGCAAAGCATCGGAGATTCCATGCGTATAGTATAGATGCAAATACGACGATGAACAGGCGAAATACCTGATAAAATCTTGGGTGTTTTAACTCTAGAGATTGAAACATAGCGGTACCTCCTTTGTAAGTGTCACTGTAAAATGCGGTTAATTTTCAAATGGGCGAACCCTCAAAGTCACGCCTAAATCCTTGCATATCTGGCGGCATAGCTCGATCTTATCCTCGGGCATGACCTTGTCAACAACTGTCATGACAACGTGTGGCACGTACCTTTTGGCAAGAACGGCAAAATCCTTGATGGCCGCGTAGGACTGAATCCCATAGCGTGATCTGGTCAGCTCAAGAAATTCATTTTCATCAGGGGCGTTCAGGGATATTGATACAGTGTCGAATCTGCCCTCAAGCTCTGGTGTGACATCTCTCCCATATATAAGATTGGCAAGTCCGATGGTGTTGAGACGGACTTTGAGATTGGGATATGTGTTTTTCAGTGAATCGATCACCGCGCATACGTCTTCCAGTCTCTCAAGAGGCTCGCCAAATCCGCAAAATACAAGTTCATTTATGACACTCAGGTCATACTTTGAGAAAAGTTCCAGAACCTCTTCTATGGAAGGCTCGCCATCCTTCAGCCAGAGAGTATTGTTCTCCTGCTGCTTTTTTGTCTGCCTCAGGCAGAACACGCAGCTGCAGGGACATTGGTTAGTCATATTCACGTATATATTTTTACCGGTGAGGTCCCCGCTCTCTGCTATGTCGAGGTAGCCCTCCTCACCAACTTTTCCGGTCACAGTGTATAAAACCATAGTTGAATCTCCAATCGTTTAAGTTATTCCTCAGTCAGATCCTTCATGTACATCTCAAAGCACAATCCCCAGTTCTCCGGAACATTGTTCTCAACGCAGTAGCTTATGCACTTTGATACATATGAAGCGGCCTTTTTCACGGACTCATAGACGCTGTGTCCGTTCAGATACATACCCGCAATGATGGCTGCGATCACATCTCCAGTGCCGCTCCTGTCGCCGCCGATCCTGTCAACCATGACCATCTGGAAATCCTCATCCTTGTTGTAGATGAAGTTGGCTATCTGAGTCTTATTGAAATGTATTCCTGTCACAACGATATGTTCCGGTCCCTGCTCCGCCAGGGTCATGCACATTTGCCTTAGCTCGTTCACGGTCACAGTGTGCTCCGGATATGGAAGATCAAGGAGGGTGCAAAGCTCCGTCAGATTAGGAGTGATAATGTCGGCATATTTTACAAGCTCCTTCATCTTGCTGCACATAGACGCGGTATAGGTTGGGTACAGCTTGCCGTAGTCACCCATGACGGGATCGACGATAACAAAATTCTTCTCGTTTTTAAAGTATTTGATAAAGTCGATAACTATATCAACCTGTTCCTCAGAGCCGAGAAATCCTGTGGATATGGCATCGAACTGCAGATCCATATCTTTGTAGGTCTGGATGTAATCCCGCATTTTGGGTGTGTAGTCATCAAAGTAAAATATAGGAAACTGTGTATGTGTAGATAGTATTGCTGTTGGCACAGTGACAGCCTGGATCTTCATGGCGGACACTATCGGTGCCATGACAGCGATGGAACATCTTCCGAATCCTGTAACATCATTTATTAGAGCGATTTTTTTCTGCATCTTAGTTCTCCAAATTCAATAAATATAGTAGATTTTATCATCAAATACAGGTGTGTTCAATATTTGAATTCCGTCAGATCAAGTGAAATTTATGTGCAAAAGGGAGAGAATATGTAAAATTTCCGCATTGCCCCATATCTTGATAAGTAGTAAAATATAGGCAAATTTTGTATGGCTGGTGTTCAGGAGGAATGAGTATGAATGAAGTCGTTTTGAAGATATATGTCTTTTCGTCAATTATAATAGCCGCCATGGATATTATACTGGCGATGAAATCCATAAAAAAGAATAAGACGACGGGAAGGTTTCTGGGGCTTGCCTGCATAGGAGCAGCTATAGTTGATATCAGTTATCTTATCAGCATTATAAGCGATTCGTATATGGCCATGTCCGTCATGTCGAGTATATATTTTGTAAGCATTGATTATATGCTGGTATGTCTGCTCATATTTACTGTTTATTTTACAAACGGACGTTTTTCAAAGTATGGAAAGGCGGCGATAGGCTTATGCTTTTTTTACTGTCTGTATGAGCTTGTAATATTTGCCATAAACCCATTCAAAAATATAGCGATAGGGTATGTCAGAAGGGACACCGTCATAGCAAAATACAGCTATGATATGAAGCCGCTGTATGATATGCATCTGGTTTTTTCATATGCGCTGGTGGGTGTGGTACTCATACTCCTTGTAAAGAAGCTTTGCACGATTCCGCATGAATATCGTTTGCAGTACAGCAGTGTCATTCTGGGACTCTCTGTGCTCGTTGGGATAAATGCAGTATTTCTCTATGTTCCGGGTGCTGAGGTGTACAAGCTCCTGGATTATTCCATCTGCGGCTACAGTCTTACATCATATATTCTGTACTGGAGCTGCTTTAATTATTCAACCCACGGAATGCTCAACAAACTAAAGACGAATATATTCGAGAATATAGGTCAGGGAATAGTTTTGTTTGATTATGACAATCATTTGATCCTGCACAATGACAGAGCGGATGATTTTCTTGGAAAGGAGTTCCTCTGCAGATGTGAGAATCTTCAGCAGTTTCTTGAGACGTACGATCTGTCCGTTGATCTTGCAGCTGATGATGACAGTTTTTCTCTGCAGTGTTATATAAAAGGTGATGATGGAGACAGACCTTTAAGGTGTGATATCAGAAGGCTTGACAACAAGGAAGGCCGCAGACTTGGTCAGATGTTTGTATTTTCTGATATATCTCTGGAGACGGATATGCTTACAGGATTTCAGAAATGGGATAGCTTTCAGAGACTTGCCATGGAAGAGGTGGACCATTTTACGTTTCCGGTTGGAGTGGCAATATGCGATATCAACGGATTGTCTGTGATCAACAGCACCCTGGGTAATCAGGCGGGTGACCAGAGGATAAATGCACTTGCGGGCATCATGAGAAAGAACTTTCCAGAGAGAACATATTATGTCAGGGGTATTGATGCGCACCTGATAGCACTTTGCAGTCACAGCAGTGAGGAAGAGATGGCGGCATGTGTCGAAAAGGTCAAAGAACAGTATGATGGAAGTATACAGTATGCAGTGGGGGTGGCTGCGGATGAGGGACAGAGCATCGTCGCTGCAATCACTGATGCGGCAACAGCCATGAAGACAAAAAAGCTTGTGGACAGTGAATCATCGCACTCAGATATGCTGACATCGCTTATAAGGGCTCTTGAGGAGTGCGACAGCGATACGGAACAGCATGTGCGTCGTACACAGGAGCTGGGGGCTGAGCTTGGCAGACGAATAGAGCTGTCAGATAGCCAGCAGAGCAAGCTGGCGCTGCTCTGTCTGCTCCATGACATAGGAAAGGTAGGAGTTCCTATGGAGATACTTAACAAACCGGGAAAACTCACGGATGAGGAATGGAAGATCATGCGTTCCCACGTTGAGAAGGGTTATGAGATCGCCATGAGCAACACAGAACTCAGACAGATCGCGGAGGAGATAAGGCATCATCATGAGAGATGGGATGGAAATGGATATCCGGATGGACTGAGCCGTGAAAGCATACCGGTTCTGTCACGTGTGATCGCGGTGGTCGATGCATTTGACGCAATGATCAATGACAGACCTTACAGAAAGGGCATGCCGATATCAAAAGCGATAGAAGAATTAAAGAGCTGCGCGGGCAGCCAGTTTGATCCATATATAGTTTCGGAGTTTATAAGGCTTGTATCAGAGAAGTATGCAGATTCGCTGGCAGCTGACTCAAAGCAAGGGGCTGCTGATGGTGGTGTCGGTGCAGATGGTAATGGAGAGAATGTTGGTGATCGAACTGCCCCAGGAGATGGTCTGGCGGACGCTGATGGTGATGGCGCCAGCACAGACGACGAACAGACAGAGATCCGGATTATGGCGCGCAGACAGATGGTGGATTCTACTGAATATGGCAAGGATGCGTTTCGTGTACATACAGTCAAATATAGCAGATATCTGGTGGATGAAAACTGGAGGATCATATCTGTAGACGATAATTTTGAGGAGCTTACGGGTTACAGCAAGGAGGACATAGAGAATAATATCATAACCCAGATCGACCTTATACCGGACGAGGATAAAACAGAATATCTCTGTCAGGTAAATGCGAATCTGGCAAAGAGCACATTTGTATTTCAGGAACACAAGATACACCGGAAGGATGGCAGGGATATATATGTATTATGTACTGGAAGAATGTTTTATGATTCGGCACTTCAGAAAGACAGAGGAGAAATAGTAATAGTGGATGTATCAAGTACATATGCTTTGAAGATGCTGACAGATGCGGAGCAGAATAAGGCGGATGTGAGACTCAGAAACTGGGAGAATACCTATCGTACAGATCCCCTCACAGGACTTTTGAACCATGCGGCATTTAGAAGTGACATGGAGCAGAGACTTCTTGAGTGTACGCACACAGCGGTGATGATCATGATGGATGTGGACAAATTCAAGCAGTACAACGACACTTACGGACATCACAACGGTGACAAATATCTTGTCCTTGTGGCACAGGCACTGCAGGCAGCACTTCGCGGTGATGACCATGCATGCCGTATGGGCGGTGATGAATTTGCAGCTATGCTGTTCTTCAACAAGAGTGTGTCTGATGATGTGATAAGGGAACGTGCCCAGCAGATATTTGACAAGGTGAACCTGACTGTGAAGGCCACAGAGGGAGGAACAGGAATCTCCATGGGTGCGGTGATCGCAAGAACTGAACTGACATTCAACGAGATGTATGAGGAGGCGGATAACGCCCTCTATGATGTTAAGGAGAGTGGAAGAGGCAGGATTGAGGTGAAGAGGCATGGGGAGTAGATTTAAGGGTGCATGATTTGTGAAAGTGACGAGGTATTGCTTATGATAAAACGAAAATTTGCAACATTTATGTTGACATTAATACTGGTGATGACAGGTGTATCGACGATTCGTGTGATAGGCTATGCGCAGGAAGAATCTTCTGGTTCATCAACAAATCCCCAAGATGGAGTTACAGAATATAAGTACAGTGCTGAAAGTGATTCTCAAAAAGGTGTCGCATTAAAGGTTGAATGGAACGAACCCAAATTAGGAGAGGATACAACATTCCACGTTTCGGCGGATGGTGGCAGTGGCCGGTATTTGTTTAGAATGGATGCACCGAGTTATTCCAACCCGGGTGAGTATAGTTTTGAATCCGTGGCGGATCCAAGCCGCGGAGCGTGGATTCAATACACAGATGAGTGCGAATCTCACGACTTTGAATTCACAATGGCTGCTTCGGGAGTCTATAACTTCAGGTTTTATGTAATGGATAAAACCTCAGGGGTCTATTATATGCGTGTGAGCACAAATATACAGGTATCTGACAGGGCTTATCCGAGCGTGGGTGACATCGTGAATGCTGCGGTAAAAAAGTGCAGCAAGGAGACTGATGGTTCAGACTATGAAAAGGCATTGTGGCTGCATGACTGGCTGTTGCAGCAGCTTGATTACGATCATTCCCTGAAATGGTCTTCGGCAGAGAGCGCACTGACACGAAAGCTGGGGACATGTCAAGCCTATGAGAGTGCCTATTCAAAACTGCTTACTGCAGCCGGCATAACAAATGCTGAGACAAGGGATACCTATGATGGACATACCTGGAATGCCATGAAGCTGGATGGCAAATGGTATCAGGTGGACTGTACATGGGATGATACAAAAGACAATTATTATAACTTTGATCCTACGCATTTGTATTTTGGACTGACGGATGAACTCATGGCGTTGGCACACAACGGTCATAATAAGATTTATATGGCAAGCGGTTATGGTACACGTTCTACAAGCCTGGCAGACAACTACTTTGTCAGAAACGGAGATGCCGCAAAGTGGGCGCGGGCCTACGCTGACAGGATTCAGAAAAATCTCAATGCAGGTAAAACCAAATTCGAAGTTAGCACTGACAATGCGTCATATCCGCCGAGCATTTCGGGTATTCAAAATGGGATTATCGCATATGCCTTAAATCAGATGACGTGGAAGGCGGGAAGTAAAAAAGTTACATTGCGTGTGGCGGGAGCATCCACCAAGCTTTCTTTTACTGCAAAATATACGGACACAGTAAAGCGCGTGAGAATAGCATTTGCTCCAAATGGAGGGCGTGTGAGTTCTGGAAGTAAGACAGTCATTTGTGGAAAAACTTACGGAGCACTGCCGGCACCGACCAGAAGGGGATATACATTTGCAGGCTGGTACACAGCAAAGAGTGGCGGCAGCAGGATCGGCAGCAGCTCGGTTGTGAGGACCACCAGGAATCAGACATTATACGCAAGATGGAAGCTGGTAAAGTATAAGATCCAGTACAGGCTTGGCAAGGGGACAAACAGCCGGTCCAATCCAGCCGGTTATACCGTCAGATCTAGGACTATAGTCTTGAAGAAGCCGGTCAGAAAGGGTTATACATTCAAGGGGTGGTACAGCGATCCAAAATTCAAGAAAAAGGTTACGAAGATTGCAGCCGGCAGCACCGGCAGCAGGAAACTCTATGCCAGGTGGGTGAGAAAATAAATTCGTATAAATCGATGCAAAACGAAGAATAGCCCCTTTGTTGTCGAATTGTGAAAAATATGCGATAATGAGTGCTGGAGAAAATATTTGGCGCCAAGGAGGCATAAAGGGGATTATGGCAAAGATTGCGTTTTGTGATGATGATGTTTCTGTGCTTGCTGAGATGCAAAGGCTTATGGAACAGTATTGTGCGGAGAGAGACTGCAAAATAGAATACAGTATTTTTAATCATCCTTTTGACCTGGTGGCGGAAATAGAGAAGGGAAACAGATATGATATCCTGTTTATGGATGTCTTGATGCCGGGAGAGAATGGAATTGAAGCGGCAACGGAGATACGAAAATACGATAAAAACGTCAAGATCATATTTGTCACTTCGTCCTCTGAGTTTGCGGTGCAGTCTTACGTTATAGGTGCATACTATTATCAATTAAAGCCCATCTGGGCAGAGAGCTTTTTCCGTTTGCTTGATTCTGTGCTTGCAGCCTGTAAAAAGGAGGCGGAGACCAGCCTCATTCTGCGATGTAAGAGTGGAATCACCCGTATAGATATAAAAGCCCTGGAATATTGCGAAGTCATTCACCGCACCCTTATATTTCACCTGAATACAGGAAAAGTACTGGAAAGCGCCGGCAGCATGGATGAGCTTGTAAAGCAGCTTTCCACGTATCCTTTTTTTCACAGACCTCACCGTTCTTATCTGGTAAATCTGGAATATGTGCAAAACATAACATTTAGGGGGATTACCATGTCTAGTCTTGCAGAAATACCGGTTCCACGGGGAAAATACAATGAAGTAAAGGATGCATTCCTTGAATATGCGTTCCAGAACAGGCAGGTAATGATATGAGCCTATATATTTCGCTTCTTAACAATATGGCTGTGAGCTTTTTTGGGGGAATATTATCAGCGTCTTTTTGTAATGCGCTGTCCACCAGGAAAAGAAAACTCATTTTCATAGGATGCATGGTTTTACTCCCGCTGATACAGAGCATATTATATTTCAGCAAGGGCGCTGATTTTGTAAGACATATTTATCCGTTGGCGGTGCATCTTCCATTGGTCATTGTTCTCTGGATGTTGACGGGAAAATTGCTGTGGTCTGTTTTTTCTGTACAGGCGGCATACTTGTGCTGTGAACTTAGAAGATGGGTTGCACTTGCCACAGTTGCTGCATTTTCGGGAAGGCAGATGATGCAGGATATTACCGAACTTGTGGTTACAATCCCTGCATTGCTGCTTCTGCTTCATTTTGTGTCACCTGCAGTCAGAGGATTGTCAGATAAAAGTCTCAGGGAGCAATGGCAGTTTGGAATCATACCGGCGCTATATTATGTATTTGACTATTTTACAATAGTGTATACGAACCTTCTTTTGAGTGGTAGTTACGTTGTAGCGGAATTTATGCCTTTTGTATGCTGTGTTGCATATCTGGCCTTTCTCTTATATAACTCCAAAAAGGAACAGATGCAGAATGAGATGAAGCTGATCCGGAATAATCTGGATCTGCAGTTAAGTCAGGCGGTGAGGGAAATCAGCAGTCTGCGTGAGTCGCAGACATTGACCAGACAGTATCGCCATGATATGCGTCATCACCTGCAGTATGTGTCTACATGTATAGAAAATGGTGAAGTTGAACAGGCGCAGGCTTATATATCGGGAATATGTAAGGAGATTGAGGCGCAGAAGGTCCAAATATACTGTGAAAATGAGGCAGTGAATCTGATCCTATCTTCATTTGCGGGTAGAGCCAGGAAGAAAGAAATTGAAATAAAGATACAATGTGCAATTCCCGCAGATCTTACGGTGTCGGAAAGTGATCTGTGTGTGCTCTTATCTAATGCCTTGGAAAATGCCTTGCATGCATGTGTGCCTTTGGCTGCAGAGGGAAGATCATGCGAGATTGATGTGAATTTTTATGAAAGAAATAAACACCTTTTTTTACAGGTGGTAAATGACTGTAAAGCTCCCATAAAGTTTCAAAATGGAATACCTGTGTCTGATATGGAAGGACATGGTATAGGCGTTCAGAGCATATGTGCGATCGTGCAGCGTTACGGCGGGGTTTTCAGCTTTGCAGAAAATGATGGCAAGTTTACGCTCAGACTGTCATTGTAAAAGAGTGTCGATTCGATACATTTTTGGTACGATTCGTGCATTTAGACCTCACTGATTGCAAATACATAATAAAATATACTCAGATTATGTGATTGCAATAAAGAGGAGGAAATTATTATGAAAAAGACAATGAAAAAACTGATGGTTCTCATAATGACCATGATGATGGGAATGTCGCTGGTGGCGTGCGGCGGTGCAGATAAGCAGCCTGCGATTGATGCGTTCAATAAGACAAGTACATCTTTTAATGAGGTTGCAAACATTATCAACGAAAATCCACAGGCTTATGATCAGGATTTGGTTGATACAATGGTCGACATGGCCGGAGTGCTCAATGAGCATAAACAGATCTTAGAGAGCGATGATGATGTTGAGGAAGAAAAGCTTCAGGAAATGATCGACTGGTATGGTACGGTTGATGAGTGGGTTGCTCAGGTTAAGGAAGAAATTTCAAAATAGTTTATTATTAGATCATGTGGTGAAGACTGTATACCAGAGGGGCGGGCGCATTGGAGTGCCTGCCCTTTTTTAATAGCAAAAATTAAATTTCTCTTGCTATATTGCAAAAAGACGTATAAAATGCATGTGTATTTTTATGTTTTATATCTCAGTCTGGACTCTCTATCTTCGACGGAGATATACACTCCGTGAGTATTGCTGAGCCGCTGATATGATATATGTCAGCAGAGCTGACTGGCAGCTTGCGGCAAGATTCGCCAGCGAATCTTAAGAAGAAAGACATTCAAATAAGAATATGGCAAAGGAAATAGTGGAATTATGAAAAAGGTAGTAAAATTTGGCGGAAGTTCATTGGCAAGTGCAGAGCAGTTTAAAAAGGTTGGAGCAATCATCACATCAGATGAGAGCCGTGTATACGTTGTTCCTTCTGCACCTGGAAAGAGATTTTCAGATGATACAAAGGTAACAGATATGCTCCTTCATGTGTATGAAACTGCGAAGGCAGGGAATGATTTCACAGAGGAAGTGAAGGCGATCAAGGCCAGATATGATGAGATCATCACAGGCCTTGAGATTAAGGATTTTTCACTTGATAAGGATTTTGAGGAGATTACAAAGCAGTTGGAGGATCTTACCAATCCGGACCCAATGTGCACACTGGACTATGTGGCATCAAGAGGAGAGTTCCTCAATGGTAAGATTATGGCTGCATATCTTGGCTTTGAGTTTATAGATGCTGCAGAGGTTATCTTTTTCAATGCAGAGGGCAATCTCAATAGCTATAAGACGGAGAAGGTACTTGGTGAGAGACTTGCCAAGACACAGCATGCGGTTGTTCCAGGATTCTATGGACTTGGCAAGGATGGCAAGGTAAAGACATTTTCCAGAGGCGGTTCAGATGTAACGGGCTCGATAGTCGCACAGGCAAGCAGAGCCGATGTATATGAGAACTGGACAGATGTCTCAGGCTTCCTTGTAGCTGACCCACGTATTGTTCCAGATCCAAAGCCGATCAAATATATTACTTACAGAGAGCTTCGTGAGCTTTCATACATGGGTGCATCAGTTCTCCATGAGGATGCGATATTCCCTGTACGCCACTGTGGTATCCCAATCAATATCCGCAACACAAATGCGCCTGAGGACGCAGGAACATGGATCGTTGAGAGTACCTGCCAGAAGCAGGATTATGTTGTAACAGGTATTGCAGGTAAGAAGGATTTCTGTACAATATTTATTACGAAGGCTATGATGAATTCAGAGATAGGATTTGGAAGAAAGGTGCTTCAGGCATTTGAGGAGAATGATATCTCATTTGAGCATATGCCATCAGGTATTGACACGATGACTATCGTAGTTCATGCAGATGAATTCGTACACAAGGAGCAGAGAGTTATATCTGCCATCCATAGACTTGCAGAGCCGGATTCAGTTGAGATTGAGTCAGGACTTGCACTTATAGCTGTTGTAGGCCGTGGGATGAAGTCAGCAAGTGGTACAGCAGGCAAGTTGTTCAGTGCACTTGCAAAGGAAGGCATCAACATAAAGATGATAGACCAGGGTTCATCAGAGCTGAATATCATAATCGGAGTAAAGAACAGTGATTTTGAGACAGCCATAAAGGCAATATATAACACATTTATAACAGACAAGTAATAACAGATTGCTAAGCATCGTAGGGGTGGGCACGTATTGATAATGCATACCTTTGCAGAATGGGGCAGCACAGGGCAGAATATGGCGGAAAACCTCCAAACTGATGTAAGATAAAATTACTCAGTTTGGAGGTTATTTTTATGGCAATAAGAAAAAACAGCCCACAAAAAGCAGCAATGAGAGAAATGACGGTAGAACTGTTCACAAGTGTTATGGTATAATTTGAATGCAAATTGAGCAAAAAATCTGGGGAAACGTAATCATCAATGTGTAAAATGTGATAGTCATGAGGAAAAAACGAGAATTACCGAAAGGGTGTGGGAGGCATTGTGCGGGAAGAGGACCAAACAACTAGTAGCCTTGGCTGTATTATTTGTTCTAATGTTTATTGGTGGATGTTTTTTTGTGAAAGCCAATCAAGCAAAGGAATTTGAGAAAAACGATTATGGGGTGTTTTTAAATGCGGACGCCTCATCTTTGGAACGATTTAAAATGTATGAAACGATTGTAATTGATGCACAGTATTTTACAAAAAGGGATATTGAATTGCTCCATCAAAATGGAACAGTCGTATATACATATCTAAATATTGGGTCGATTGAAAACTTCAGGGAGTACTATACAACCTATGCGGAACTGGCAATCGGTGAGTATGAGCACTGGGAGGAAGAAGAATGGGTAGATGTAGCAAACCCAGACTGGCAGAAGTTTATAGGACAGCTTTCTCAGGAACTATATGAAAAAGGTGTTGACGGATTCTTTATAGATAATTGTGATGTATATTATTACGATCCGCACGAGAGTATTTTTGAAGGCATTACAGCGATTCTACAAAACATAATGACGTTTGGAAAAGCGGTCATCATCAACGGTGGAGATACTTATGTGGCGAAATATAGGGAACGCTATGGGGCGATTGATCAGATTATGACAGGTGCAAATCAGGAATCAGTATGGAGCAGTATTGATTTTGATAGCGGAACTTTTGGTGAACAAACGAGCGAGACGAGAGATTATTTCTGCAAATATTTGGAAACGTGCAAGGCGGATGGGGTGGAAGTGTATCTGTTGGAATATACAACTAATCAAAAACTGATTAAAAAAATAAAAGAATACTGCAAGGAGCAAGATTTCCATTTTTATATTTCCAGTTCCCTTGAACTTAGATAATGAGTGTTGAGAAATACGAAAAAGATGAGCAAATTAAAAAAGTTCGACCTATGAATACTAGCAGAGAAGGTGAAATTTGATTAGGCGACTGCGCTCAACTCTATCATCGAAGCGGGACGCCAAAGTGAGAATGCTGCTGTTGCTGAAGAAAAAATGTAAAGAAAAATAGTGACTGGGTATGCGATTGCTTTTCCTGGAACGGGATATTGATAAGGCACTGCGTAGAATGGCACTGGAAGAAGAGAAGCGCAGGACAGTCCGCTATCGCTTCTGCCGCCTACCGAGCCGGGGAGTGTTGCACCCGGCATTTCAGATGGCGGTGGATGATGACATTCTTGTAAAGAATCCATTCGGATTCCAGCTTGCCGGGGTATTGGTAAATGACGCAGTTACAAGAGAGGCAATCACAAAAGACCAGATGAGAATGTTCCTGAAGTTTGTGCATGACGATGTGGTGTACTGTAAATATTATGAAGTGGTGTACATACTCTTTCATACGGGAATGCGAATATCGGAATTTTGTGGACTGACGTTGAAGGACATTGATCTTGAGAACAGAACTGTAAATATTGACCACCAGTTGCAGAGAACATCAGATATGCGGTATATCATAGAAACCACAAAGACGGATGCCGGAACAAGAGTATTGCCAATCACAGAGGAGGTGGCACAAATGTTTCAGGCAATCATTGAGGACAGAAATGCACCGAAAGTGGAGAAATCCATAGACGGATATAGCGGATTCCTGTTTTACGATGATAATGGAATGCCACTTGTTGCGATGCATTGGCAACATCGATTCAATCATATGGTCGGCAGATACAATGACATCTACCGGGTGCAGATGCCAAATATTACACCTCATGTATGCCGACACACCTATTGTTCGAATATGGCAAAATCGGGAATGAATCCAAAGACATTACAATACCTCATGGGGCATTCGGATATTAGCGTTACCATGAATGTGTACACGCATATTGGGTTTGATGATGCAGAGGAAGAATTGAAACGGATGGAAGAGTTTAGAAAGGCACAGGCGGAGGTTGAAAAGAAGGACGAAAAACCGATGTCACAGAAGATGTTTAAGGTAGTTTAATATGGAAGTGGGATGACGCTCTGGCTTAGGCTGGGGCGTTTTTTCTATGGAAAAGAAGTGAAAATGACGATATAATATTTGAGATATTGTGATGGAGGCAGATGGATAATGAATATAAAGGATGTTAATGACAAGATTAAAAATATAGAGAATGAAATAGGAGCAATGGTTGAACAAAAGTTAAAGTTTTCAGATGCATCAATGGAACAGGTTGTGATTGTAGCAATTGTAAATGATAGCATAGATTTAATAGAAGATATACAACGAAATATATATGCATTTAATCTTTCGTATGAAAATTATAACAATGCCGTGTCGTTTAATCCTAATTATTATTTTGAAAATATTATTTTACAAGATGACATGATATGGGAACGAATAATCTTTCTTGTTGGTGTGCTTGATCAACTAAATGTGAATATTATTTTTGAACAGAAATCAGTAGAACCGTTGTATGATATGATAAAAAAGAAACATTCAACAGATGATGATATAATTGTGGATTTACGATGCATAAGAGGCGATTATAATAGCAAAAGAATTAAATGGAAACGAAACAACAACGAACATTTTGTTTCTACGCATTTAGATACAAAAGAAACTGAGAATGATATTGGAGAATTAATCTTTATAAATAATGATCAAATAAAAATGAATATGGAAAAATGTTTTCAGTTAACGGATAGAATTAATGAAATTGCTATGAAAGAATTGAAGGAGTGGATTCAACCGATTGAAAAGAAGCAAGGTATATATATAAGATTAATGAAGAAAATTATAAATGAGTTTTCCATTAAAAATAGGAGATGTTCTTTTAACTGCACAGAAAGATTGTCTTGCGAGACAGAGGTGCTTAATAAGAATATTGTTAATGATGTTGCAAAGTTAGAAAAAAGGTATGAAACATTACGAGAAGAATACAGAAACGTAATAAATCAAATAAATGAGTGGTGCATTGATATGGGTGATGAGGCTAGTAATATTCGAAATACTCTTTTAATAGATGCAATTTTTCGTGCAAAAGAAATTGTAAGATCATTAAATTTATATTTTTGTTGTTTAAATTATGATATGGATAAAAAAATACTGTTTGCGTTTTCGGAAGAGGATTTTATTAAGTTTCTTTATAATGAAGTGATAACACCAAATATATATTGTTTTCATGCTATTATGAAAACTTATTCAGTATGTGAAAAAATAGCAAAATTTATATTGTGCAAATATGATTTTGAACATGAATATATTACATCAGAAAAATTTAAAAATATGTACATTGAAGATATAATTGCAAAGATAAATGAAAAACAGATAACTTCAGATATCATAGAGAAATTTATGGAAATAATGGAGGGGAAAGTATATTCACATTATGAAAAAATTCGTAATTTAGAGTATCATTGTCTTAGACAGGAATATTTGAATTGTCAGAGCGCACTAGAGATAAATCTAGGAAAAGTTTATGAAGTGTTTGTGCTATTAAATCAACTATTTGAATTGTTAGAATTATTAGTTGGAGAGGAAAAAGTAATATTATCTAAACGGATTAAAAAGAGGGAGATCGATCTTTAGTAGTAAAGTGATAAAAAACTTAGTAGTAAGCCTACCTCGTTTTACTACCAATTTTACTACTAACAGCCTGCAATAACTTGCTCCATCTTGCCCAATTTTGCCAAGATGTCAGCCAATACACACATTCACAAATCCCAGAAATCCCTCGCAAAACAGGACATTTCCGGGCAAATCAAGGAGAAACAAAACAATGATAAAAATACTTTTCATCTGCCACGGCAACATCTGCCGTTCCCCCATCTCTGAGTTCGTCCTCAAGGACATGGTAGAAAAACTCAGCATAGCAGATAAATTTGATATAGCTTCTGCGGCCACCAGCACTGAGGAGATCTGGGGCGGAAAAGGCAATCCGATATATCCACCGGCGCAGGAAGTGCTGAGGGCGCATGGCATAGGTAAGACGGCTTATACAGACTTTAGTGGCAAGCGGGCAAGACAGGTTACAAGGCGGGATTATGAATATTATGATTACCTGCTCTGCGCAGATACAGCAAATGTGAGGAACACAATGCGCATAACCGGTCCGGACTACCAGGACAAGATACATTTGCTGCTCGATTACGCGGGAAGACATGGACAGTCTATAGCTGATCCATGGTATACGGGACGATTTGATGAGACATACAGGGATGTGTGTCAGGGATGTGAGGGCTTTCTTGATCATCTCAGGCAAGGCAATAGGTTGTAGATATGTGTTTACACTCTCGAAGGCATGGTTTTATATTGGTTTTATATTGCTTGTTTTATATGGCAACACCACAAGAAACGTGATATGATTTACGCGTAAATGCATGAGAGAAAATATATAAACCACCAACGGAGGGCACACAAATGGAATTATACAAAGGCAGACCGGATACAAATGAAGGACGACTTGAGAGGGAGATCAGAGTTTATGATTTCCTTGATGATCACGGCATAGAGTATTGGCGCACAGATCATGCTCCAGCAGACACAATGGAAGTTTGCAGCGAGATAGATGCGGTGCTTGGGGCAACCATTTGTAAGAATCTGTTTCTGTGCAACAGGCAGAAGACACAGTTCTATCTGCTCATGATGCCGGGCGACAAGCCGTTCAAGACAAAGGAGATCACATCGCAGATAGGCAGCGCGAGACTTTCATTTGCATCGCCGGAGGATATGGAGAAGTATCTGGATATCAGACCGGGGGCGGTCAGCGTCATGGGTCTCATGAATGACCATGAGAATCATGTGCAGCTGCTTGTTGACGAGGATGTTATGAAGGGCGAGTATCTTGGATGCCATCCGTGTGTGAATACATCAAGTATGAAGGTCAGGACGGAGGATATATTTGGAAAGTTTCTTGAGGCGGTTCACCACGATATGATCAAGGTGACTCTCACTGGAGAATAGGAGCGATAAAAATGATGGCAGAGCGAAGAAACGGGGGCAAACCTCGCAGAGAAGAAAAAAATAAAACGAGTGGCAGCGTAAACGAAAGAAAAAGACAGACACATAGCAGAAAGTACGATGTAACAGGTGGAGAGAAACAAATAAAAACAGGAAGCAAAGGTAAAAATGTACAGGGAAAACCGCGACAGGCACACTCATCACAATATAAGCTCAACCCGAACAGTAAATGTCCTATATCCCACCTGTGCGGTGGCTGTCAGTATGTGGATATGCCATATGAGCAGCAGCTTGCTGAGAAACAGAAGTATATAGATGACCTGCTCAGCGTATTTGGTCCTGTGGACAAGATAATAGGCATGGAGAATCCGTATCACTACAGGAATAAGGTCACTGCGGCATTCAGGAGAATGAAGAGCGGAGAAATAATTTCCGGGGTGTACGAGGAGGGAACACACAATATACTTCCAGTCGAGAACTGTTATGTGGAGGATGAGAAGGCTGCGGCCATCATCAGGACATTTGCCGGACTGATAAAGTCGTTCAAGCTCAAGATATACAACGAGGATACAGGAACCGGACTTATCAGGCATTTGCAGATAAGAGTTGGAAGAAAGACCGGGCAGATCATGGTGATCATAGTTACAGCGTCGCCGGTATTTCCGTCCAAGAAGAATCTTGCAAATGCACTTGTGACAGCTCATCCGGAGATCACAACGGTTGTCCAGAATATCAACATGAAGGACACGAGCATGGTCATTGGAGACAGGAACCAGGTCATTTACGGCAAGGGGCATATAGAGGATATTCTGTGCGGAAAGCGTTTCCGTATATCGCCGGGCAGCTTCTATCAGGTCAATCCGGAGCAGACTGAGGTTCTATATGGAAAAGCTATCAAGTACGCGGATCTCAAGAAGAAGGAGACTGTGATAGATGCCTACTGCGGTATAGGAACCATAGGCATAGCTGCAAGCGACCGTGCAAAGAAGGTCATAGGCGTGGAGTTGAATGAAGCCGCTGTGCACGATGCCCGGGTGAATGTGAAGATGAACAAGATACAGAATGTTGATATTTACAGCAACGACGCCGGCAGATTTATGGTCGATGTCGCTGAGGAGGGTGACAGCATAGATGTGGTATTCATGGATCCTCCGAGATCTGGAAGTACAGAGGAGTTCATGTCATCGGTCATCACACTTGGACCTAAAAGGGTTGTGTATATATCCTGCGGACCGGAGAGTCTTGCCCGGGATCTGAAATATATGACAAAGCACGGCTATCAGGTAATCAAGATGACCCCTGTGGACATGTTCCCGCTCACCCGCGGGGTAGAGACCGTGGTGCTCCTCACAAGGGCGGGTACGGTACATCGTGGATAAAATTAACAAAAAGCCGGTTCTCTATGAGTGAGAACCGGCTCCGTTTATAAAAATGGAAGGTTTTATCGTAAATTAAATCACGTTACATATATTTGACAAGCTCATCGATGATAGGAGCGTAGTGTTCGCCTTCAAGACCATAGTCTTTTTCTTTGTAGTTCCATGCGGCGCGGCCTATTCCGTACTTTTCAAATACAGAATGGATATCTTTGTACCAGTTCAGAGTTCCGTCAAGTGGTGCCTGATCTATAACACCATATTCGCCGCAGTACATAAATCCGTCTCTTTCTTCAACAGCCTTGATGCCGTCGAGGAACATTCTTTCGAACAAATCAGGGCCGATGGAATTAAGTCCAAGGCTACTCTCGGTGATGGCCCCATGCATACACCCTTCGATCTGGCGGGATTTCTCCATGTAGTCATTGAAATCCCCCGGATATTCGATATGGAAATCTGAAGGCATACCTGTTACCCAGTAAGCAGACTGGTGGGTAAATACCATTGGCTCGTAACAGTGGAAATTGTAAACTATGTTCTCATCGTTGTGATGAGGGAGAAGTTTTATAGATGTAACAGCATTGTAGCCAACCCCACCGAGCAGGATCTTGGCAGTAGGTGCTTTAGCTCGGATGATCTCGATGAATTTGCTTGATATTTCGTTCCACTCGTTTACAACGGTTGGACTTACGACCTCGTTCAACGGCTCGAACATTATTATGTCTGCATCCTTTGCATATCTGTCTATAAGCTTTCTCCATATTCCATAGAATCTATCCTGAAGAGGTTTCTCATGGAAGAATTCAAGAAGATGAGCCTCGTCGTCAAATATATATCCATATGTCTTGTGCAGGTCAAGGACCATGTTGAGTTTGTACTTCCGGCACCACTCAATGCATGAATCGATGTAAGCGTAGCCGTATTCCTTATCACTTCCGTCCTCATTTTCAAAATTATCGTAATCGATAGGAAGACGAACATGGTCAAGTCCCCAAGATGCTATTCTTGCAATATCTTTTTCTGTGATAAATGTGTCAAGATGCTCCTTGTCAAGTGGTCCCTGTGAAAGCCATCCACCTAAGTTTACACCTTTTTTGAATCCGTCTAAAGTTCTCATAATCTTTAACCTCCTGTGAAATAGTAAAATATATATTGCACTCATTGTCTGTTTCGTTTTCTGTGAGTTTATAGTAGCATTTGCGTTGATAAGAGAATATAATAAATGTGTCAATTATATAATAAATGTGTTGTAGCAATGTAGTTAGGACAACAAATTACAAAAATGTAAATCGCAAATGAAAGTATATGATAAAAATGTGCGATGAAGGAACATGAATATCACAGAGGAAAGGCAGAAAGACAATGAAGATATCGAATGAGATAGTAAAACAGCAGTTTGTCCAGAGGGAATATGGACTGGCACATTCCACATACGACAATGAGCTTGATTTTTATCAGCTTGTGAGCAGCGGTGATGTGAAAGCTTTGTCTGGAATGTTGCTGACAGGTGATGAGGATGAGGCTGTTCTTGCGTCAAGAGGAATATTGTCAGATGACAAGGTTCGCAATAGGAGATATCACGAGATAGTGCTAGTGGCAATGATTTCCAGATTTTGCATAGAAGAGGGGATGGAGGAGATGGAGAGTTACAATCTCAGTGACTTCTATATTAATAAGCTGGACAAGGCGCAGACAGAACGGCAGATCATAGATGTACATAACCAACTGATTATGGACTATGCCAGGCGGATGAAAAAGGTGAAAAAGAAAGCTGCTATATCACCTCATTGTGTAAGGGCGATGGACTATGTGTATGATCATCTGCATGAAAGAATAGAAATTACAGAGATCTCAGAATTTGTGGGAGTGGAACGCTCATATCTGAGCAAACTATTTCATAAGGAGGTCGGTCAGACAATCTCAGATTACATCATGGAGAAGAAGCTTCAGACTGCCAGAAATATGCTTCTATATTCAGATTTTTCCTGTACGGAGATATCGCAGTATCTGGCATTTGCCAGCGGAAGCTATTTTGCAAAATGCTTCAAGACAAAATATGGATCGACTCCGAATTCATATCGCAGGATAAATTACAGGAAACACTGGAAAGAGGCGAAATCATAGTCTTGTTATGTGCTGGTATAATTGACAACATCTGTCAAAGGTTGTAGAATTACATGAGTTTTATTTGTATATATAAGGAGAATGAATAGCTATGTCATCTTTTAGATTTCATGTGGCTCTCGCAGCCGCAAAACTGAGCAAGGGACTCATCCAGCTCCTGGGTAGGAACGGTACGCATACACCTGGAGTTATCGCCCTGAAGATATGTCCGGATTTCCTGGCACAGGCGCCCAAGGCACCGCTTACGATATGTGTCACAGGAACAAATGGTAAGACCACCTGTAGTAACCTGATAACTGATGTTTTGGAGAAGGATGGAAGAAGAGTTGTCAGCAACAGAACAGGTTCCAATATCGTCCCTGGCTGTACGACAAATGTCATCAACAGCCTTACATTTACGGGAAAGGTCAGAGTGGATGCCACTGTATTTGAGGTGGACGAGCGTGCTTCAAGGCTGATACTTCCATATGTGAAGCCGGATTATCTTGTTGTAACAGGACTTTTCAGAGATTCACTCAAGAGAAATGCTCACCCTGACTATATTTTCAGTGTCATAGATACCTACTGCCCTGATTCTGCAAAGGTTATCCTGAATGCGGACGAGCTTTGCTCAAGCATGTTGAAGAAAGACAGCTACAGAGTGTTCTATGGAATCGGCAAGCAGCCTGATGACAAGACCGAGCCATACAACCTTATCGCGGATTACCAGATCTGCCCTAACTGCGGCGAGAAGCTGAAGTACAATTACCTCAGATATCATCACATCGGCGATGTGGTATGCCCGAAGTGTGGACTTCACTCCCCGGACAAGAAGTATCTGGCAACCGACATAGACAGAGAGAAGATGACAATTACTATACAGGAGGGAGACAAGAAGACAGTTTATCCACTGATCCACACAGCTCTCTTCAATATATATAATGAAGTTACTGTTATATCTGCACTGCGCGAGATCGGCCTCTCAGCTGAGAGAATCAAGGAACTCATGGGTCAGATCCATATACCGGATTCCCGCCACAACGAGACCACAGTGAATGGTGTTACAGTAATCCAGGCGCTCTCAAAGGGACAGAGTGCGGTTTCTTCATCCAGAACATTTGAGTATGTGGCAAATGAGGAGGGCAAGAAGGCTATCCTCCTTGCGATGGACGATCTTGAGGACAGACAGAAGAGTATAGAGTTCTCAGGCTGGATATACGATCTGGAGTATGAGCAGTTCAACAGGGATGATGTTGTACAGGTCGTCTGCACAGGACCTAGATGCTACGACCACAAGGTGAGATGCTTACTGGCTGGTATCCCTGAGGAGAAGATACTCACAAATCTCAGCGAGGTCGCTGCGGCAGACGATGTGACTATAGATGGTGTTGACAGAATATATATCCTGTACGACTGTGAGAATTACGGAATGTCATGTGAGATGAAGAAGAAGATAATCAAGAGACTGGAGGGTGACAAATAATGAAGATTGAGATTTTATATCCGGAAATATGTACACTCTACGGTGACAAAGGAAATACAATGTACCTGCAGAAATGTCTGCCGGATGCGGAATTTGTGACAACAGGACTTAATGAGAAGCCACTCTTCCTCAAAGAGAATATAGACATGGTGTATATGTGTTCCATGAGCGAGAAGAGCCAGGAGCTCGTGCTTGACAGACTGATGCAGTACAAGGACGAGATCGCAGCATGCATGAAGGATGGAAAGGCGCTTTTCCTTCTGGTTGGCAATTCCATGGAACTCCTTGGTGATTATATCAAGAGAGAGGATGGAACCAGAGTTACAGGACTTGGCGTTGTTCCGGGCATGTACTCAGTCCGCCAGGCTCCGAATCGTTTCAACACGCTCATCAAGGCGAAGTTCAACGATATGACACTCATCGGATACACAAGCCGATTTGCCCACACTTACGGAATACCTGATGATATGACATTCTGCAAGGTGGAGATCGGACAGGGCAGCAATCCTGATACCATGAATGAGGGAATCTGCAAGAACAGAGTAATTGCGACATACATTCATGGACCACTGCTCATTCAGAATCCTGATTTTGTACATTATCTGTTGGAAAAACTGGATGCTCCTATGAAAGAGATACCATTTGAGGCAGCTATGCGCAAGGCATATGATGTGAAGCTTGCTGAGTATGGCAAGCCTGATCTGGAGCTGTCATAATATAGAGAATTATAGTGATAATTAAGCCCCGGTGGCCTTTGATATGTACCTGAAATCCAGGACACATGTCAGTATGCTGCCGGGGATTTTATATGTAGTAATGTATAAAACTATACATTTTGTATAGTTATGTAAACCCATTGAAAAGAAAAAGATAATATGTCACAATACAGATGTTGCCACCCCTAGACAGGCTAGGAAAGGGGGGAGCGCAGTGACAGAACGGAGATAAGTAAGTGGTAATCAGCCCAAGGAGTACGTCGCCTTTAAAAGACGGAGAAAACCCCAGTAGCGCCAACTACTGGGGTTTTCGTTATGCTTTTGGGAAAGCATATGTCAGAATTTCTTGTTTCATTGTTGCTGACATTATATCATATGAATTTTACCTTCGCAACATTCATTTTCCTCACATATCTTAATGTTTTTTCAGATGTATCAACTCAAAAGAAAGTAGTATAATGATATCGCAAGAAGGAAAAAGCACGACGCGAAGCGGCATTTGTATTAGTAAATGCGAAGCGGCATTAGTTTCTGTAAATCGGGGTATATTATTCATAAAAACAAATGAAGAGACAATGTGAAAGGAGCAGTGGGTTACATGTTAAAGGACTGGAACAAGCCGGAGCGTCCATCGGATGAGGAGATAGGCGCGAGGTTGAAGATCGCCAGAGAGAATCTGACACGCAATCAGATCAAGGTAAAGGAAGGTAAGATACCTGTATTTGTCATATTTGAGGGCTGGGGAGCCGCAGGTAAGGGAAGTCTTGTGGGAAGGATCATAAAGAATATGGATCCGAGATTTTTCAACGTTGAGTCAGTGAAGTATTCCACAGATGAGGAAAAACGCAGACCATTCCTGTACAAGTATTTTACGAGAATACCGGAACAGGGGGAGTTTGTATTTCTGGATGGTGGATGGATGAGGGACATAGTAGGTGGCAAGATGTCTGGAGAATTGTCAGACAAGGAATACCGGAAGAGAGTTGACAGCACCAAGAGATTTGAGAGGACTCTGGCGGACAACGGATATCTGGTCATGAAATTTTTCTTCCAGATAGACAAGCATGAGCAGAAGAAGAGGCTTGAAACACTTCTTGAAGATGATACTACAAGCTGGAGAGTGTCTAAGCATGATCTGAAGCAGAACAAAAAGTATGACGAGTATCTTGAGGCATTTGACAGCTTTATGTATGACACCAATTTGTCAAATGCACCGTGGTACATGATAGATGCAAAGGAGAGAAAATGGGCAGAACTTCAGATACTCGATATCATCAATCAGGGAATAGATACTGCGCTGCTCAATCAGGGGCATGCTGTACCTATACTGCAGAATACATTTGCGCTCAAGAAGATCCCGAAACTTTCCGAGGTGTCTCTCGACAAGAAACTGACGGATGAGGAGTACAAGGAGGAACTTGACAAGCTGCAGAAGAAACTCGGCAGACTGCACAATGAGCTTTACCAGAAGAGGATACCTGTTATCATAGGCTACGAAGGTTGGGATGCGGCAGGCAAAGGTGGAAATATCAAGAGGATAGCGGAGGCACTTGATGCGAGAGGTTATGTGGTAAATCCTATAGCAAGTCCGGAGCCACACGAGAAGGCAAGGCATTTTCTGTGGAGATTTTGGACAAGACTTCCAAAGTCTGGGCATGTGGCTATATTTGACAGAACATGGTATGGCAGAGTCATGGTTGAGCGACTTGAGGGTTTCTGCTCGGAGAATGATTGGCAGCGGGCGTACAATGAGATAAATGAATTTGAGAAGGAACTCCACGACTGGGGTGCGATCGTCATCAAATTCTGGGTTCAGATCGACAAGGATACACAGCTTGAGAGATTCACACTCAGACAGAACACGCCTGAGAAACGCTGGAAGATCACAGATGAGGACTGGCGCAACCGTGACAAATGGGATGACTATGAGACTGCAGTGGATGAGATGCTGGAAAATACCAACACCAGCTTTGCGCCATGGCACATATTGGAGTCAAATGACAAGAAGTATGCCAGAATAAAAGCCCTCAAGATCGTTATCAAGGCGATAGAGGATAAGCTGGAGCAGGTTGAAAAGAACTAAAAATGCATATAGGACTGAGAGTCCATGCTGGAAATAGAACACATAAGGCGGTGATACACAACAGAAGTATCACCGCCTTTTTCAAAAAGGTTTAAGGAAGGAAAAAGTTATTATCAGATTTAATTATTTTCCTTGATGATGGATACTCCAAACGGAGCCAATTCCATTTTGCCATCAAATATATTCTTCGTCTGAATGTCGGTTCCGTGAACTTCAGATATTGTCTGAGGTTCGTTGGTGTTGTTCAGGAAAAATCCATATGCAGTTCCGTCATCTGCATATCTGCAGTGATACTGAACTCCGTCAGGGAGATCTTTTATGGCGATACCGGCGTTCACCATCATCTGCTCCATGATCTCACCGAGTTTACTGTAATCTATTCTTGCAGCCACGTAGTAGGCCTTGCCCTCGCCGTAGCTGTTCACTGTCACTGCTGCATTTCCGGCGTAGAAATCAGAATCGTAGGTTCCAAGTACATCCGCCGTTCCGACTCTCAGGATCTCAGCATAGTCACGGAGTTCACATGAACTTCCATCTGTGAAAGTTACGCTGTTTCTGTCGGATGGATACAGAGTATCGATCTCCTCACTGATGATTCCGAATACATCTGCAAGCCCATTTCCCGGGAATCCCCCAAGGATGCAGAGCTGATCCTTGTCTACATAGCCCGTAAAGTAAGTGGATAGAAGCTGTCCGCCCCTCTTTACAAATGCGGCAAGAGACTCGGCTGCGCCATCTCTCAGCATGTAGAGCATAGGTGCAACAACCACATCGTAATCGTCGAGTGGTTCATCGGATGCAATGACGTCCACGTCAACGCCGCGCTTTGTCAGCTCTTTGTATACAGACATACAGGTCTCAGGATATTTTTTGGACTCCTGACCTAATGCCTTGACATCATCTATAGCCCACATATTGTCCCAGTCGAACAGCAGTGCCACTTTTGATCTGATAAGCGTTCCGGTTATCTCGGAGAGCCCGGCAAGTTCGCTGCCAAGAGCGGCAACCTCCTTAAATATCCTGGTGTCATTTGTTCCGAGATGGTCGACAACGGCACCGTGATACTGTTCAAATGAGCCCCTGCCCTTTCGCCACTGGAAGTACTGAACAGTGTCAGAACCGCAGGCTATAGCGTTGTATGAGAACAGCTTGTGGATGCCCGGTCTTTTGAGTTTGTTATATGGATGCCAATTTACAAGCCCCGGAGCACTCTCCATAAGCATGAAAGGCTTATCCTTCTTCATGGATCTCATGACTGCGTGGTCAAATGTGTTCTGCCCCATGACATCCGCAAGGCTTTCATAGTCGTTGTGGAATCTAGGGTATGAATCCCATGAGATCACATCAAGTTCCTTTGCCATTGGTCTGTAGTCAAGACCATCGTAGAGCTGCATAAAGTTGGTTGTTATAGGTATTTCAGGGGTGAGTTCACGGAGGAGTGTTATCTCTGATTTCATGTAATCGTTCATGTTCCATGTGGTAAATCTCTTCCATTCGAGGTTCAGCCCCATGATACTGAAATCACCATTTTTGTATGGCGGCTCAATCTGTGAGAAGCTGTTGTATGAGTGACTCCAGAAGGCGGTCCACCATGCTTTGTTCAGCTTGTTTATGTCGTGGTCGAACTTCTCTGCGAGGTAATTCTGAAATCTCTTCACACAGATACGACAGTAGCACTCCCCGCCAAGCTCATTTGACACATGCCACATGATGAGTCCCGGATGGTTTCCCACATGGGCGTGGAGCTGACGGATGATATTGGCAACTTTTTCTCTGTATACAGGTGAGCTCATGCAGTGGTTCTCACGGACGCCCTGATGTTCTCTGACGTCATATGAATCCACACGCCTGATCTCAGGATACTTCTGTGCCATCCATGCCGGTTTGCCGCCCGATGGCGTGGCAAGAACGGTGTAAATGCCTGCATTATACAGGTTGTCCATAACATCCTTCAGCCAGTCAAAATGGTATTCGCCCTCAACAGGCTCATATGCTGACCATGAAAATACACCAAGTGTAGCGGAAGTCATTCCTGCCTCCTTCATCATCTCGATATCCTTTGCCAGAATATCAGGGCGGTCGAGCCACTGTTCAGCATTGTAATCACCGCCGTGTAGTATTCCGTTTATCTGCGGAAAAAGCTTGTTTTTGTTCATTTATCTGTCATCTCCTATAAATAAAGGTAATGTGCTCTATGTTATATGTTTTTAGTGTAAAATATATGCGCAAGCGGTTGCACAGCTTGCTATCTAAAGGTAGCACAAATAGACAAATAATTCAATTGTAATTTGATAATACATTCTAATTTGTGCAAAATACACAAAATATATACATTGCCATTCATCAGGGCAATATTGTATATAATTAAGAAAAACGGCTTGGAATAAGAGATATAATTGCTTATGATTAAGATATCATGAATTGCTCAAAGTTGCGCAATTTGTCAATTCCTACAAGATGTACAAAAGTGAGGTAAAAAGCTATCGAACAGTGTCAAAAATCTATATAATAAAAGTATTGAGGGATGAACAGAAATATAAGGTTGGAACGTATCGTTTAAGGAGGAGTTTTATGATAAAAAAGAGGAAATCATATAGAGTGGTGGCAGGCAGTATAAAGTCTGAGTTGTTAAGGGGGCTGAGCAGAAAAATCTGTATCGGTGCCTTGGCATTTTCAGCGGCGGTTGTGCTATTGACAGGCGGTAAAGTGGGAGCATATGCATCTGATCAGACACGGGTAAGTTCAGATGAGAGTCAGGTTACGGTAGGGTATGATGATCTGGACGACACTTTGCAGAAAGGCGGACTTGGCGTTGTCGTTGAGCAGCAGGATGGTGCGGCTTCACTGGCATCTACATATGATGCAACAGCACTTGAGAAGCTTATTGTTGAAGGAATCAAGGCGGGGCAGACGAGTATAGATGTATCGGAACTTGGCCTTACGAGAGACGATATTAATAACGGGGCAGTAAGATCTATTATCAATTCTCATCCCGAGTTTATCAGTCTATCGGGAGGCTATACATATTGGACTTCTGGCTCTTCAATCACCAAAATAGCATTTACATATTTGACAAATGCAAAGGAGGAGCAGCAGGAGCTTGATGCTGCACTTCAGGAAGTTAAGAGTAAGATAGATACCAGTGGAATGAGCGATGAAGAGATAGTACTTGCATATCATGAGTATCTCACATCCACAGTTGCATATGCATATGAGGATTATTTCAATGGAACGATTGCTGCAAATCACGGGTACGATATGTATGGAGCTTTGGTTAAACATAGTTGTGTGTGTCAGGGATATGCCGAGACTATGTTTTATCTGCTAAGAGAGGCTGGTCTTTCATGTGCAATCGCATCAAGTGAAAATATCAATCACGCATGGAACATAGTTAAGATCCGTGGCAACTGGTATCACATAGATGCGACATGGGATGATCCGGTGTGGGATATGCCTGGAAGATCATATCATGATTATTTCCTTGTCAGCTTTGATACAATGAATAAGAATACACTCATCAACCATACTAAGGACAGAACGGATATGGTTGTCAGCGCACAGTGGGGAGATACATATACGACAGCGGTGGACACCACTTATGAGAGTGGTAAGTTCTGGAATGGTATTGAGAAAGCTATTTTTTATAAAGACGGTTATTGGTACAGCATAAGTGAGGGCAGTTCGAAAACATCATTTAACATAAATAAGTACCAGTATTCGACTAACATAAACAAGGTTTTGTATTCGGGCACTGCAAAATGGACAACTCCGAGTGGTGGGTATTATCCTGGTGTTTATAGTTCAATATATCTCCGAGGTGATAATTTATATTTTACTACTCCGGATAGCTTGAACAAGATAGATATAACATCAACAAATGTAACTCCTACAGAGCTTATAAATATACGAACACAGTATAATAGTTCAACAGGAAATAATTTATATGCGTTTGGAGAACAGTATGGTAAGCTGGTGTATTTTATTACAGATTCTCCTAATATAAAGAAAACTAAGGATTCAAGCAATTCAAGCAAGTATAACAAGGAGTATGCCGAGTATACATTCGAGATGTGCATAAGCCACAAGTGGGATGCTGGAGTGGTGACAAAGGAGCCGACCTACACAAGTACAGGAACCAAGAAGTACACCTGTACAAACTGCGGTGAGACCAAGATCGAAACGATAGCCAAACTTGTATGTACGAGCCACGTGTGGGATAGCGGCAAGGTTGTGACAGCGCCGACATACAAGACAGAGGGAATCAAGAAGTATACGTGTAAGAATTGCGGAACAACCAAGACCGAAACGATAGCCAAGCTGGTATGTACAAAGCATGCATGGGATGCCGGAGTAGTGACAAAACAGCCGACATACAAGACAGAGGGAACCAAGAAGTATACGTGTAAGAATTGCGGAACAACCAAGACCGAAACGATAGCCAAGCTTGTATGTACGACCCATGCATGGGATAATGGAACGGTTACTAAGAAAGCTACATATACAGCTACAGGAGTCAGGAAATATACGTGCAAGACATGTGGCGCAGCAAAGCAGGTCACAATTGCAAGGCTGAAGCTTGCGAAGGTAACCGTAAAGTCTGCACAGCAGGCCGGCGCGATAAAGCTTACCTGGAATAAAGCGTCAGGGGCATCTGGTTACAAGATATACAGGAGAACCGCCAAGGGAAGATATGTATGTATCAAGACAGTCAAGTCGGGAACGACAAGCTATGTAGACAAGACAGTCAAGTCAGGAAACAGGTATTACTACTGTGTAAAGGCATATAATGGAAATGTACTCAGTGGATATACAGAGGCAAGTATTCTCTACATCAAGGCTCCTGTTGTCACGGTCAGGAAGTCAGCACAGGGAGTGAAACTTTCCTGGAAAAAGTCTGCCGGTGCAAAAAAATACATTGTGTATAGAAAGACACCAACAGGCAAATACAGGGCAGTCAAGACTGTAACAGCGAAAACTCTCAGTTGGACAGACAAAACGGCAAAGAAAGGTCAGACTTATTATTACATTGTGAAGGCAGTGAATAATAAGACATACAGTGCAGCGTCACCGCAGAAGAGAATAAAAAGGTAGATGCTTACTGCGTAATTATAAGGGAGAAAAAGAATGAAATATGAAAATGTAAGACTCACAGAAGCTGTGCGGCGTATCAGGATGATATTTGTGGTGGGCGTCATCGCTGCGTGTGTGCTGTACGGCGGAAAAATACCAGCATTTGCGGAAGATACTCAGGAACAGTATGACTCATCACAGAGCAGCTATGGTCAGTTGCTTGAGCAGGAGGGCGATACTTCAGGTATCCTGCAATTTGGCGGACAGATAATAGAAGATGAAGCATCGGATTCATCGGAAGCGTCACTGGCAGCGGCAAATTCAAAGAAATATGAGAGTGCCATTGTCGGCGCTGTGGAGAAATTTTCACCGAGACTCAATGTAAAGAGCTGGGGATTGACCACACGAAATGTTGCAAATGTAGTCACAACCGCAATGAATGCGCATCCCGAGGTCGTGTATGTGGCAAGATACAGTTATCTGTATGACCAGACCACAGGAAAGGTCGTGTATCTGAAGTTCTCATACAAGCCAAATGCCCGAACCGAAAAGAAGCAGTTGGATGCAGCCATAGCGGAAGTGAACAAGCAGATAAATACAAAGAACATGAAGCCGGCAGAGATCGTGCTTGCATATCATGAGTTCCTGACATCCACAGTTGCATATGACACCAGCGGGGCTAAGGAATTTGATCCAACAACCGGAAGAGACCACATGTATGATATGTATGGTGTATTGGTTAAGAGGAGCAGCGTGTGTCAGGGATATGCGGAGACCATGTGGTATTTCCTCAGGAAAGCCGGGGTTCCGAGTGGAGTTGCCACAAGCCAGTATGTAAACCATGCGTGGAATGTTGTAAATATAGGTGGAAAGTGGTATCACGTTGACGCAACCTGGGATGATCCCGCAAGTGATATACCGGGAAGGTCGATGCATGATTATTTCCTTGTAAGCTTTGACACCTTGAACAGTAAGACTAAGGCCGCAAGCAGCGATTATTATCTTGGCAGATATGACACAAAGGTGGGAAATGTATGGAAGGGAACATACAGCAATGCCACGGATAAGCGATATGAAAAAGGTCAGTTCTGGAATGGCGTTGAGAAGGTCATCTTTTATAGAAAGGGCTACTGGTACAGCATAAAGCAGGGCAGCCAGTCATCATACTATCAGATAAACAAGTACAGCTTCAGCAACGGTGTAAATACAACGATATTTACCGGGCAGGATGAATGGCTGGATACAGATGGTACGACACTTAACAAACAGTATGGAACACTGTTCCTTGCACAGGAAAAGCTCTATTTCTGCACATCGAGATATGTTGCATGGATAGATCTTGAGGTAAATGAGCGCAAGGCGTGGGCTATATATGACATAAGACAGAAGTATGTATCAGGTGTAAACATATATGGAATGGGATATTACGGAAATGATGTTGTGATCTGGGTTTCCGACACTCCATCCTGTACAAGAAAGGACGCTTACTATCTCGGAGCATGTATGAGCCACAAATGGCAGGCGGGAGAGGTTACAAAACAGCCGACATTCACATCCCAGGGATCGCAGAAGTACAAATGCAGCAACTGCGGATATACCAAGAATGTCACACTCGACAAATTGAAGCTTGCGACGGTGACGGTCAAAACGAAGAATACAGGTAAGGGAATAAGCCTCACCTGGAATACCGATTCAAAAGCCACCGGTTATAAGGTATACAGACGCACAGGCAAGGGTGCATACAGACTTATAAAGACAGTGAAGGGAAGCTCTGTGAGATCAATGGTAGACAGATCTGTTGTAGGAGGAAAGACCTACACATACAGAGTATCGGCATACAACAGCTATACAAAGGGCGGCTCCAAGGCAAAGAGCCAGTATTATATAGGCTGCACGACCGCAAGAGCAAAGAATACCTCACAGGGAGTAAGAGTCTCCTGGAAGAAGACAAAGGGAGCCGCCGGCTATAAGATATACAAAAAGACAGGCAGCGGCAGATTTAAATGTGTGAAGGTTGTGAAAGCAAAGACCAGAACATATCTTGACCGCCGTGTGAAGTCAGGAACAAAGTACACATACTTTGTAAAACCATACAAAGGAAAGACGGCAGGAACCTACAAGAAGGCTAGTGTCAAGTACAGATAAAAAGTAAATAGAGCGCGTAAAAAATACCATGTACAGCATTTCGCCTGTACATGGTATTTTTGCTTTTGTTATATGCTTAGAATGATATTATTTTTCATTCTTGTGTTCTGTTATGTCCCTGTGGGAATTGTCGAACAGATCTGTGTCGGCCACATCTGATGAATCATTTCGATTCAGCGTCTCGCCTATGCGGGCCTTTGCCTCAGTTCCGGCAGCCTTGATACCCTCGGTGATCACCTCGCTCTTTTCCTTGAGATTTTCACTTATCACAGCGCTTTTTTCCTTTACGTTCTCTGTAAGCTCCTCAGCCTTCAGTTTGATCTTCTTTGTTATGGAGAAGCTTTCAGGGTTATTCTCAAATGCTCGTTTGATCGATGCTGTATCGTGAAGAGAGAGAAGGAAGCTTGGCTTCTCCTTGAACTTCTCACGATCCAGAGCCAGTCGGGACTTGAGTTCCTCAACACGGACAATAAGATCATTCTCTTTCGCAAATTTCTTCACCTTGCTCATCAGGTTGAATGATACAACACAGTCGATCACGAATACCCCGTAGAAGAAACCGATGAAGAAGGAGAATGTCAGGTGATCCGCCAGCCAGTACACAGCGTTCAGTATGTGTGGATGGAGGAAGAAATAGTACAGTGCCGCGATCACACCCCAGAAGAATGAGAACAGCGGACATATGATGCCCTGTATATTGCCCCACTCATCTGAGTAGTCCCACAGCTTGATGTTCATTCCTATTATAAATATACGTCCGGCAATGTATTCCACAACGGTCATGGCGATGGCCATGATCAGTACCACCAGAACCTTTTGCAAAACAGGATGGGCGTCAACAGCATCTATATGGATCAGGGACAGGAGATACAGCACCACCAGGCCTGAACCGTAGAGAGGCAGGTAAGGTCCGATGAGGAATCCCGGGTTGATCCATTTGTGGCTTGGGTTGCTCTTGGATAAGAACTTTCTGAATATGACTTCAATGCACCAGCCCATGACGCATCCTATGAAAAATAAAAATAATATTACCAGAATACTTTTGATATTGAAATTATCCATACATGGAATCTCCTTTGTATATATGACTTTGCCAATAGTAATAAGATAGTATATAGAAGGAAAAAAAGCAACCTTACAAAATGTCACAAGTGTAAGATAGCTTGTTGATACTTATTGAGAAAAAAAGTCATTTAAATTGCGAATGTTATATTGGACTAACGCTGGGGGCAGTGCTATACTTACAGCAAATAAAAAGCCACGAAACAGATGCAGACTCTTTCTACAGTACGAAGATCGAGAATGCATTTTTTACGTTAAGGAGAGTTTGATTGAACAAACCGTGATTAGAAAAATCGAATCACGGCGAAGCCTGTCATATAATCTATCATGCGTATAAGTGGTCATATCATTAATCAGAATAAATATATAATCAAGGAGGACAAAATCATGATGAAGGCATTAAAGAAGGTAAACTGGAAGAAGCTTGGAATATTTGCAGGTGGAGTATTATTTGGAACAGCTGGTATCAAGGTTCTCTCAAGCAAGGATGCAAAGAACGTATATACACATTGTACAGCTGGTGTTCTTAGAGCAAAGGACTGTGTCATGAAGACAGCAAATACTATCCAGGAGAACTGTGGTGATATCTACGCAGGAGCAAAGGATATCAACGAGGCAAGAGCACAGAAGGCAGCAGAGGCTGACTTTGAGGATGCTGAGTGCACAGAGGCTGAGAGCGCTGACGCAGCAGAGACTGTAGAAGAGTAATCAGTATAAGACAAAACATAAGAAAGAGGCGAAGATCTTGAAGTTTTCTATTTTAAATGAAACAAAGAATCGTCTGCGTATACACATGGCACAGAGCCGTATGACCATGGCACAGGCCGACATACTTCAGTATTATCTGGAGAACTGTGAGGCAGTGGAAGAGGTCAAGGTGCACGACAGAACCTGTGACGCGATCATCATATATGATGGTGACCGTGCAGCGGTGATAGATGCGCTGAGACAGTTTGGATATGACAGGGTGGAGGTTCCGGCGGATCTCACAGAGACATCAGGCAGAGTCATGAACAGACAGTATGAGGACAAGCTGTTTTGGAAGACCGCCTGGTACATGACCAAGAAATGGATCATGCCAATGCCGCTTCGGTATTGTCTGACATCCGTCAAAGCTCTCAAGTATATAGGCAAGGGGCTCAAGTGTCTTGCGAACAGGAAGCTTGAGGTGCCGGTTCTCGATGCAACAGCCATAACAGCATCCATTCTGACAAATGATTTCGCGACAGCGGGATCAGTCATGTTCCTTCTGGAGATCGGTGAGATCCTTGAGGAGTGGACACATAAGAAGTCGGTGGATGGACTGGCAAGAAGCATGTCACTCAATATCAATAAGGTATGGGTGCGTGTGGATAATTGTGATGTACTTATGGACAGTGCGAAGATCGCAAAGGATGATTTGGTAGTGGTTCATATGGGCAATGTCATTCCATTTGACGGTGTTGTGGATCAGGGCGAGGGCATGGTCAATCAGGCATCCCTCACCGGAGAGTCAGTACCGGTCCATAAGGGACACGGAGACAGTGCATATGCAGGTACAGTTGTTGAGGAAGGTGAGCTGGTAGTCAGAGTTGTAAAGACTGGTAAGACCAGCAGATATGATAAAGTTGTTGCGATGATAGAGGAGTCTGAGAAGCTTAAGTCAGGACTTGAGAGCAAGGCAGAGCATCTTGCAGATGGTCTTGTGCCATGGACTCTCGGTGGAACTATCCTCACATACCTTTTAACAAGGAATATCACCAAGACACTTGCGGTGCTCATGGTCGACTATTCATGTGCACTGAAGATGTCCATGCCTATAGCGGTATTGTCTGCTATACAGGAGGCAAACAAGCATCACCTCACAGTCAAGGGCGGCAAATTCCTGGAAGCTGTAGCTGATGCAGACACGATAGTATTTGACAAGACAGGAACACTTACAAAGGCATCACCTACGCTTGTACGCGTCGTATCATTTGACGGAAGAGATCCTGATGAACTGCTCAGGATAGCTGCATGTCTGGAGGAGCATTTCCCTCATTCCATGGCAAGAGCGGTTGTGGCAGGAGCTGCAGCCAAGGGGCTGGAGCATGAGGAGATGCACTCCAAGGTTGAGTATGTTGTGGCTCACGGTATCTCATCAAGCATAGACGGCAAGAAGGTTGTCATAGGAAGCTATCATTTCGTATTTGAGGATGAGGGCTGTGTGATACCTGAGGATAAGATAGAGCTGTACGAGTCGTTGTCCAAGACTCATTCACATCTGTTCATGGGAATCGATGGCAGGCTGGCAGCAGTCATATCCATCAAGGATCCGGTCAGACCTGAGTCGGCTGAGGTTGTTTCAAGGCTCAAGAAGCTGGGAATCAAGAAGGTTGTCATGATGACAGGAGACAGTGACAGAACGGCCAAGGCTATTGCAGAGCAGGTAGGGGTGGATGAGTATTACTCAGAGGTCCTTCCTGAGGACAAGGCAAAGTTTGTCGAGGCTGAGAAGACTGCGGGTCGAAAGGTCATCATGGTGGGAGATGGAATCAATGACTCACCTGCACTGTCGGCATCCGATGCTGGAATTGCCGTAAGTGATGGCGCGGAGATTGCCAGAGAGATCGCAGATATAACTGTCAGTGCGGACAATCTGTACGAGCTCGTAACACTTAAGGAACTCAGTAATAAGCTGATGAGCAGGATCAACAGGAACTATCGCAAGATAGTGACCATCAACACAGGACTTATCATCCTGGGCGTGATGGGAGTTATCCAGCCAACCACATCAGCACTGCTTCACAATTCATCGACGCTTCTCATAAGTCTTGACAGTATGAAGAAGCTGCTGGATTGATGATCGGAGCATAGAATTATATTGATGATCGAAGCGTAGAATCATATAGAATATAAAATAAAGCTGCCCTCTTCACTGTGATGAGTACCCGGGATTCCGGAACATTAGTGAGGAGGGCAGTTTTGTAGTTAAAAGATGATTTTAAATAATAAAAATAATCTGTAAGAATTGTTGACCGGGCCGACAGAATATGACAAAATGTACGTATAAATCATGAGTAGATAGCTGAACATAAGGGCAGAATATTAGCAGATATTATCTGGAATGTTTATGAAATGAAAATATACAGATGTGTGTGGAGCACAGCGTGATGCGTGTGTTCATCACAATAGAATGGAGGATGATCAGTATGGTAAAAACGGTAAAAGGCGATAATTTTGAAGATATAAAGGCATGCGGTGTGGCGGTTGCGGATTTCTCAGCAACATGGTGCGGACCATGCAAGATGATGGCACCGGTATTTCACACGGTTGCAGATGAACTGAATGGTGAAGTGGATTTCTTCAGTGTGGACGTGGATGAGAATCCCGGACTTGCGGCTGCCAATAAGGTGTTCAGTGTTCCGACATTGATACTGTACAAGAATGGTGTTGAGGCATCGAGGAGTGTCGGAGCTATATCCAAGTATGATCTTCTCGATTTCATTGAGAAGATCAAATAATTGTCTGTGATATGTATCCCGGATATTTTAATTGGGATCTGAATTGAAGTGGGGATACAAACTAGAAACAGGAAAAACATAAAGCCCTGTCAGACTTAACATTCATATGGGTCTCATATTATGGATACATATGAATGTTAAGTCTGACAGGGCTTTAAGATTATTGAAAACACATTGACTATCTGGCGTCTCTGTCTACATATTCTCTATACTTAACCAGACTCTTATATGCCGGTCTGATGATCTTGTCTGTAGTGACAAGCTCCTCGATTCTGTGAGCGCTCCATCCAACTATACGTGCCACTGCAAAGAGCGGTGTGTAGAGCTCCCTAGGAATTCCAAGCATCTCATACACGAATCCGCTGTAGAAGTCTACGTTAGGGCTGACACCCTTGTATATCTTGCGTTCCTTGGCGATGAGCTTTGGCGCGATCTTCTCAATGTTGTTGTACAGAGTCATATCCTCGTCCCTGCCCTTGGCAGCGGCAAGCTGTTCGACAAATGACTTGAAGACTTTTTCTCTTGGGTCTGACAGTGAGTAAACGGCATGGCCCATACCATAGATGAGCCCCTTGTGGTCGTAGGCTTGCTTGTTCAGCAGCTTATCCAGATATGCCTCTATGGCCTCTTCGTCATGGTAATCCTTTATGTGCTCCTTTATATCATCCATCATGTTCATAACCTGCAGGTTGGCACCACCATGCTTCCTTCCCTTGAGGGATGAAAGGGCGGCGGCAATGGCAGAGTATGTGTCAGAGCCGGATGACGTTACAACTCTTGTGGTGAATGTGGAATTGTTACCACCGCCGTGCTCCATGTGAAGCAGAAGTGCTATGTCAAGAACTCTTGCTTCAAGCTCGGTATACTTCATGTCAGGCCTGAGCATCCTGAGGATGTTTTCAGCCACGGAAGCATCCTTGTCAGGTCTGTGAATGTACATACTTCCGTCGTTCTCATAATGGTTGTATGCGTGATAACCATACACAGCCATCATAGGAAATGTTCCGATGAGACCGATACACTGTCTGAGAACATTGTCTATATCCAGGTTGGTAGCCTGATTATCGTATGAAGCCAGAGTCAGCACACTTCTTGTCATGGAGTTCATTATATCCACACTAGGTGCTTTCATGATGACATCACGGGTAAAGTTGGTCGGCAGGTTCATGGACTCGGCGATGACACTGCTGAATTCTGAGAGCTGAGCCTCGGTAGGCAGTTCTCCGAAGAGAAGAAGATAAGCAGCTTCCTCAAATATATGGCGTTTTCCTTTGCCGCCTTTTACGAGATCCTGTACATCATAGCCTCTGTACAATAACTGTCCGTCACACGGAACCTTCTGGCCATCCACATCCTTAAATGCTATGATCTGTGATATATTGGTAAGACCGGTCAGAACTCCCTGTCCATTCTCATCACGCAGTCCTCTTTTTACTCCGTATCTGGCATAGAGCTCTTTGTCTATCACATCATGCTGCTGACAGAGAGAAGCCTGCTTCTCCACGTATTCTGTCAGATTCTCCATATACTCCATATAAGTAACTCCTTTCCGTTTGTATGATAAATCAGATGATCTTTTTGCATATGTCGCTTAGACAACATGCGTCGCAATGTGGCTTCGTTCTGGCTGTGCACACGGATCTGCCGTGATCCACCAGCCTGTGACAGAAGTCATTGCTCTCATCTGGAGGTACAAGCTTCCACAGTTCCATCTCAACCTTCTTCGGATCTTTTATCCCGTCAACCAGTCCCATTCGGTTGACAAGGCGTATACAGTGGGTATCTGTTACAATGGCAGGTTTGCCGTAGATATCACCCATGATGAGGTTTGCGCTCTTGCGGCCTACGCCGGGGAGCTTAAGCAGCTCATCTAGACTGTCAGGAACCTGGCAATCATAGGAATCAACAAGCATATTCATACATGCACTAATATCTCTGGCCTTGCTCTTCCCCAGTCCGCAAGGTCTCACAATGGCCTCGATGTCACTGACATCGGCAGCAGCCAGTTCTTTTACTCCCGGATATTTGGCAAATAAATCCTGGACTACCACATTCACCCTTGCATCAGTGCACTGCGCCGCCAGGCGGACACTGACAAGAAGCTGCCATGCGTGTGAAGTATCGAGGGTGCATACTGTGTCAGGATATTCCTTCTTCAGCCTCTCGATAATGTCCAGTGTTCTCTGTTTTTTCGTATATCTCTTCTGTGATTCCATAAAAAAGACCTCCAGTCTCTATATGATAACATGAAAGGCCTGCAAATGGATATCGAAAAAGAATTCTTAATAAAAATGTTAGAAGTGTGAAAATGTTGGGAAGAGAAGACATGCCGCAGCCCAGTATATGTGCTGGGCTGCGGCATGTCTATGCTGGTATAAATATCATGTCTGAAAGATCTTACTTTGTTCCGAAGATTCTGTCGCCGGCATCGCCAAGTCCTGGGCAGATGTAAGCGTTCTCGTTCAGCTCGCGGTCAACATGACCAACGTATAGCTGGATGTCAGGATGAGCCTTGAGAAGTCTCTCAATTCCCTGCGGTGCAGCGATGATCGACATGAACTTGATATGCTTACCGCCGTGCTGCTTGATGAAATCAACGGCAGCAACAGCTGATCCTCCGGTTGCAAGCATAGGATCCGTGACAACTATAAGTCTCTCATCGATAGGATCAGGGAGCTTGCAGTAGTACTCATGAGGTTCATGAGTCTCCTCGTCTCTGTACAGACCGATGTGTCCGATCTTGGCTGTAGGAACCAGAGCCTGAAGTCCACTGACCATTCCAAGTCCTGCACGGAGAATAGGTACGATCGCAAGATTTCTTCCTGCGATGACCGGAGTCATGCATTCCTCGATAGGAGTCTCTATACATACATCCTCGGTAGGAAGATCTTTCAGAGCCTCATATCCCATGAGCATGGCGATCTCTTCAACAAGTGCACGGAATTCGGCAGTTCCGGTGTTCTTATCTCTGAGCTTTGAAATCTTATGCTGAATAAGTGGATGTGTCATAACTGTGTAATCTGTCATATTGTGTAACCTCCTAATAAATAATATACAGATAATTATTATGCCTCAATGTCAGAGTTCTGTGGATTCATTCCAAGTCCGCGGCTTACATCACCTTTGGTGTTCTCACCAAATGTATAGTCGTTACCAGGCAGTATAGCGTTCAGCAGGATGCCGAATATAGCTGCGAGGGCAAGTCCTGTAAGAGTGATAGTTGTGCCTCCGATCGTGAATGTAAGGCCTTTTGAGAAACCAAGTCCACATACCATGATAACGGCAGCGATGATCAGGTTTCTTGACTTCGTGAAGTCTACGTGGTTCTCAACCACATTTCTTACACCTATGGCTGAGATCATTCCGTAGAGGATGAAGCTTATACCGCCGATGATGGCAAGTGGCATAGAGCTGATGACTGCAGCAACCTTAGGTATGAAACCGAGGATGACTGCAAATAAAGCAGCAAGTCTGATAACTCTTGGATCGTGTACACGGCTGAGCTCGAGAACTCCTGTGTTCTCTCCGTAAGTCGTATTTGCAGGACCGCCGAAGAGAGCTGACAGTGATGTTGCAAGACCGTCACCGATAAGTGTTCTGTGAAGACCCGGATCCTCAAGGAAATTCTGGTCAACTGTAGCTGATATGGCACAGATATCACCGATGTGCTCCATCATGGAAGCGATGGCGATAGGAGCCATAACGAGTATAGCAGTGATGTCGAATTTACAGATCTGGAAAGGTGGAAGTCCGAGTGCACTTGCATCTGAAACTGTTGAGAAGTCCAGAATAGCAGTTCCACCAGGATTTGTCACACCGCACAAATGAAGGATGAGTGCCACTGCATATGAGATGAGAACACCCATAAGTATAGGAATGATCTTGAACATTCCCTTGCCCCAGATGTTGAAAACGATGACAACAGCCAGTGCGATAAATGCAAGCAGCCAGTTGCTGGATGCATTTGAGATAGCTGAAGGTGCAAGGCTCAGACCGATGCAGATGATGATAGGCCCGGTAACAACAGGTGGAAGGAATCTCATGACACGCTTCACACCGACAAGCTTTACGATAAGTGCGAGTATCAGATACAGAAGTCCTGCAACCACAATACCGCCACATGCGTAAGGAAGCTTTTCACCCATTGTCATGTCCTTGAATATGCCTGTTTTAAGGTTTGCAACTGTGGAGAAACCTCCAAGAAATGCAAATGAAGAACCGAGGAAAGCAGGTACCTTAAGCTTAGTGCATAAGTGGAAGAACAGTGTTCCAAGACCGGCACATGCAAGAGTTACCTGAATTGAGAGTCCCTGACCCTCGAAGTATCCGTTTACGAGGAGCGGAACAAGAATTGTTGCACCAAACATGGCAAACATATGCTGGAATCCAAGTAAAAGCATCTTTGGAATTCCGAGCTTACGTGCATCGCGGATGGCATCTTTTTGATTATCCATAAGTAATAATCCTCCCATATTTTTTCTTAATTAAATATTATAAAGTTTATTTACACTAAGGTCAATTTGAATAGTGAAATTTCCAAAATAAACTTAAGATATGTAATATATGTCAGCACTTGACAAAATGTTACAGAATTGTTACAATTCTGCTTGGATTGAGTAAAGGGGAGAAAAATAAAGATACAGGTCGAAGGAGACTACAGATATTATGATTGAATTAGAGAACGTGAGTATGACATATCCTGGGGGCAATCAGGCACTCAAGAATGTCAATATTAATATAGAGAAAGGCGAGTTCGTATTTATCGTTGGAAGCAGTGGTTCGGGCAAGACCACTCTGTTCAGGCTTCTGCTCAAGGAGCTCGATCCTACGGAGGGCAATATCACTGTTGCCGGATACGACTACGGCAAGATCAAGAGGAAGGATATACCGAAGGTCAGAAGAAGGATTGGAGTCGTATTCCAGAACTTCAGACTTCTCAAGGACAGGACTATATACGAGAATGTCGCATTTGCACAGAGAGTCATCCAGACCCCGGCGAGATATATCAGAAGACGAGTTCCGGCCATGCTGACGCTGGTTGGACTTGCAGACAAATACAAATCATACCCGAAGGAGCTCTCAGGTGGTGAGCAGCAGAGAGTTGCCATGGCGAGAGCACTGGTCAACAATCCGGACATCATACTGGCGGACGAGCCTACAGGAAACCTTGATCCTAAGAACTCACTGGATATCATGAACCTCCTTGAGGATATTAACAAGAGAGGAACCACAGTTGTTGTGGTAACCCACAACAAGGATATCGTCAATGAGATGAAGAAGAGAGTTATCACCTTGAAGAAGGGCGTTATAATCAGTGATGAGAAGGAAGGAGGCTACATAGATGAAGATTAGTACATTTTTCTATGTCCTCAGACAGGGCTTTGCGAATATAAGAAGAAACATACTGTTCTCACTTGCATCACTGGGAACCATCATATCATGTCTGTTCCTTTTCGGAATCATATATGCGGTGGTTGTAAACTTCCAGTCAGGTATGCAGGAGCTTGAGAAGACAGTCACCATATCTGTATTCTTCGACGAGGATGCGTCAGATGAGACCATACAGCTCATAGGTGAACAGATAAGAACGGTCGATTATGTTGAGACGATGGATTTCATCTCAGCCGATGAGGCATGGGACAAGTTTGCAGATCAGAACTACGATGATCCACAGGTTGCAAAGAATGCATTTGGCGGAGATAACCCGTTAAAGAATGCTGCGTCATATGAGATCACACTCAAGGATGTATCAAGACAGCCGGAGTTCGTGGCATTTGCCCAGGGCCTTTCAGGAGTCAGAAAGGTAAAGAGTTCTGACGTGACTGCGGACAGCATCACGACACTGTCATCCCTTGTGGGATATGCATCCATAGGAATAGTTGTGATACTGATGCTGGTATCAATATTCCTTATAAGTAACACGATCACCATAGGTATCACAGTGCGAAAGGAAGAGATAGGGATCATGAAGCTGATCGGTGCGACAAATGTATTTGTAAGAGCACCGTTCATCATAGAGGGTGTGATCATAGGCGCGGTCGGTTCGGCTATACCTCTGGTCCTTCTGTACTACATGTACGATAAGATACTGACATACGTTGCCGGAAGGTTCAAGGTTGTCACAACGCTGTTCGCATTTGTGAGCCAGCAGGATCTGTTCAGGACTATGGTACCGGTCGGACTTGTGCTCGGTATCGGTGTTGGTCTGGTAGGAAGTATTCTTACCACAAGAAAGCACCTGAGAGTGTAGTGTTAAATGCGGTCAGAGCAATGCACAAAAAATTCACAAATTGTTATTACTTTTTTAGGAACAATATGTGTTATAATGCTGATAAGTAGGGCAAAAAGATAATAACATTATGAAATGCGATTAGGAGGCATGAATGATGAGAATAGATTTATACAAGATAAAGAAGAAAGGTATGCAGGTGGCAGTGGTTACTACAGGAGCACTGCTCATGTCGTTTACATCCATATTTGCGGCTCCTGTGTTCAGCGTGCATGCTGAGGAGACCAAGGAGGATGTTGAGCAGCAGAAGGAAGAGGCTCAGCAGGCTCAGGAAGAGGCGAATGCAAACGCAGAGAAGTATCAGAAGAAGGTAGACAAGCTTACAGCGGCTGTAAATGAGCTCGATAAGCAGGCCACAGATATAAGCACACAGATCGTGGAGAAGAAACAGCAGGCTGAGGATCTTCAGAATGAGATAGATGAGACTCAGACAAAGCTTGCAGAGGCTCAGGTCAGTGAGGATAATCAGTATGAGGCGATGAAGAAGAGGATACAGTACCTCTACGAGGAGGGCGATGTTGCTTACATAGATGCACTTATGTCATCGGCTTCATTTGAGGATAGTCTTAACAAGTCTGAGTATGTTGATCAGCTCAGCACATATGACCAGAAGCAGCTCAACAAGCTGGTAAAGACTAAGAATGACATAGCAGAGTATCAGCAGACACTCAAGGATGATCTGGCGGATGTAGAGAAGGTAAAGGCAGACCTGGAGACCAAGCAGGCAGACCTCGATGATGTTATAAGCCAGAAGAATGCGGAGATCAACAAGTACAGTGATGATGTTGAGATGCAGAAAGCTCTTGCGGCTGAATACGCAAAGCAGGAGTCAGAGCTGGATGACAAGCTGGCAGAGCTTGCGCGTCAGGAACAGCAGAGACTGGAGGAGGAGCGTAAGCAGAGAGAAGCTGAACAACAGCAGCAGGATAACAACGGTGGAAGCGATAACTCAGGCAGTGACAGCGACAACAGTGGAAGTAACAATGGCGGTTCAACAACCGGTTCAGGTCAGTTCATATGGCCTGTATCAGGACCTATCACAGACTACTTCGGACCTAGAGAGTCACCGACAGCAGGAGCAAGCTCCAATCATATGGGTATAGATATAGGATGTTCATACGGAGTGCCTATCGCAGCGGCTGATGCAGGTGTTGTAACGGTAGCCGAGTGGGGCGAGAGTGGTGGTAACTACGTTATGATAGATCACGGTAATGGATTTGTGACGATGTACCTTCACAACTCATCACTTGCAGTAAGCGTTGGCGATGTGGTTTCACAGGGACAGACCATTGCGTACGCAGGTTCAACAGGATATTCAACAGGTACACATTGCCACTTCTCAGTATTCCTGAATGGCTCATATGTCAACCCACTTGATTATCTGTAAGATGAGGTTGAGACATGGCATAGGGATATGTGTCATATCATAAGATCTTAATATGATCATATATAGAATAGAGAAAAAATGCGTGATTCATGAAATATGGATCACGCATTTTTTATGTTAATAGGGGCGTGGATATGGGCGAAGTACCATATGTTGTGGTGGTGAGAAAATATGTCGAAAACAATAGTTTTTTTAAGAAAAAATAGGATTAGTGTCGGTTGACATAAGTGGTAAAAGTATTTATACTCACACTGGACTGAGTATTTATTTAAGGAGTATATTATGGTTTTTTCGAGCATGGAGTTCTTATTTAGATTCCTGCCTTTATTTTTGCTTATCTATTTTGTGACAAAGCCGAAGTACAGGAATGTTGTACTGCTTTTAGGCAGCCTTGTGTTCTACGCGTATGGCGAACCCATATACGTGTTCTTGATGATGTTTTCTATTATATTTAACTATTCGGTGGCAAGACGAATCAAGCGTTTTTATGATATAGAAGTATATTCGGAGATCGACTGTTCATTTGAGAGAAACTGCTGGCTGGCGGTGGCTATGGTGTTTAATTTTGGAATGTTGTTCATATTCAAATATATCAACTTCTTTATAGAGATAATAAACACTGCAGCGGGAACAAAGATATTTGATAGCGTGGCAATCACACTGCCGCTTGGAATAAGCTTCTATACGTTCCAGATAACATCGTATATATTTGACGTGTACAGGCTCAAGTATCAGGCGGACAAGAGTATAATCAAGTTCGGAACATATGTGAGCATGTTCCCTCAGCTCATAGCCGGCCCTATAGTCAACTACGATGAGGTGAAGCCTGAGCTGGATCACAGAGAGGTCAAGGCGGACGATATAGAGCGCGGTGCGACACTGTTCGTATTGGGACTTGCGTACAAGGTGCTTCTGGCAAATAAGATAGCCAGTCTGTGGAACGATGTGCAGACGGTTGGCCCTTATGGAATAAACACTGTGACCGCATGGCTTGGTTCATGGGGATATTCATTCCAGCTCCTGTTTGATTTCATGGGTTATTCCGTGATGGCAATAGGAATTGGCCTTATACTTGGCTTCAGGATACCGGAGAACTTTGTCGATCCTTATATGGCACATTCCCTCACAGATTTTTGGAGACGCTGGCATGTTACACTCGGACGCTGGTTCAGAGAGTATGTGTACATACCGATGGGCGGCAACCGAAAGGGAAAGCTCAGAATGATACTTGCCATGTTCACTGTGTGGATGTTTACCGGATTGTGGCATGGTGCGGACTGGAATTTCCTGATATGGGGCTTGTTCCTGTTCGTGTTCCTTCTCATGGAGAAGCTGTTCCTTGGCAAGGTATTTGACAAGGTGAAGGTTCTTGGCCATGTGTACATGTTCTTCCTGATACCGATATCATGGACAATATTTAACATATCTGATCTGAAGCTTCTGGGACTGTACCTGAAGAGAATGTTTGGCATGAACATAGAGGGATCAGTCACCACACATGCCATGGACAAGCTGATCATGCTGGGACACACATACTGGTGGCTGCTGCTGATCTGCGTGATCTTCTGTACACCGTGGCCTAGAAAGCTCATAGAGAAATTCTACAAGAACTGGGTATGCAAGCTTATAATGCTCGCACTGTTCTGGTTCTGTGTATATCAGATAGCAAAGGGTGGCTCCAATCCATTCCTTTATTTTAGATTTTAGGAGGTGGGCAGATGAAGAAATTATGGCAAATGATAAAAGGCTGTCCACTGTTCTCGATACTCATAATATCCGGCGTGATAGTTACCGCAGGCGGTTATGTGGGAGCTGCGCTTGGCGTGTACAAATGGGATGTCAGCTTTCATCATCCTATGGCCCAGACTGTGCTGCTTGATGAGAGGGTGGCAACCGGAACTGACGCAACAAGCACGGATGCTCCGGGAAAGAGCGAGCTGACGTCGGAGTCCACGGGCAGTGAGGCTGCAGAGGAGCAGACAACGGAGGTGAAATCCACGGAGAAGCAGACTTCTGAGAATGCATCCACGGAGAAGACAACAGAGAAATCTACAGAGAAAGCGACCACCGAAAAGGCAACTACGGAAAAAGCAACCATAGATACAGGCGGTTCGGCTGCTCCGGTGACAAGACAGACTCAATACAAGAAGGTTAAGAAGAGAAAGGCAAGAAATAGCTGCTACAGAGATCTCACACAGATCGCTCTTGAGACCCAGTACCCATATATAAAGGTTGACAAGTCTTATTTTGACGATGCTCTGTTCATAGGTGATTCCAGAGTGGAAGGACTGGCGTTGTATTCCGGACTGGACAATGCAGAATTTGCATATATGGAGGGCCTTACTTCATTTGGACTGATGGGGGAGAAGATAGCCGCAAATGGAACCAAGACACTCACGGAATTGCTGCAAAGCAAACAATTCAGGAAGATCTACATCATGCTTGGTATAAATGAGGCTGGATATGATACGGAGACATACGCATCCACATATATCGATGCGGTGGCCCAGATACAGGCGCTTCAGCCGGACGCAGTGATCTTTATGATGGGCTGCATGCATGTATCCAGCGACTATTCGGCAAGCCACGATATTGTGAACAATGACAATATCGATGACAAGAATGGGGCCATAGCTGCATATGCTGATGGAATAAAGCTTTTCTATCTGGATATGAATACGGTTGTGGACGATGGCAAGGGTGGTCTTGTAAAGGACTATACCTGGGATGACATACATTTGCAGGCGCAGTATTACAGTCTGTGGGAGCAGTATCTGTATGAGCATGGGCTCAAGGATGATGCTTTTAAATAGATAAAGTGCTGCGGGACCTGGCGGCATTTTATCATTATCGGGAGTTGATCAAATGGCAAAAAGACTGGTAATAAAAGATAAATACAAGGGAATCCTGTTCATAATCATGGCAGGGTTCTTTTTCTCACTGATGACCTTCTTCGTGAGACTGTCTGGAGATCTGCCAACTATGCAGAAGGCATTTTTCAGAAATGCAGTGGCCGCTGTTGTGGCCATTGCCATGCTCATGAGGACTGAGGAGAAATTCAAGATAAAGAAGAGCAGCTGGCCGGGAATCGCGGCGAGAAGTATTTGTGGAACGACAGGACTTATCTGCAATTTTTATGCAATCGACAAGCTCAACATAGCGGATGCAAATATCCTCAACAAGCTGTCTCCGTTTTTTGCGATCATAGCATCGTACTTTGTGCTCAAGGAGAAGGCAAATAAGATAGAGTGGGCATCCGTGGCATTGGCATTTACAGGTGCTTTGTTCGTTGTGAAGCCTTCGTTTCATATGGATTTTCTGTATGCCATGGTTGGTGTGGCGGGCGGCCTTGGAGCCGGAATCGCCTACACTTACGTGAGAAAGCTCGGCAAACAGGGGGAGCGCGGACCGGTCATAGTCATGTGTTTCTCTGTATTCTCATGTCTGGTGACGCTTCCATTTATCATATTGGACCACGCACCTATGACATGGCAGCAGATTGTGTGCCTGCTCTGTGCCGGACTTGCGGCGGCTGGTGGACAGTTCAGTATAACCGCAGCATACCAGAAGGCTCCAGCCAGGGAGATATCGGTATTTGACTACAGTCAGGTCATATTTGCGGCTATACTGGGATTTGTATTCCTGGATCAGATCCCTGACATGCTGAGCATTATAGGATATGTGATCATCATTGGAAGTGCAGTTTTCAAATGGTGGTACACCATGAGACAGGACCGCACTTAGCATGATTGGCAGGGCTGAGAGTGGCAGTGCCTTGTACAAATACTTGTAGAATAATTGATATATACAAAAAGACGGATGTCAGAAATGGAAAATGGGTAAAAGTTTCATTGTCTGATATCCGTCTTTTTTATAAAAGTTATAAAGGAAGGTTTTAGGTGTTGTGACCGGACTTGTGAGGTATCCGGCCTCCCATCTATATAAATTGGATTGTTGATAGTTTGAGTGACGGCAGATACGCTGGTGCTGCCTGGGCATGTCGCACATCTGCTGTCCTCATCAATCTGTATATATAATAAGATGGTACTGTGTACATTCTGTGTATCGGATGTTAAAGAAATATGTTCATAAAAGAAATAATATATAAAGCGTAAATAAATGTTCTATAAATGGTAAAGCTTCTGAATATAGTGAGTATAAGGTTGTGGGTATAGTTGCTGACATGTTAAAATGAAACACACATATGATCATAATTGGTGGATATATAAGATGACAATATTGGATAGAGCAGCTTTATTATGGAATAGTAAGGGGGATTAATATATGGATAAAGAAAAGGTTATACAGGAGCTTCAGGAGAGAACAGAGGAGATAAAGGAAAAGGCCGGGGAGCTTCATAAGGCGATAGAGGAGACTATATCGCAGAAGAAGCAGATACATTACACGGAACTGGGCGGTCAGGACGGGCAGCCGGATGTGCCGGTTAAGGAAGGATACGGTCTGGTGCTCGGTGGCGGTGGTGGCCGTGGCTCCTATGAGATCGGAGTGTGGAAGGCTCTTGAGGAGTACAGAGATGTGATCGATATAAAGGCGGTATCAGGAAGCTCGGTAGGCGCACTGAATGCGGCATTGTACGCTTGCGGCGATCTGGATAAGGCTACACAGATGTGGTACGACATAACTAACGACAGGATACTGTCTAACAAGGATATAGACGAGGACAACAGGAACAAATGGTTTGAGTCCATCAAGGAGAAGCTCACGACCATAGACAATCCAGTCATACAGAGTGCAATAGAGTGCATAGGACTGGATGCTGTGGCAAAAGGCATGAGGATAAAGGATGGCTTCTTCTCCAGAGAAGGACTTATGGACATACTGGAGAATTCACCAGTACTTGATGGTGTGTCGAACAGTGACATGAGCTGTTATGCTACATGTCTCAATGTGGAGGGCAAGCCTACTCCTGAGAGATTCCAGCTGTCAGGCATGGAACCGGAGGAGATAGAACGTATACTTCTTGCTTCTTCAGCCATACCGGTCATATTCCCTATGGAGACGATAGACAAGACAAAGTATTATGATGGAGGCTTCTTCCTTGGGGGAGATAATGTGCCAATACAGCCTCTCTATGATGAGGGCTACAGAAAATTTGTCGTGGTGCATCTCGATGAGAGGAAGACCGACAGATACGATGATGCGGAGATGATACATATATATCCGTCCATTCCTCTTGGTGGTGCCATAGATGGCATGCTTGACTTTTCGCCTGAAGGTGTTGAGAAGAGGATAACACAGGGATATGACGATGCAAAGGCGGTGCTTGTTGAAAAGTTTGGCCCAAGACTGTTCTTCACCCGCCATGGGCAGACCGTGTGGAATGTGGAAAACAAGATATGTGGAGCCACGGATATTGAACTCACAGAGCTTGGACATCAGCAGGCGGAGCAGCTTGGTGAGATGATAAAGAATGGAGATTATCACATAGATGAGATCCTGTATTCGCCTCTGGTCAGGGCTTCGGAGACGGCAAGACATATATCCGAGATAACAGGAATTCCTATGAGAGCCGAGGAGAGACTCCGTGAGCAGTGTTTTGGCAAATACGAGGGAACAGCCAGAAACGGCGCTATATTCGCCAAGGCGAAGACGCATTTTTTGGATCACTATGAGGGCGGAGAGACCATGGTTCATCTGTGTCAGAGGGTGTACAATCTGTTAGATGAGCTTAAGGCTGAGTCGGAAGATTCCGGGAAGACATATCTTCTGGTTGCCCACAATGGAATATCAAGAATAGTACAGTCGTATTTCAATGATATGACAAATGAGGAATTCGCAGCATTTGGCATAAAGAACTGTGAGATAAGAGAATATAGATTCTGATCGCCACATGTGTGGAATCAGATGTAAAAAAGAGAAAACAGCAGGCAGATCAATATGATGTGAATGTGGTTTTCTCTTTTTTTCTGGGATATCCCTGAATGCTCCTGTAAATGTGTATAAAAGAATAATTGATATTATTTATCACTAATATAGTTGACACAGAGCCTACATATGTGCTAATAAATATATGAACATATAATCATGCGTTTAAATATTGGCGTACGGCATGAGAGCTATGCGATGCGTTTATGGAGAATATAAAATGTGGAAAAGGAGAGAATCATGGGAGACAACAGTTTTTTAAAGATCAGTGGGATAAAGAAAAGCTTCGGTTCAGGGGAGAACCGAACTGAGGTACTTAGAGGAATTGATTTTGAGGTCGCAAAGGGCGAGTTCTGTGTGCTGCTTGGCCCATCGGGGTCTGGCAAGTCAACTCTGCTCAATATCATAGGTGGGATCGACAGCCCGGATTCCGGTTATATCTCCATAGATGGAGAGAAGACAGGGGATATGGATGAGAAGACACTGACCAGATACAGAAGAAAGCATCTCGGTTATGTATTCCAGATGTATAATCTCATACCTAATCTCAATGTAAAGGAGAATGTGGAGGTTGGAGCATACCTTAGCGATAACCCTCTTGATGTGGATGATCTGTTAAAGACTCTGGGGCTTTATGAGCACAGACATAAGCTCCCAAATCAGCTGTCGGGTGGACAGCAGCAGAGGACCTCAATTGGAAGGGCAATCGTGAAGAATCCTGATATACTTCTCTGTGATGAGCCGACAGGTGCCCTTGACTACAACACTTCCAAGGAGATACTTAAGCTCATAGAGGATGTGAACCAGAAGTATGGCAACACAATAATCATGGTCACACACAATGATGCCATCAAGAATATGGCGGACCGGACTGTGAAGCTCAGGGACGGCATGATAAGACGCAACATTGTAAATGAGAACAAGATATCCGCTGTAGAGCTTGACTGGTAATTGGGCAGACAGGGTAGACGTTCAATAGGAAAGGGGATCTGTTATGAGAAATCCATTGTGGAGAAGAATTCCAAAGGAACTGAAGGGAGAGCTTGGAAAATATATGGTCATATTCCTGTTCATGGTCATAACGACGGGAATGGTGTCGGGCTTCATGGTTGCAGGTGAGAGCATGAAGAAAACCTACGACAATACATTTGACAAATACAACGTGGAGGATGGACATTTTGATCTGTCGGATGAGGCGTCAGACGATATGAAGAGCAATATAGAGGATGAGGGCGTGAAGCTCTATGATATGTCGTATTATGAACTGCCTATGAGTAAGATCGGATCAGACTCTGATGGCAATAGTGGTAATGTGGAAGGCAATGCAGAGACAAAAGATGATACGGAGGACTCTGAAAATGATGCTGCAGATGATGCTGCAGATGATGGGGGAAGGACACTGAGGATATTCGCACCAAGACACGATGTAAATAAAATGTGCCTGATGGATGGTGAATTTCCTGCAGGAACTGATGAGATCGCCATTGACAGAATGTATGCGGTGAACAACGATATAGAGATCGGGGATGATATAAAAGCGGGTGACAAGGTATACAGCGTGTGCGGATTTGTGGCACTCTCCGACTACAGTACCATGTTCCAGAACAACAATGACACCATGTTTGATGCCACGATATTCGGAATTGCGGTTGTGTCAAATGAGGAATTTGATGATCTTCCGGAGAAAAATAAGACCTGGTCGTATTCATGGATGTACGATGATGGAATGCCGGATGAGGAGAACGATGAGAAAAAGCTGGCGGATGACCTTCTTGAGATTGTGTATACACAGGCGGTCATGAACGGCATTATGGTGGAGAACTACATTCCAAGGTATCAGAACCAGGCGATCAACTTTGCAGGGGATGATATTGGCAGTGATACAAATATGATGAAATGGTTTGAATACATCGTCATAGTTATACTTGCATTTATATTTGCGGTAACCATCGGCAACACGCTGACAAAGGAGGCGTCGGTCATCGGAACCCTGAGAGCCTCGGGATACACAAAGGGAGAGCTTCTTATTCATTACATATCACTTCCTGTCATAGTTACTTTTGTGGCATCGGTGGTGGGAAACGTGCTTGGCTATTCGGTGTTCAAGGATATGGGGGCACAGCTTTACTATGCAAGCTATTCCCTCACTAAGTATGTGACGTATTGGAATGCCGATGCATTTGTGCTTACAACAGTCATACCTCTTATAATCATGATCGCTGTGAACCTGTTAGTGGTAAATAGCAAATTGAAGCTCTCACCACTGAGGTTCCTGAGGCATGACCTCAGCAGGTCAAAGAGAAAGAAGGCGGTGAAGCTGCCTCACTGGAAGTTCATGACAAGGTTCAAGACCCGTGTCATACTTCAGAACATTCCGGGATATGTGGTCATGCTTGTTGGAATTTACTTCGCACAGGTTCTGCTGATGTTCGGTCTTATGTTGAATCCTATGCTGAAGCACTATCAGAATGACATATTGGATAATATGATAGCTGACCACCAGTATGTTCTGGATTCACAGGTGGAGACGGCAAATAATAATGCGGAAACCTACTGTGTGAAGACGCTAAGGACGACTGGAGATATAGATGATGAGATCATGGTGTATGGAATACACTCTGACAGTAAATATTTCCCGGTTAAGCTGGACGACGGAGATGTGCTGGTATCTGACAGCTACGCAGACAAATATGAGATAGTTGACGGCGACAAACTTAAGCTCAAGGAGAGCTATACTGATGACACATATGATCTCAAGGTGACGGGGTCTGTGGTGTATCCGGCAGCCCTTGCGGTGTTCGTGACAGAGGGTGATTTCAGAGAAATATTTGACAAGGACGAGGATTACTTCACCGGCTATTTCTCGAATGACAAGCTGACCGATATAGAGGATCATGTAGTGTCAGAGATCACAAAGGATGACATGATAAAGGTGTCCAGACAGCTCACCAAGTCCATGGGGGGTATGTTCTACATAGTGGTTGTATTTTCACTTGTTATGTTCATGCTTCTCGTATATCTGCTCACAAAACTAATAGTGGAGAAGAACACGGTGTCCATATCCATGGTTAAGATACTGGGATATGACACAAAGGAGATCAGTAAGCTGTATCTGTCATCCACAACTGTCATGGTTGCGGTGGTGACGCTGCTCGATATACTGCTCAGTTACCTGTCGATCAAGGTGATATACAGGGCAATGCTGATAGATATGCTAAGCGGATGGATGCCGATATACATGGCGCCATGGATATTCCCACTCATGTTCGTGCTCAGCTTTACCTGCTATCTGGTGATCTCACTGTTGCAGATGAAGAGGATAAAGAAGATTCCTATGGACGAGGCGCTCAAGAATGTGGAGTGATGTGTCAAGCTGTGTTCAGGTATTATATTGAAAAAAAGAGAAAATTTTGTGCTGTAAATCCCCCGAATCCCTGAAAAGGATACATGGATTAGAAGTCGTGTATCTTTTCAGTGGGAATCTGGGAGTTTGAGCACAAAATTTTCTTTTTTTGCTATTTTGTGGGAAATGTTCCCAAAGCTGTCAGGTTGTCGACCCGGACAGGCTCATGCCAGCTAGATGGTTCCTGTGACAGTCACGGTTGCCGTTCCCGGAGTTGTGGTGATGACTCCCGTGGCTGTATTCTGTGTGAATGTTGCCGCTGGAACAGTGATCTGTCCGGCAACTGTTGCGAACTCGCCTGTTGCTTCATTGTAGGTGTAGTTGTCCGGTGCTGTCCATGCATTTCCATTGTAGGTCACAGTGATTCCGTTGAGAATCGGATTGAAGGTATCTGTGATGATGACGTTGTCACCTGCGGATGCCTCGGTGTTGCCGTAGTTCTCTATAAGGAAGGTGTAAGTGATCTGACCATTCTCTGCAACTATGCTAGGACTCACAGACTTTGTGATGGCGAGATCGGGAGCTGCAACAGGGGAAACCGACTCAGTTGCAGTGACTGCGTTGGTAAGTCCTGCGCCGGTTACTGTAACAGTGTTGGTCACGGAATCCTCATTGCCTCTAGGTGTAAATTCATTTGTTGTTGTCTCATATATAATAGTAGCATTTCCGCCCGCTGGAACGGAGATTCCAGTGAGTGTCAGCGGAGCTGCAGCACCGACAGCCGGAGCGGCTACCAGAGTTCCATTGGTGTAGTATCTGATGGAATCCGGAATATATGTGAGAGGATATACTGTTGTATTTCCCACTGCATATGCTCCCAGATTATCCGTGAGAGACAGACCTGTGAGTGTGGTAGTTCCGGAGTTGATGAGACTTATCACATAAGTGATCTTATCCGGTGTTCTGTAGGTGTCCACCACAGCCGTCTTGGAGACTGTGAGGACTTCAATGATTTCTCCAGTTATGATATTGGAATTGGTGGATCCTCCGTTGTAGGACAGAGTTGCCTGATTAGTGAATGTTGCCATTACTTTACCTCCGTATTGTGTTGTCAGAGGTTTATATACCTCTGATATAAAATATGTGCTGTGGAGGCTTTGGGTTACAGATATTACTCACCATCTGCGGCACATTTATGTTATACTAAAAGATAACTATGTGGTTTAAAGAGCTGTTTTTATATACAGGAGGAATATAGGTGAGAAGGAAAAGGTGGTCGTACCTGATTGCCTGTGTGGTGCTGGCAGGTGGGCTGGCAGCGCCTGGCACATATACCAAGGTGTACGCGCAGGATTATGAAAATGTAGAATACGTAACCAGTGTGTCAGAGCTTAGAGATTCCATGGACGAAGCTGATGTGGTAAACTCTGCCGATGTGATGGATAGAGGAGCGGATGTCGACGCAGCGGCAATGTACAGCTGTGAGTCAGCCGACATATACAGTCTTCGCAGGATCATATTGTATACAGATGAAGTGCCGGAGACCTATGGCGCGACAACAGTCATCTGTTATGACAAATACGATTACTATGTGCTTGGCTACGATACCGAGGAAGCGACGAAACAGGCATACGAAAAGCTTCAGGAAGAGTACGAGCCTGACAAATGTATGCTTGATCAGGTCATATATTCAGAAGATGTGCTGGCGGATTCAGATTTGGATTCAAATTCGTATGCTGCACAGCGGAACGTTGATGTCATGCTTGCCGCATCGGAGACATATAAGGCTGTAAGCTGGGGCACAAGGTACATGGGAATGGACAGGCTGAAGGCAGAGGTGTCGGAGTACAAGCTGGATGCTAAGGTAAATGTGGCGGTCATAGATACCGGAGTTAATTCCTCGGATACTCTGTTTGAAGGCAGGATAAATGAGGAAGGAAGTATGAACTGCTGTGAGGGCGAAGACCGGAGCGACTACGGAGACAACATGGGACATGGAAGTCATGTGGCGGGTATAATAGCGGATGCGACACCGGACAATGTCCAGCTCACGATCATCAAATGTTTCACAAGCCGGGGAGCAACCACAGTGTCAACGGTACAGCAGGGAATCATGGCTGCGCTTGACAGCGGTGCGGACGTGATCAATATGAGCTTCTGCTTCTATGGTAAAAATGCAAGTGACAACACCAGGTCGAAGCTTGACGAATTGTTAAAAAGTGCAAAAGAAGATGGCGTCATCATGTGTGTGGCAGCAGGCAATACGAATAGCACTGTGAACAACTGGGAGATCAGCGACGTGGAAGGTGTGTCATATCCTGCGGACAGCAGTGATGTGATAACAGTGTCGGGGCTTATGCAGAAGGCTGGAACGGAGGAGACAGCAGACAGGATCGCTGCAGATACGGTGGAGTTTGACGATGCATATTCCTACTATGGTGATGCAGTGGATTTCTCTGCTCCAGGAACTTATATAACATCGGCGTGGAAGACCGGAACGAATCACGGACATGTCAGTACAGGAACATCCATGGCGGCACCTCACATATCGGCTGCAGCAGCCTATGTGAAGCTGGCTGAGCCGGGGCTTGACAGTGACCAGTTGAAGAATAGACTTATCTCATATTCCGTGGATCTGGGAACAGCGGGAAAGGATAAATACTACGGTTACGGTTGTCCATACATGGCGGATTATTTTGCTAATACATTTGGCGGAAAACATCCGGAGACAAAGGTCGGAACCTGTGCGGTGGAAAGTCTTGGAAATGCGAAGGATGGACTGAGACTGTCGTGGACTTCGGCAGATAATGCAAGTGGGTATAAGATATACAGGAAAACTGCGACAAGCGCATACAAATGTATAGCTGAGATAAAAGGTTCAGGAGTCAGAACATACACTGACAAGACTGCGGCGGCTGGAATCAGATACAGATATGCGGTGAGGGGCGTGAACGGCACGGCCGAGGGACAGCCGGCGGCTACAAAGGCACTGGTCAGACTTATCCAGCCGAAGTACAACGTGAAGAATGCATATTCCGGCGTGAAGGTATCCTGGAACAAAGTAAAGGGCGCGAGTGGATACAAAATATACCGCAAGGCACCGGGGCAGAACGGATGGAAGCAGTACAAGGTGCTGTCAGCGGGAACGCTCACATTTGTCGATAAGAATGTGACTAATTACAGAAACTATACATACACGGTCAAGGCGTTCAAGGGTACTTCTGCAAGTTCGTATGATACTGCGGGGGTCAGGTTGTACAGGATGCCGGGATGCAAGGCGAAAACGGTCAGATCAAATTCCAGAAAGACGATGGATGTAACATGGAACAAGGTCAGGTATGTCAGCGGGTATCAGATCCAGTACAGTACATCGTCGAAATTTGACAGATATAAGATGGCAACGATAAATAAGTCCACAAAACTCAGACGCAGGATAAGCTCCCTGTTCTCAGGAAAATATTATTATGTGAGGATGAGAACCTACAGAAGAGTTGGCGGCAAGACCATTTATGGCGGCTGGAGCAGTGTACAGCGCGTAAAGGTAAAATAGTGAAAGGCAGATAAGATGGCAGAAAATAAGAATTTGGAAAAATACAAGATCTCCACGATGGAGGATGAAGAGGATTATTTTGACAATGTGGAGATGGAGCTCGACTACAGCATCAGTATAACTGAGGGCTCCATGGAGCTTGGAAAGGACAATATAAAGGAACAGAAGAAGTACATGCGTGACAGCCATGGAGACATGGACGACGAGGAGTTCCTGCAGAACATGCAGTCGGTGAACAATGATGAGGCATTCCTCAGAAGAGCTGCGAAGCGCCTGGAGGTGTATGAGCACCAGAAGAAGGTGCCGTACTTTGGCAAATTTGTATTCAAATATAAAGATGACGAAGAGTATCTCCCGGTATATGTGGGTATGAGCGGTTATCAGTCAGATATGAATGGGCAGCAGCTTGTGTACGACTGGAGAGCACCTGTATCCTCTATGTATTATGCTTATGAAAAGGGACCGGCATCCTACAATGTCCATGTGGATGACATGGAAGATGATGAGTTTTCTGGAGACATAGTGGAGAAGAAACAGTTTCTGGTGTCAAATGGCAGACTTAAAGACGCGGTGGATACTGACTCCAACATCAACGACGCCATATTGCTGGAGGCCCTTGGCGGCAACAGTGGTGTTAAGATGAAAAATGTGGTGGCTACCATACAGAAGGAGCAGGATGCGATCATAAGAAACCGCACGGCGTATAACCTTATAGTGGACGGCCGCGCCGGAAGCGGTAAGACGGTCATAGCCATGCACAGACTGGCGTGGCTGTTGTACAACTACAAGACACTTGAGAGTGACAATGTCATGATACTGTCTCCAAACAGTATATTTGGCGATTATATATCAGAGGTTCTCCCGGAGCTCGAGGAGAACAGTGTGCCTGAGAAGGAATTTGACAGTCTGCTTGAGGAGCTTCTTTTCATAGAGGAGGAATATGAGAGCAAGCTGGATCAGTCGGAGTTCATTATAGACAGCGGCGATCAGGACAACCAGAGGATGAGAAATATCAAGGTCAAGTCGTCCATCTCTTTCTACGACAGTTTCAATGAGTATCTGGACAGGTATGTGTCAGGTATAAAGTTCAGAAATTTCCACTATCAGAAGGTGGAGTATACAGGCGAGGATATAGCTGCCATGTTCAATGGAAGATTTGCAAGAAAACCTGTGTATGAGAGATTCGAGAACATAGCATACTTCATAGTGGACAGAGTGGAGGATAATTCACCAAAGGAGTTCCCGGACGAGAAGAAGCGTAATCTGGCAAGGCAGATACAGAAGCAGATGGTAAATTTATTTGCAGAGAGGAATCTGGTTGAGTTGTATGTTGGATTCCTGGTGGAGATGGAGAAGAAATATCCGGGTATATCGGAGTACAGAAATGAATATGGAAAGATATGCTATGAGGATATCCTTCCTATACTTTACCTGCAGGTGTATTTCTACGGATGTCATTCCTACAACAATATCAAGCACCTCGTCATAGATGAGATGCAGGATTACAATATATTCCAGTATGCGGTGATAGACAGGGTGTTTGGCTGCAAGAAGACTATCCTCGGCGACAGGTATCAGGTGCTCTTCTATGATCCTGAGGAGACTGTTGTGGATGTTCTGACGAAGATATTTGCAAAGAGGAACGGACAGGGCGGCTATGAGCTCAAGGAGCTGTTCGCGTCGTACAGATCCACGGCGGAGATCACCGAGTTCTGCAACGGTATACTTGGCGGAGAGGGCGTAGGCGGCAACACTGTGGAGAGACACGGCAGGGTGCCTGAGGAGATACAGTGTGAGTCACTGGATGAAGCTGAGGAGTTCATAAATGACAAGCTGAGCTACGGAGACATGGACGCCTACGACAACATAGCTATCCTGACAAATGACGAGGCAGACGCCTACGAAGTGTACAAACAGCTTTCCGAGTACACCGAGGTGACGCTCATCACCAATCAGTCGGTTGTCTATGCGGGCGGTGTGGTCGTACTTCCAAAGTTCCTTGCAAAGGGAATGGAGTTCGATGCAGTGTACGTCATGACGGACGGAACCTACGACGGAAGCATGGTCACAAGACATGCGCACTATATAGCCTGTACGAGAGCACTCCATGAGCTGTATGTGCTTGATGTGGAGCAGCCATAGGAGTGATACAAAGACAGAAATATTATATCTAGAAATATTTTTGGGAAAATCGCGATTCCAACTGAGCATATATGATGTACTATACGGCATTTCCGCTTTGGGAGATGCCGTATTTTTTATTATTGCAATATCTACAAAGAAATGTTATCATTAAGGAAACTGGAAAACTAAAAATAGTTTCCGAGTTTCCTGAGCGGGAAGTATGTACAGGAAGCTGACAGACACGGATGGACAGGAGGGAGTTATGGACGGAGAAGCACAGCAGCAGCTTAAATTGAGGATATATGAGGCGACCATAGAGGAGTTCCGGGAGAAAGGGTTCAAATTCACCATGGACGATATGGCAAGACGACTTGGAGTGAGCAAGAAAACCATATATCAGGTCGTCAGGGACAAGGAATCATTGTTCTTTGACACGGCGACATATATATACGAGCAGATCAAGAGAAGTGAACAGGCGGTCATGGATGACGACCGCCTGACCACGGTGGAGAAGATAAAGGCGATTCTCATAGCCATGCCGGACAGCTACAGCGAGCTGGATTGGCGGCAGATATACCAGTTGGAGAATTCATATCCACGGATATTTGCCCGGGTGAGAGTAATGATGGAGCAGCAGTGGGATAATACCATAGAGCTTCTGAAGCGCGGAATTGCCGAGGGTGTTATAAGGAATATTCCGATTCCGGTCATCAAGACGATGTTCGAGGCCACGCTTGAGAAATACATGGAGACTACAGTCCTGATAGACGCGGGACTTACATTTGACGAGGCGGTGCAGTATACACTTGATGTACTTATGGATGGCATATCCTGTAAGGAGTAGGAACCGCTATGAATGAAATGATTATATGGAATTGATGCCCGCGGCCGGTTTCATTCACCGGGGCGAGGTGGGCAGTATATATTAAAGACAGGAGGATGTGCTATGGGCAAGAGATCTGAGGTTATATTTGGCAACAGGATGAGCAGTCAGGTCGTCAAAAAGGCGGAGAACTCCAAAGAGAGATTTGTAAAAAGATTCGGTGATGACAGTGACGTGGATTATCCTCTTGCAGTTGTGAAGAATCCGTATATTGGAGATACTCTCGGTGTCTCCAATATTGTGATCGACGGCGGAGTCAGTGATGATATACCGGATGGCGGCCGGGAGGAATTTGACAGGGACAAAGGAATCATAGTTGGCAATATCAGGATGGGGTTCGGACATTACAGAATATCCATGGCGATAGCATCAGCGGCCAATCATCTGGGATACAAGCCGTACTGGATGGATCTCAATTCCTACAGTGAGACCACGGGAGGAAAGGTTATTGAGGCACAGAATAAGCTCTATTCCCTGGGATCCAGGATATCGGGAAAGAGCAAGGTTTTCAACAAAGCGGTGTGGGAGCCGATGAACTATGAGGGTTTCAGGAAGCTGTCATACAATGCCTCGGATCAGATGAATGCGGAGCTTATGACACCGGTGTTTAGGAATGTTCCAAAGGATATCCCACTTGTGGCTACACATGTGTGGCCGGCTCAGGCGGCGGTTCATGCAGGAATGAAACATGTGGTGAATGCAATCCCTGACAACTGGCCTATGGCGCTCCACCTTGCGGAGGGAAGCCTTCACACGGTTCAGACCAGATCGGCATACCTCGGATACAGGACCCTGAACGGCATGCAGGGCGACGAGGTGCTTAAGCCTATGCCCGGTGATTCAATCAGATACGTTGGACACTATATAGACCATGAGCTGGTGGCAGCCATAGAGGAGGACTGCGACAGGAGAATAGAGAGAAGAAAGAAAAAGGCACCGATGCGTTTCCTTCTCACCATAGGAGGTGCCGGAGCACAGAAGGATATATTTGCAGCTATCATCAGGACGGCGCTTGCCAGCGTGAAGAAGGGCAACATGGTCCTGTATGTAAATGTGGGCGACTACATGAACGTGTGGGAAGAGCTGGTGAGAGAGATACCCGCCATGGAGGGCCTTGTCACTACACATTTCGATGACTGGAGCGACACCACAGCATTTGCGGATAAGGCTCTTAAGGAAGAGGTGTACGGAATACACGCATTTTGCCATGAGAATATATATGAGGCTGTGTACTGCACCAACCTTCTCATGAGAAGCTGTGATGTACTCATAACGAAGCCGTCTGAGCTGGCCTTTTATCCAGTTCCAAAGCTGTTCATCAAGAGAGTTGGCGGGCATGAGCAGTGGGGGGCGATACACTCGGCGGAGATCGGAGATGGAACACTGGAGTGCCGTGATATACCGCACACTCTACAGATGATGAAGCTGTTCATGCAGGATGACAGCATACTCACAGATATGTGTGAGAACATAAAGCGGAACAAACTGGATGGAATATACGACGGAGCGTATGAGGTCGTAAAACTGGCGATGGATATGAAGAACTGAGAATGGAGGGTTACATTATGTATAAGGTAAAGAAGAAAGAGACATTTATACCATCATCAAATGGCAAGGACAGGCTGCATGTCATCGTGTGGGAGCCACAGGGCGAGGTGCGGGCGATACTTCAGATATCACATGGAATGATAGAGCTGATAGACAGGTACGACGAATTTGCGAGATATCTTGCTGCGAAAGGCTTCGTAGTTGCAGGAAATGATCATCTGGGACACGGACTCACGGCGGCAAATATGGATGAGCTTGGATATATGAATGCCTATGATGCGAGCAAGGCAATAGTCGCGGATCTTCATAGAGTCACTAGAAGTCTGAAGAAGGCATACAAAGGAGTACCGTTCTTCCTGATGGGACACTCTATGGGTTCATTTATGGCGAGACGATACATGAGTGACTACGGCTGGGATCCAAAATATCCGTCACCTTACACGGAGGGCTCAAGTGTGGACGGCTTTATCTGCATGGGAACTGGATGCATGCCTGAGTATATGCTGCAGATCGGAAGACTTGTGTTGGAGCTTGAGAAGAGTCAGCACGGCGAGAGATACAGAAGTACCCTCATGGAAGTGTTGGCATTTGGAACATACAACAGGGGTATCCCGAAGACCACTATCGTGGACGGTGAGGTGAGAAAGAGGACGAATAAAGACTGGGTGAGCCGTGACCCGAAGCGCGTGGATGCATATGTGGATGATCCGCTGTGCCAGTTCTCATTTACCCTGAAGGGCTACGAGACGCTGTTCAATACACTCCACTATATACAGGAGGACAGGAACATAGCGAAAATACCGAAGAATGTGCCGGTTCTGTTTGTGTCCGGTGACAGGGATCCTGTTGGACATTACGGCAGGGATGTTCTGAAGCTCTACGAGTTATACCACAGGAGAGTTTCGCACAATGTGGCATGCTATCTGTATGAGGACTGCAGACACGAGATACTGAATGAGCTGTGCAGGGATAAGGTATTTGACGATATTGACAAGTGGCTTGAGACAAGGCTTGCTGATATAAAAGGTTAGGCCTTTAAGGAGGTTATATATGGGAGAAAATTCACAGGATAATACACAGAATGGCGCACCTGCGGGCGGCCTTCAGAAAAAGACAAAGATAGCCTACGGAGTAGGGGCCGTGGGAAAAGACATGGTGTATATGCTGGTAGCCAGCTATATACTGTACTACTACAATTCTGTGCTTGGCGTCAGCTCAGTGTTCATAGGAACAGTGCTGATGGCGGCGAGAGTGTTTGATGCATTTAACGATCCTGTCATGGGTATCGTGGTGGCAAAGACCAGAAGCAGATGGGGAAGGTTCAGACCGTGGATATTCTCGGGAACCGTGCTGAACGCGGTTGTCCTCTATGCGATGTTCGCCGTGCCGGAAAGCATGGGAGCTGGTGGGATGAAGGTGTTTTTGACAGTGACATATTTCCTGTGGGGAATCACATACACGTTGATGGATATTCCGTACTGGTCCATGATCCCGGCCATCACTGAGCCGGGCAAGGAGAGGGAGAATCTGTCTGCACTTGCAAGATCCTGCGCGGGCGTGGGTTCTGCCATCCCTACTGTACTTACTATGATAGTAGTTCCAGCCATCAGCGGCGCAGCCCTGGCGGCGGACAAGCTGAAGATCACGGATTACCGCATCGGCTTCAAGTGGTGGGCTCTTCTGGTTGCAGTGGTGTTCGTCATCTCGGAGGCCATTTGCGTGGCAAATGTAAAGGAGAGGGGTGACACAGTAGTGGAGTCCCATGGCATAGGTGAGATGTTCCATTCACTGGTGACAAATGACCAGGCTCTGGCGGTGGTCATCACCATCGTGCTCGTAAACTCTGCACTCTATATAACAAGCAACCTGCTCATATATTTTTTCACATATGACATAGGAAGTGAGAGCGGATATGCGCTGTTCTCCGCATTTGGCGGCGGTGCGCAGATACTTGCTATGATGCTGTTCCCGCTCTTTAGAAAGAAGATGTCCAAGAGAAAGCTGTTTGTACATTCGGTAGTATATGAAATCGTCGGATATGTGATGCTGCTTGCCTGCAGCCTTGCCGGTGTTACCCGTATGACGGTGGGCGGAGTGCCTTGTTGGTACGTTCTGTTCATCCCGGGACTTCTGGTATTTGCGGGAAGCGGACTTCTAAATGTTCTGATAACTGTGTGTCTTGCCGACAGCATAGACTACGGAGAGTACAAGAATGGGCAGAGAGATGAGAGCGTCATATGCTCCATGCAGACATTTGTAGTAAAGCTTGCATCGGGAGTTGCAGTGTTCTTTGCCGGACTTGCGATCAAATGGGTCGGACTTATCCAGCCGGCAGATAGAACATCGGAAGTCATAGAGCAGAGCACAGGAACTCTCATGGGACTTTCCATGATGATGACGGTCGTTCCGATAGTCCTTCTCATCATAGGACTTGTATTCTTCATCAGGAAATACAAGCTGACCGAGGAGAGGATGCAGGAGATCATGACGAAACTTAGATAGGAGGAACCGCTATGAACGAAGTTCATACTTGGAATCGGTTCCGACGACCTGCCCCACTCGCATATGCGAGAGGGGCGATACATATTAGATAGGAGGAACCGCTATGAACGAAGTTCATACTCGGAATCGGTTCCGACGACCTGCCCCGCTCGCTTATGCGAGAGGGGCGATACATATTAGATAGGAGGAACCGCTATGATCAGATATATAGAAGAACATCAGGTATTCATACTGGAGACAAAGTCGACGCAGTATGCCATGTGCGTGCGCCCGGATGGACACCTTGAGCACCTGTACTACGGTGGCAGGAGTCTGGACTGCGGAGATCAGAATATTGCGGGACTTTGGGATGTGGCACATGACCGCAGCCTGTTCGAGACCGGCAATGCCATAGCGCTGGATGGTGGACTTACCTTAGAAAGTCTGCTGCAGGAACTGTCGTCAACCGGCAAGGGGGATGTCAGCGAACCATTTGTCTGTATGACCCATGCAAATGGCAGTACGACCTGCGACTTTGTGTACGAATCATACGAGATAAAAAACGGCAGGGATGAGCTTGAAGGACTTCCGTGTGCGGTGGAATATCATAGGGGGACAGATGGCAGATTCAACACAGTAAAAGAGCAGCAAGGCACAGAAGTGGGAAGCGGTGTGGCTGGTGGAATGCAGAGCATACAAGCATATGAGCGACAGAATACAGCGGGCGAGGTAACACAGCTCACAATAACCCTCCGGGACAAATTCTACAGACAGAAGCTTGAGCTAATATATGTCACATGGGATGACTGCGACGTGATAACCAGAAGTGCCCGCCTGACAAATGAAAGTGATGACGTGGAGCGGGTGGACAGACTTATGTCCATGCAGTTTGATATGAGAATGTATCAGGAATATGACATGATACATTTCGGAGGAGCCTGGGCGAGGGAAATGCACAGATCGGTGCACCCTGTAAGGCAGGGAAGAGTGTCTGTCTCATCGTCGACCGGAACCTCGGGCAGCAGGGCCAATCCGTTCTTCATGGTGGTTGAGCACGGCAGTTCAGAGGAACACGGTGAGTGTTACGGCTTCAATCTCATATATTCAGGAGACCATATGGAGAGCTGTGAACAGAATTCATATGGACGTATGCGTATACTCAGCGGCATCAATCCGGAAGGATTTTCATTTGCGCTTGAGCCGGGACAGTCATTCCAGTCGCCGGAGGCGGTCATGACATATTCAGATTCAGGATTTGGCGGTGTCAGCAGTCATATGCATGCATTTGTCAGAAGACATATAGTCAGAGGCCACTGGGCGGATCGGGAGAGGCCTGTTCTGCTGAATAGCTGGGAGGCCGCATACTTTGATATAAATGAGAAAAAGCTGCTGAAGCTTGCAAAAGAAGCAAAGAAGTGCGGCATAGAGCTGTTCGTCATGGATGACGGCTGGTTCGGACACAGGGACAATGACACATCCTCACTTGGAGACTGGCAGGAGAACCGGAGCAAGCTTCCGGGTGGAGTAAAGCAGCTTGCTGACAAGATAAATGCACTTGGACTTGACTTTGGTATATGGGTCGAGCCGGAGATGGTGAACGAGGACAGTGATCTCTACAGGACTCATCCGGAGTGGGCAGTCAGAGTGCCGGGACAGAGTCATGCCGAGGGGCGTCATCAGATGCTGCTGGATCTCACCAACAAGGACGTGAGAGATCATATAGTGGAAGCCATGGCAAATGTGTTCTCATCTGCCAATATATCGTATGTTAAGTGGGATATGAACAGGATTATGTCTGACCGCTACAGTCAGACGCTGCCGTCTGACAGGCAGGGCGAATTTGGACACAGGTATGTGCTGGGACTCTACGATATCATGGGAAGGATTACTAAGCGTTTCCCTGAGATTCTGTTTGAGGGATGTGCTGCCGGTGGCAACAGATTTGATCTCGGCATACTGTGCTATATGCCGCAGATATGGGCAAGTGATGACACGGATGCCAGGGAGAGGCTTGAGATACAGACGGGATACAGCTATGGCTACCCTATGTCGGTTGTCAGCAGTCACGTGTCGGGCTGTCCGAATCACCAGACACTCAGAGTTACTCCTCTTGAGACGAGATTCGGAGTGGCGGCATTTGGCGTGCTGGGCTATGAGTGCAATCTGTGCGATATGAAGAAGAAAGATCTGGAGGCAATAGAAGAGCAGGTGGAGTTCTACAAGAGACACAGGCGCACATTTCAGTTCGGCGAATATCACAGGATCGAGAATGGCACAGTGTCAGATCTCCGGAGGAATGTGTACCAGTTCATGACGGTTTCCCAGGATGGCTCCGAGGCGGTGTCCTGCTATTATGAGGGACAGGTGATACCGAATTACACTTACAAGCATATGCGGACTAAGGGACTTGACGAGAATGCAGTTTATGTCATGGAGGGCAGAAGCCTGCAGTACAGCGTAAAGCTCATGGGAGATCTCATCAACGCTGTTACGCCGGTGCATGTGAAACCTGATTCACTGACCCAGAGTGCGATAGACAAGGTGGTAAAGCTTCAGGGCGAGAAGGAATATGTAAAGGCGTCCGGTGCAGTGTTTAACCGCGTTGGAGTGAACCTTGCTCCGAACTTTGCGGGAACTGGCTACAACGACCAGACCGCTCTCTGGACAGAGCATGGACTGAGGTTATACACCTTCACCAGACAGTGATATATATGATCACATGCAAATGCTCATATATGGAATCGAATCACAGGAAAAACTTACATTATAAAAATAGTGGAAATAATATATGGAATGTGTTATCTTACTCTTATAGAGAACTGTTCCTAATAGAAAATTATAAATACCAGAAGGAGGACTATACAATGAGTGAGAAGCGTAACACATGGCAGAAACAGGTCATATACTCTGTTATAAAGGAGCTCAAGACTCATCCTACAGTCCAGAGTCTGATAGATGAACTGGAAAAGAGAGGATATAAGATAGGCAAATCAACTGTGTACAGGGTGCTCTCTGATGCGGTTGATGAGGGAATTGTCATGAATGTGTATTCAGGGGACAAGATGGAGCATTTTGATGGCAATACCGAGAATCACTATCACATACGCTGCAAGGTATGTGACAGGATATTTGACAGTGAGCTTCCATATCAGGATTCCATCACACAGATGGGCGTGGAGGTGGACAGCGATTTCGTCATACTGTCACACAACCTGGAATTCATCGGGATATGTCCATCCTGTAAGGACAGCCTGAAAAGTCTGTGATGGGGAATGCAAAAGACCGGTACACATAAACGCATATTGTATGCGGTGTATGTGTACCGGCCTTTTTGTATGTGCAGGCAATGCCAAGAGCCTGTATCTTATCTGCTCTGTCAGTCTCTCTTTTTCTGTGAAATGATATTTGCAGATTTTATTTCCTTCTTTATAAATTCAGGAATCGCGGAATTGTCTTTCTGGTCAGATTCAGGTGTGTCCGGCTGCGCCTCAACTGTATGTGAGTTTACACTTATAGGATCCACGCGTGGATTGCTGATAAATGTCTTGTTGGCCGAAGGCTTTACAACTGTCATTCCGAGGATGGACTTCTTGTTGCGAAACTCTCTTTCCTCCTCTGGTGTGCGCTCAGGGGCGGCATCCACCAGATTGCCGTCTCCGAAAAGGTCTATCTCAAAGCTGCTGTCATTTTCCTCCTGCTCATCATCCGTATCGTCATCCAGCGCATCTGTAATTATCGGTTCTGCGTGGATGGAAGTATCCGTATCGTCGTCTGCAAATGCACTGTCGAGATCAGGATTGTATTCATCAGCAAATGCGCTGTCAAGATCAGGGTCATATTTTTCATCTGATTCAGTGTCGTCAAATTCAGGATCGGAGTCGACATACTCCTCAGGCTTCTCAAAAAATGTAGGATCTATATCGAGCTTGAAGTCGACCTCTGAGTGACCCACTTCAATGCCGCAGTCGTTGAACAGCTTGGTCGTGTAGCAGTTTTTCAGCTTCTCGATGAGTTCAGTGTTTTCGTACTTGAGCTGTTCGAGTATGTTTGCGATTATCATTCCCTGATATTCATCCGTCCATCCGTCCTCAAGCTTTACTGCGATACCGAGCTTCATGCTCTTTATCGCCATACAGATAACACCCCTGGAGCCGTCCTTCATTATGAGGTCAGGATTCTGGTTGATATAATATGAAGGTGTTCCGTAATCGTTGATCTTCTCAGGATATTTGTGGATGCATGAGAAGTTGTAGTCTATAGTCTCCCGGAGTTCGTTTGACAGGCTGAATGGATCCATGAGCTTTGCGTAGGACATGGCGATGCTTCTAAGTGGCAGTGCAAATACCGGAACTCCACAGCCGTCTATGCCGAGCCCGATCTTGAATGTAGGGGTCTGGCTGAGCATGGATATGAAATTGATTATCTGCTGCTGTACAGGGGAATCCTTGAGCTGATAGCCGTCCGGCTTACCGGTGAGCTCTCTCTGGAGCAACATAAGGCTGAAATGTTTTCCCGAGCAGCAGTGCTGAAGTTTGCTCTGTCCCTGCCTTGGGTGGAGCTTTGACCTGTCGGTGAGTTTTGCCGCCAGCGCTGAAGCTGATGTGGAAGCGCATGGCTTCATGATCATGTCATCGGGATTCAATCCTGTCTTGCGCGAGATCTCCTCCAGCACAAATATATGATGGTTGCTTCCCCAGTGGGAAGAGTTGAACATGGCAACATCCTCGTCGGTGAGGTTGAACCTTCTGTGAAGTCCTGCCAGCAGTGTAGGCAGCACCTGTATAGGCTTGCTTGCGGAACGCATGAAAGTCTGTTTCTCTATGTCGCCAAGGTAGGCGATTGTATCTCCTGTGGATGACACAACTGCGATGGAGCCGCGGTGTGCATTCTCAACAATATTTCCACGGTATTCTTTTACTAATATCTCTGACATATATTCAACACCTCATTTGTATTTTGTATGATTTTCTTCCGATATAGTCATTATATGAAAAAGATATCCGTTTGCAAAATGAAAATTACATAATATATAAGAAAAATATGAGAATGTAATTGAGTGTAAGTAAGTAATAACTAAAAAATACCGCCTGATACTGACAAAATACATCATTTGTCATATATACCCTGAGTAAAAAATGTTTAAAAAAATCGAAAAATGCGCATTTTTTTTGTGAAAATGCATAAAAAACTTTGATTATTATAAAAAGGATGGTATAATGTCTTTATAATTTTGCATGGAGAGGTGACTTACATGATTAAAAAAGAAATGATCGCCATGCTCCTTGCTGGTGGACAGGGCAGCCGTCTTGGGGTTCTTACATCCAAGCTTGCCAAGCCAGCGGTAGCATTTGGCGGCAAATACAAGATAATCGATTTCCCACTGAGCAACTGTATCAACTCGGGGATTGACACAGTAGGTGTACTTACACAGTACAGACCACTCAGACTTAACCAGCATATCGGAATCGGCATTCCTTGGGATCTCGATAGAAACATTGGTGGTGTCACAGTGCTTCCACCATACGAGAAGAGCAACAACAGCGAGTGGTACACAGGTACTGCCAACGCTATCTACCAGAACATAGAGTTCATAGATTATTACAATCCAGACTATGTTCTCATACTTTCCGGTGATCATATCTACAAGATGGATTATGAACACATGCTTGACTATCACAAGTCCATGAATGCGGATGTGACACTTGCCACATACCAGGTTCCATGGGAGGAGGCAAGCAGATTCGGAGTAGTTATAACGAATGATGACGGCATCATCTCAGAGTTTGAGGAGAAGCCGGAGAACCCAAGAAGCAACAAGGCTTCCATGGGTATATACATATTCAACTGGAAGATCCTCCGCGAGGCACTTGTTACCATGAAGGATCAGCCGGGATGCGATTTCGGTAAGCATATTATTCCATACTGCCATGAGAACGGCAACAAGATATGTGCATACGATTTCAAGGGATACTGGAAGGATGTAGGAACTCTCGGTTCATACTGGGAGGCCAACATGGAGCTTGTCGACATAGTTCCTGAGTTCAATCTGTATGAGGAATTCTGGAAGATATATACGAAGACAGACGCCATACCACCTCAGTACATAGATGAAGCGGCAAAGGTATCCAAGTGTATCATCGGAGAGGGAACCGAGATATACGGAACCGTTGAGAATTCAGTTATAGGCTCTTGTGTAACCATAGGAGAGGGTGCGGTCGTTAAGGATTCGATTATAATGAATGGGGTTACGATCGAAGCTGGTGCCTATGTTGAAAAGGGAATCATTGCCGAGAATGTCAAGGTTGGTGCAAATGCCAAGCTTGGAGTTGGTGAGGAAGCTGTCAATGAGATGAAGCCTAATATCTACGCATTTGGCCTTGTTACTATAGGTGAGAACTCAGTTATACCTGAGGGCGTAACAATAGGTAAGAACACTGCAATATTCGGTGACACAGATCCTTCGGATTATCCGGACGGAACACTTCCGAGTGGCGGTAGTATTATAAAGGCAGGTGAGTAGACATGAGAGCATTAGGAATTATTCTGGCAGGTGGTAACAGCAATAAGCTGGGAGATCTTTCAGCAAAGAGAGCCGTTGCAGCCATGCCTATCACAGGAAGCTACAGAGCAATTGATTTCGCACTTTCCAATATGACTAATTCTCATATTCAGAAGGTAGCGGTATTCACACAGTACAACACAAGATCACTGAATGAGCATCTGAACTCAAGCAAGTGGTGGGATTTCGGAAGAAAGCAGGGAGGTCTGTTCATCTTCACACCTACCATCACAGCAGCTAACAGCTACTGGTACAAGGGAACAGCAGATGCACTTTATCAGAATATCAAGTTCCTCAAGGAGAGCCATGAGCCATATGTAGTTATCGCTTCAGGAGACGGTATCTACAAGCTTGACTACAACAAGGTTCTTGAGGAGCATATAAGCAATGGTGCAGATATCACGGTTGTATGCAAGGATATGGCACCGGGCGAGGATGACATCAACAGATTTGGTGTTATCAAGATGAACGAGGATGGCAGGATCATAGACTTCGAGGAGAAGCCTCTTGTGGCAGGAACCAACACGGTTTCCATAGGTGTATATGTCATAAGAAGAAGACAGCTCATCGAACTTCTTGAGACATGTGCCAACGAGGGAAGAAATGATTTCGTAAGAGATATTCTCGTGAGATATAAGGGTGTCAAGAGAATTTACGGATACAAGATGGACAGCTACTGGAGAAACATAGGAACAAAGGAGTCATATTACAGAGCTAATATGGATTTCCTCAAGAAGGACGTAAGAGACTTCTTCTTCAAACAGCATCCGGATATCTACTCAAGAGTGGATGATCTCCCACCAGCAAAGTACAATGCAGATGCGGTGGTAAATAACAGCTTGATAGCAAGCGGTTGTATCATCAACGGAACCGTTGAGAACTCAGTTATATTCAAGAAGGTATACATTGGAAATAACTGTGTGATCAGGAACTCGATCATACTTAACGATGTCAACATCGGTGATAATTCCATCATCGAGAATTGTATCGTGGAGAGCAGGGATACACTCCGCGCGAACACAGTACATCAGGGAACACCTGAGGACATCAAGGTAATAGTGGAGAAGGATTTCAGATATGCGTTGTAGGATGCATACGGTATAAGTAGTACAAATGACAATTGCGTGTGGGATCGCAATGTGTGTCAGGGTTAAGGGGGTAATTCAGATGCAGATAACTGATATCAGGATCAGAAGTGTTGAGAAGGAAGGCAAGATGAAGGCGGTTGTTTCTATTACGATCGATGACGAGTTTGTTGTGCATGACATCAAGATCATCGAGGGTGAGAAGGGCATGTTCATCGCGATGCCGAGTAGAAAGGCAGCGGATGGAGAATATAGAGATATCGCTCATCCGATCAATACAGCTACAAGAGAGCGTCTGCAGAGTATGATTCTTTCAAAGTATCAGGAATCTTTGGAAGAGTAATACCAGTCTCAAATAGACATTCAGAGCCAGTGCTAGAGGCGTAAGTCACCAAGCTGATAGCATTGGCTCTTTTTATATGGTCTTGTAAAAAAATATAGTATAAAGTAGAATGTATCTGTTCAGATCCAGATAGAATATGGAGGATATAATAATGGTAAAATCAGTTATACTTGCGGCAGGCAAGGGAACAAGAATGAAGTCAGATAAGCCAAAGGTAGTTCATCAGGTGATGGGAAAACCGATGGTATATTATTCTATAGAAGCGGCGCGCCAGGCGGGTGCAGACGAGGTGTGTGTGATCGTTGGATACAAGGCAGACGAGGTGAAGTCAGCCATAGCTGCCAGTGTCAACGATGTGAAGGTTGACTATGCGCTTCAGGAGGAGCAGCTCGGAACAGGCCATGCGGTAAAGTGTGCTGCAGATTTTATTGGACGTGATGGGGATGTGATCATACTCTGTGGAGATACACCGCTTGTGACAGGGGATACACTCAGAAAAGCACTTGATTTCCACAAGGAGAGTGGGAATGGTGTAACTGTAATATCGGCGATGCTTGATGATCCATTTGGATATGGAAGGATCATAAGGGACGGTGACAGCCTGGCAAAGATCGTGGAGCAGAAGGATGCTGACGAAGCGGAGCAGGCTGTGAAGGAAGTTAACTCGGGCATGTATATATTTGACTGCGCAGCACTTCAGGACGCACTGTCACAGATATCAAATGACAACGCCCAGGGAGAGTATTATCTTCCGGATGCGATAGAGATAATAAAGAAAATGGGGCTTCCGGCTTCCGCTGTTCCGATGGACGATGCTGACCAGATAAGAGGAGTCAACACCCTGGAGCAGCTTGCAGATGCTGAGAAGATCATGGAGAACAGATAACAATAGAACGATCCACCTGGGTGGAGGAAAATGGAGAGACCAAATGAAGATCATAGTTGGACTTGGCAATCCCGGTGCGAAATATGCCGGAACAAGACACAATGTAGGATTTGCGGTTCTGGATGAGCTGGCAGAGAGACATAATATAAGGATAGACACTGCAAAGCATAAGGCACTTATAGGAAAGGGTATAATAGACGGAGAGAAGGTCATACTCGCCATGCCTCAGACATTTATGAATCTCAGCGGAGAGAGCGTAAGGGCGATAATGGACTTCTACAAATGCACGGTTGAAGATCTGATAGTCGTGTACGATGACATAGATCTTGACGTCGGCAAGCTCAGGATCAGACAGAAGGGAAGCGCCGGCGGTCATAACGGTATGAAGAATATCATACAGTACGTTGGCAGCCAGGAATTTGTCAGGATCAGAGTGGGTGTTGGCAAAAAGCCGGATCACATGGATCTGGCTGATTATGTGTTGTCGAGATTTGGAAAGGAAGATCTGGCGAATATAAGAGAGAGCTGCGGTAATGCTTGCGATGCGGTGGAGACCATACTGGCGGATGGCACAGTTGCAGCTATGAATAAGTTTAATTGAGAGTGATGGAGAATGATACGTGTACTTGGTGAGCCATTTGAAAAACTGAATATATATACAGAGTTGAAGGAGTGGCTTGCATCCGGAGATGGATTTGTCAATGTGACAGGTACGACGGGCGAGGGCACGGACAGAGTATTCATGATGCAGGGCTTCGGTGATGACGCATCGGTGCGCCTGATACTGACATATAACGACAGGCGTGCGGAGGAGCTGTACAGCGATATGAAGTTCTACGGAAGGGATGTATATATGTATCCTGCAAAGGATATTCTGTTCTTCAGTGCAGATGTCCACGGCAATGCCATAACCAGACGGCGCATGGAGGTCCTTCGGCGTCTGGCAACGGGAGAACCATGTACGATCATAGCCACGGTAGATGCAATGTATGACAAGATACCTGCACTGTCCTATATGAAAAAATACGTGATAAATATCCATGCGGCACAGTCCCTTGATCTGGATGAGCTCAAGGGCAAGCTGGTGGACCTTGGTTATGAAAAAACTGACAGTGTGGAGGAGCCGGGACAATTTGCCATACGAGGCGGTATCGTGGACATATTTCCGCTGACTGAGGAATGTCCATACAGAATAGACATGTGGGACGATGAAGTCGATACCATCAAGACATTTGATGCGGAGAGCCAGAGATCCATAGAGAATGTGGATGAACTTGTAATTTATCCCGCGGGAGAGATGGTGCTTTCAAAGGAGAGGATCGACAGAGGTATACACAGGCTGGAGGCAGAGCTGAAGCCGTATGCGAAGAAGCTTAAGGATTCATTTCAGACGGAGGCGTATGCCAGGATAAAGGGCGAAATAGCCACGCTGAAGGAACAGCTCACGGAGTTCAGTGCGATATACGGAGTGGACAGCTATGTTGATTATTTCTACAGTGACACGGTGTCTCTGGTGGACTGCCTGCCGGAGGATGCGTACATTTTCATAGATGAGACGAAGAAGGTCACGGAGAAGGCGGATGGCAGTGAGAAGAGTTTTCTTAGCAGCCTGACGCACAGGCTGGAGGGGGGATATATCCTCCCGGGGCAGATGAAGGTTCTGTTCACTTATGATGATGTTCTGGAAAAATGCAGACGCTACAAGGTTGTGGGCTTTGACTCATTTGTGGGTGAGGATGACCGTGTAAAGTATGCTCACCGCGTGGAGATCGAGAGCAGGGAGGTTCACAGCTACAGGAACAATTTTGATGCGCTGGTTACTGATATCAAGAAATGGAAGAAGGACAAATACAGCGTCCTGTTCGTATCGCCATCATCGGTCGGTGCGAAGAGAATGGTCGATAACCTCATGGACAATGACGTCATATGTCATTACCTGAACGACCCGGACAAAGCTCTGGCTGCCAGAGAGATGGCGGTCATGCCGGGAAGGCTCAGAGCCGGTTTTATGATACCGGAGATGAAGCTCATCGTGGTCAGTGAGGGAGATGTGTTCTCCAGCAAGACATCACATTCGCAGGCTTCGAGGAAGAAGCTGCCGCGTGCCGGGGAGATAGTAAAGTCATTCTCGGATGTGAGCGTGGGCGATTATGTGGTCCATGAGAAGTACGGAATAGGTATCTATCGTGGGCTTGAGAAGATAGAGGTCGACGGTGCCTTGAAGGACTATCTGGTCATCGAGTATGCTGAGGGCGGCAAATTATATGTCCTGGCTTCCGAGACGGACAGGATACAGAAGTACAGGAGCAAGGAGAGCCGAGCCCCGAAGATCAACAGACTCGGTGGCAGTGAGTGGCAGAAGGTAAGAAACAAGGTTAAGGGCCATGTCAGCGAGGTGGCTCAGCATCTTGTAAAGCTGTACTCAGAGAGACAGGCGAGGGAAGGCTTTGCCTATTCTCCTGATTCCGAGTGGCAGAAGGAGTTCGAGGAGACATTTCCTTATACTGAGACTGACGATCAGTTAAAGGCCATAGAGGATGTCAAGGCGGATATGGAGAGCCATAAGATCATGGACAGACTGGTGTGCGGAGACGTTGGATTTGGCAAGACTGAGGTGGCGATCCGTGCTGCGTTCAAAGCTGTTGGTGACAGCAAACAGGTTGCGTATCTTGTGCCGACCACGATCCTTGCCGAGCAGCATTATGAGACGTTCACAGAGCGAATGAAGGATTATCCAGTGACGGTGAGACTGTTGTGCAGATTCTGTACCCAGAAGGAGATAAAATCTACACTCAGAGAGCTGAAAGAGGGCAAGGTGGACATAGTCATAGGAACCCACAGGCTGCTCTCAAAGGATGTGGAGTTCAAGAATCTGGGACTTCTCATAATAGATGAGGAACAGAGATTCGGTGTAAATCACAAAGAGAAGATAAAAGAGATGAAGACCAATGTGGATGTTCTGACACTGACGGCGACGCCTATCCCGAGAACACTCCATATGAGTCTTGTTGGAATCAGAGACATGAGCCTGCTTGAGGAACCTCCGGTGGACAGGAGACCGATACAGACCTATGTCATGGAATATGACAGGGAGCTTGCCAGGGAGGCGATTGCCAGAGAGCTTGCAAGGCATGGTCAGGTATACTATGTGTACAACAGGGTCGAAGGCATAGAGAGATTTGCGGATGATGTGAGAAGCCTCGTGCCATATGCAAATGTAGAGTTTGCCCATGGACAGATGGATGGCCGTACGCTGGAGGACATCATGTACCGGTTCAACAAAAAGGAGATAGACGTGCTTGTGTGCACGACCATCATAGAGACCGGACTTGATATACCGAATGCAAATACCATAATCATACACGACGCTAACCTGTTTGGTCTGGCACAGCTCTACCAGTTACGCGGAAGAGTTGGTCGCTCGGACAGAAGTGCATTTGCATTTATGTTCTACAGGCGCAACAAGATGATATCCGAGGTTGCTGAGAAGAGACTTAGAGCGATAAAAGAATATACGGATCTCGGCTCGGGAGTCAAGGTGTCCAAGGCGGATCTCAACATCAGAGGTGCGGGGAGCGTCCTGGGCGAGAGTCAGTCGGGCAACTATGAGGTCGTGGGCTATGACCTTTACTGCAAGATGCTTAATGATGCGGTCAGGGAGCTCCGCGGCGAGAAGGTTTTCCATGAATACGAGACGGAGATAGACCTTCCGGTGGATTCGTTCATCCCTGAGACGTACGTCAAAAACGACTTTGTCAAGCTGGAGCTTTGTAAGAGAATATCCCTCATCAAGAATGAGGATGAGTACAATGACATAGTGGATGAGCTCATTGACAGATTTGGCGACATCCCTGACGAGACAATGAATCTTCTTGATGTGGCACTGTTAAGGGCAAATGCAAATATCTGCTTCATAACCCGTATATGGTACAAGGACGGAGACCTGAGATTTGTCATGTACAACAGGGCTGACATAAATGTAGATGGGATAGATGAGCTCGTTAAGAGTTATTCAGGCAGGATGAAATTTGTCATGGGGGCAAAGCCTGAGTTTATATTGAAGCTTGGACGGGAGGAGAAAAATGATCTTCTCAGAAAGGCGGAATTTGTCGTGGCGGATATGTCCCAGATGTTGATAATGACCCACAGTGAAGAAGACAGTGTGGATAACAAAGCATAGATAATGAGTTAGAAATATACAGACAGGAGAATACAAAGATAAGGAGGTGCGGTTCAGTTGAAGAGATGGTTGTGTGTGCTGCTGGCGCTCATATGTGCATTTGCCGTGACTGGATGTGGCAGTGATGCCACTGAGGAGACTGGCAAGGAGGTAGTTCTCAGATACAATGGGCAGAACATAGAGATAGACGAGGTGTATATTTATGCCCAGACTGTGAAGGAGGAGTACGAATCAAAGTATGGCAGTGACGTGTGGAAACAGAGCATAGTGACTGATGATGGTCTGGAGATGGATGCCGTGGATGCAGCAAGGCGTCAGGCGATATCAAAGCTCATAAAGACCAAGACTCTTATAACCAAATCCGGGGAGTACGGCATAAGCCTGACTGCAAGCGAGCAGAAGGATCAGGATACGGCGGCGCAAGAGTTCTATGACAAATTGACTGATGCCCAGATCGCAGAGGTTGGACTTGAACTCGATACGGTGAAGAGAGTTTTGCGTGAGAGCGCACTGGCAGACAAGATATATGATTATGTGATGAAGCAGAGCTCCACGGAGATATCCGATGAGCAGGCCAGGATGAGTACATTTTATGACATGTTCTTTGAGTGCTACTCGGAGGACGATTATGGAAATATCACCCTGTACTCACAGGACAAGATAGATGAGCAGAAGAAAAAGGCGGATGAGGCATATGAATCCATAGAGGAAGCCTCGGATGGCACAGATATGGATATATCATTCCTTGGAAGCGCAAAGGAGCTTAAGTATGCGGGAACACATACGATGAGCAGGGATGATATATTGAGCACCTATGGCCAGGATACGCTGGACATACTGTACAGCATGTCGGATGGCGAGATATCCACGGTGGTGGAGACTGAGTATGGTTACCATATATTCCAGATGATAAGCATTACGGATGAGAAGGCCACGGCCGAGAACAAGAAGAAGCTCACGGATGCCGCTGATGCGGAATACTATGACAACCTTATGAAGGACTGGATAGATGAGCTGGACAGCGGATATTTATACAGTAAGAGTGTGGATATGGATGTGTACAACAAGATAAAATTTGACGAATAAGAGGAGAAGAAAGATGGCAACAGTATACGATATCAATATTAAGAAGCTGGATGAAAAGGCAGTCATACCGACATACGGTTCAGAGTACGCAGCTGGGGCGGATCTGTATGCGTGTCTTGATGAGGCGATTACTATAGAGCCGGGACAGACGGTGATGGTTCACACGGGTATAGCCATGGAGATACCTGAGGGATTTGCAGGACTTGTGTATGCGAGAAGCGGTCTGGCATCCAAGAAGGGGCTTGCACCGGCCAATAAGGTTGGAGTTGTGGATGCGGATTACAGAGGGGAAATCATGGTTGCACTCCACAATCACGGAACCCAGGCACAGACGGTTGAGCCTGAGGAGAGAATAGCACAGCTTGTGATCGCTCCTTATATCGTTGGAGCATTCCATCAGGTGGACGAGCTCAGCGATACAGTCAGAGGAGCCGGCGGATTCGGTTCAACAGGAAAGTAACAAAAAAGCGGCCGTGCATCATCATTTTAATGGTGTGCCAGACCGCTTTTCTTTTATTTAAAATACTTTCCGCTTTCATCCCACAGGACTGTGGTGCCTGTCTTCAAGGACTTTGGTACATCTATGATACGCTGGTTCCTTGAGCCCTTGAATCTCAGTGACAGATCCTTCTGTTCGTCTATGAATTCTCCGTCCACAAGGACGTCAATGTAGGAGAGAAGTTCTTTTGTATACTCCCATTCATTACACATGCGGTCTAAGAGATCGGTTTCAAATGTATAACCGGTGTAGCACCAGATGGTCTTGTCAGGGTAGGTCTCCTTGAACTTTCTTGCCAGAGGAAGAAGCCCCTGCTGGTTCACATATTCCATAGGTTCTCCGCCGAGCAGGGAGAGACCTGCTATATAGTCCTCCTTGCAACTATCTATTATGTGGTTGATCTCCACATCCGTGAACGGCTTGCCGTAGCCGAAATCCCATGTGTCAGGGTTGAAACAGTTCTTGCAGTGGTGTGTGCAGCCGGATACAAATACAGATACTCTGACGCCGGTTCCGTTTGCCACATCAAATAGTTTGATATCTGCGTAATTCATAATGTGATCCCTTCTAAATTTATCTTAAAACAAAAGTATGGCCTGCGTTGCCCTCTACGACATGCAGACCATACAATTGAAATTATTAATGCATATTGTTATTTTATATCAGTTGCCTGAATATATCAAGTGTTTTTCTATAAAAGACTATAGATGAAGCACTCTTGCCTTTATCTCTTTGGTCTTGCCCACGTTCCAGAAGTTCTCGCCAAGATAACCGCAGGTTCTTCTGGTAACATTCATCTTGTTGTGATCCTTGTTGCCACACTGCGGACATTCCCATTCGCCGTCATCGTTGATGAGGATCTCACCATCGTATCCACATACATGACAGTAGTCAGACTTGGTGTTGAACTCAGCATATTGTATGTTGTCGTATATATATCTTACGACCTCTGCCAGAGCATCCAGGTTGTTGCGCATGTTTGGTATCTCAACATATGAGATGGCACCACCTGATGATATGGTCTGGAACTGGCTCTCAAATCTGAACTTGCTGAATGCATCGATCTTCTCACGGACATCAACGTGGTAAGAGTTGGTGTAGTAGCCCTTGTCTGTGACATCCTTTATGGTTCCGAAACGCTCTTTGTCGATACGTGCAAATCTGTAGCAAAGGCTCTCGGCCGGAGTTCCGTAGAGTCCGAAGCCAAGTCCCGTATCTGCCTTCCATTTGTCGCAGGCTGCGCGGAGCTTGTGCATAAGCTTCAGTGCAAATTCCTCGCCCACAGGATCTGTGTGGCTCACACCACGCATGAGCTTGGTGGTCTCATATACACCGATGTATCCCAGTGATATGGTTGAGTAACCGTTGTGGAGCAGTGGATCGATGACCTCGCCCTTCTTAAGTCTGGCGATGGCACCGTACTGCCAGTGGACTGGGCTGACGTCAGAGGTTACACCCTCGAGGGCTCTGTGGCGGCACATGAGTGCGTCGTAGCAGAGCTGCAGTCTTTCATCCAGAAGACTCCAGAACTTGTCATCGTCTCCCTTTGCAAGTATAGCTATCTGTGGAAGATTAAGACTGACAACTCCCTGGTTGAAACGGCCTTCCCATTTATATTCTCCGTTCTCATCCTTCCATGGGGAGAGGAATGAACGGCATCCCATGCATGAGAATACATTTCCCTCGTAGTTCTCACGCATCTTCTTGGCTGATATGTAATCAGGGTACATTCTCTTGGCAGAACACTTGATGGCGAGCTCTGTGATATAGTCGTACTCACCGCCCTTGAGGCAGTTGTGCTCGTCAAGGACATATATGAGCTTAGGGAATGCAGGTGTAACATACACGCCTGCCTCGTTCTTGATTCCCTCAAGTCTCTGTCTGAGGATCTCCTCGATGATCATGGCGTTCTCCTTGATGTACTCGTCGTCCTCTCTGAGGTTGAGGAAGAGAGTGACAAATGGAGACTGGCCGTTGGTGGTCATCAGAGTATTTATCTGATACTGGATAGTCTGGACTCCTGACTTCAGCTCGTCCTTGAGTCTCTCTGTGATGAGCTTCTCAAGTGTGTCAGGGTCTATCTTGTCGCCGAACTCTTCGGTGTATCTCTTTTTATATTTGTTGTAGCTCTTTCTGAGGTACTTTCCAAGGTGACGGACATCGACTGACTGACCGCCGTACTGGCTGGATGCGACAGATGCGATGATCTGAGTCACGATGGTACATGCCACCTGGAAGCTCTTCGGGCTCTCTATGAGCTTGCCGTTCATGACTGTGCCGTTGTCAAGCATATCCCCAATGTTGATAAGGCAGCAGTTGAATATAGGCTGGAGGAAATAATCTGCGTCGTGGAAGTGGATAGCGCCCTCCTCATGAGCCTTGGAGATCTTCTCAGGGAGGAGCATTCTCTTGGTAAGATCCTTTGATACCTCTCCTGCGATAAGATCACGCTGTGTGGATGCGACGGTGGCATTCTTGTTGGAATTCTCCTCCATGACATCCTTATTCCTGTTCTGGATAAGACTGAGGATAGAATCATCAGTCGTATTTGCCTTTCTGATGAGCTCACGGCTGTATCTGTATATAATGTAGGTCTTGGCAAGGACAAACTTGCCGTCGGCCATCAGCCCCTGCTCGATGATATCCTGGATATCTTCAACGAGCATTCTCTTTCGGTTCTTGGCTTCGATGCTTCCGACGATCTCCTCGATCTTCTCGTCAGAGATCTTCTCACAAGGCTCCACCTCCGAGTTAGCCTTCTGGATAGCCAATATGATCTTGCTTCGGTCGTAAGTAACAGCACGACCGTCTCTCTTGATAACTTGCATTTCCCATTCTCCCTGTGTGTGATGTGAATGGGCGTTAAAAAAAGTACGCCCCCTAAATATTGTATACTACCATACAGGAGACATCAATATATGGTATGCCGGCTGAAAAAGCCGCAAAAAAATTAGCGACAAATAAGGTGCCTCGTCGCAAATCTCACACTGATGTCTCAACATGGTCGATTATATCATTCCCAATTTTGTTTGTCTACAGGTTATTTGCAAAAAGTACAAAATATAGAAAAATAAAAAATATGTAGACACAACATATTGTGGATTTGCCTTTGATTAATGTGGGACAGATAAAATACATCACAAAAACAGATGTAAAACTGCCTGTTATAGGAATGTGAAATCATTTGTGAGAATTCTATGAATTATTTCAAATTGCTTTATTTTTACAGGAAAATATGGTATAAGTTTACTCGTTGAAGTTTATCATGAAGATGGTTACACTTCTAATAAAAAGTAAAAGAGGTATGATTATGCGAAAATTTAATAAGGGATGTGCAGTTGTTCTTGCACTCGCTCTGTCCATGTCATTTATGACAGGCTGTGGCGACAGTAATGGTACGAGTGGAAAGCTGGATAATACAGCGAGTAAGGCAACATCTTCTGATGCTACAGAGAGTGCTGACAATTCATCAGAAGAATTTGCTTCTATAGAGGATATGGTGGATCAGTATGCGGCAGATGTCACACTCGGTGAATACAAGGGCATGGAGTATGAGGAGAAGGGCACTGATGTCACGGATGATGAGGTTCAGGCCAAGGTTGATTCATTTGTGAACGGACTTGCTACATTTGATAAGGACACAACCAGCGAGGCGAAGAACGGAGATACAGTAAATATTGACTTTGTCGGAACTGTAGATGGTGAGGAGTTCGAAGGTGGTAACACCAACGGAAGCGGATATGATCTCGTCCTTGGTTCTGGTTCATTCATAGATAACTTTGAGGATCAGATAGTTGGACATAAGCCGGGAGAGACATTTACCGTGAATGTAACCTTTCCTGAGAATTATGGCAAGGATGAGTTAAATGGCAAGGCGGCCAAGTTCGAGACGACACTTAACTATATAAAGATAGATAAACCGGCTACATACAATGATGAGCTGGTTGCAAACAATACTTCATATAAGACAACTGCTGAGTATGAGGCATCTGTACGTGAGCAGCTTAAGCAGAGCAAGGAGGATTCAGCTCTTGCAAGTGCTCAGAATGAGGTCATGGTTGCCGTTATAAACAACAGTACAATAGAGAACATATCAGCAGATGATGTTCAGGCGAATGCTGACAAGATCATAACATCCATAAAGACTCAGGCAGAGACAAACGGAATAGAGTATGACACATATATCTACTACTACTATGGATATGATGACAGCGCTGCATTTGAACAGTATGTACAGCAGGTTTGTGAGGAATCACAGAAGGAGAGAATGGTAGTATGTGCCATTGCCAAGAAGGAGAATATCAGTGTCACAGATGACGAGGCTGATAAGTATATAGCTGATTATGCAACGAAGAACAGTGTTGATGAGTCTACACTCAGACAGAATCTTACAGACGTTGAGATAAAGTACAACGCTCTGGCAGAGAAGGTCATGAATTTCCTTATGGACAATGCAAAGGCAACAGCGGCTTCGACAACTGAAACGACAGAGACCTCAGAGTCAACAGACAGCACAGAGGCCGCTGACGCAGAGCAGGCTGAAGAGTAAATAAAGGGGTACGGAGAAAAGATATGAGAGCAAGGAAGATAATTGCAGCAGGAATGGTGGCAGTCATGTGCGCAGGTCTGATGACAGGCTGTGGCAGCAATGACACAAAGAGCCAGTTTAAGAAGTTTTCAAAGTGTGCGACCATAGACAAGGCGGCATACACTGATATCGAATATGTTCCAGCATCGAGAGAGGTGACCGAGGACGATGTAAACAGTGCGATAAGCAGTTTTTGCAGTGACAATTCTGAGACTACACAGGACAAGACCAGCACAGTGGCAGATGGCGACAAGATCAATGTGGACTATGTTGAGACTGTCTCAGGAACAGAGAAGGACAGCAAGACAGATTACACACTGACCATGGGAAATAACACTCTTGGTGATGGCAGTGACGATCAGCTCATAGGAAGCAAGCCGGGGGATGTCAAGACGATCACAGTGACATATCCTGATGATTACAGCGACACAACAGTTGCCGGACTTACAGCAGAGTACAAGGTTACGATCAATTATATATCAGTTACCACGGTGCCTGAGTACACAGACGCACTGGTCAAGAAGGCTACTAATGGTGAGTACACAACAACCGATGACTACACAGCACATCTGAAGGAAGATGTTCAGAAGGACAAGGACGATTCCGCGGACGAGACAGACAGAGCTTCTGTTCTCAAGGCTGTTGAGGAGAAGGTTACATTTGACAAGTATCCTGAGGATGAGGTAGCTTCATACGTTCAGTCCATGGTGTCAAATGTGAGAAGTGCCGCAGACAACTACGGAATCGACTTCGAGGCATATATGAAGTATTTCTATGGATATGAGGACGAGGCATCATTCCTTGAGTACCTTCACACCACAGTTGAGAACGTCATGAAGGAGAAGATCGTTGTGTCATGCATAGCAATGGACAATGACCTCATCGCCGATAACGCAGACATAAAGGCGTACAGACAGAAGGTTATGGACAAGAACAATCTGGAGAATGACTCAGACGTGGACAAGTATTACTCAGAGTCAGACCTGATGTTCTATGCCACAGAGGAGAACGTGCTTGACTATCTCATGAACAGATCAGTTCAGGTGGAGGCAACTGCAACAGATGCATCTGAGGCAGCCACAGAGGAGTAAGCTGCACTCGATATATTTGAATATGGATAAGCTGATAGAGACCGAGGTTTTATGCCCGGTCTCTATTGTCGTCTATAGACAAATGAATCTGTGGTTTATCCACATTGACTAAGGGGCTCCGGGAATTTAAAATAAAAGAGAACATGTCTTTATTTTAAAGATAGAAAAGGAAAGGGGATATTATGAGAAAGAACATTGCGAGAAAATGTCTGTGCATTGCTCTGGCTTCAGCCATGATGCTCGGTGAGGCGGGCACGGCTATGGCAGCCAGTGTGGAAAATGCGGCAGACGGAAGAATTGCTGCCACAGTGGCGGCGGAGGAACAGGCTGATGTGGCGGCAGCCAATGTCAGCATATGGTATGCGGGAGCTTATAAGAACTCAAGGACCATAACGATCAATGCAAGCGGCCGGGCTTACAGAGTTGAGGTCTGGGTCAATGGAGTAAAGTGCGGGGAACAGTACAACGGAGAGGACCAGCAGTCCTTTAGTATTAACTGTGAGATCCCGGCGCTGCTTGATTCCACCTACAACGCAGAGGTCAGAGCCTACGATTCAAATGGAGAGGTGACTGTACAGAAGGTTTCACCGGTCAAAACTGACAAGGTGAGCTTTGATGGTGATCCTAGTGTTAGTGCAGGATATACAGTCGGAAGCACTGGCTATGCAAAACCAGGCTATGTGTCTGTCAGCGTATATCTTGATAGCAGGCATTCAGATGAGGTCAAGTATGAGGTTCAGAGAGCGACCAAGTCAGGTGGGCCATTTACCACGATCGCAACGGGAAGTGAATCTTACACGTCAAGACTTGCATATCTTGACAGCACTGCGAAGACCGGAACTACATATTATTACAGATTCAGGATCGTGAGCGGTTCAGATCAGTATGTGAAGACGAGCAAGGTCATAGCTACAAGTAAGACAGCTTCAGTAAAGGTGGGCATTCCAGAGGTGGATCAGCTCTATGCTTCAAGCATGAATGTATCAGAAAAGATAAGTAAGCCGGGAGTATTCCTGTGGATGACCAGCAATTTTGCAAATCAGTACGATGTGTACCGCTCAACAAACAAGAGCAAGGGCTACAGAAAGATAAAGACTATATATTCTGCTGATTTCACGGACACAGCGGTCAAGAGTGGAACGGTATACTACTACAAGGTAGTGCCAAAGTATTACGACTCACAGACACGAAAGATAACAACAGGAAAGACATCTGGTGTTGTCGGCGTAAAGTTTATCATGAATGCAGCAGGTGCACCTAGCCTTATACAGACAGGCAACAGATCACTGAAGTGTACATGGGCTGCGGACAATACCGCAGACGTATCATACGAGGTATGGGCAAAGAGAACCGATATAACCGGTGATGCATACAAGCGTATGGTGGTCACCAAGAAAAACTCATGCACCCTTACAAAGCTTGATCCGAACGGAACATACAAGGTGATGATAAGGACAGTCAAGAAATCAGGAGCTGCCGTGAGATATGAGACGACAGATACATCTGAGAGGACCATGGGTTACACCAAGAGAGTCCAGGATCTGACTGCGGGAGCTGTATCTTCATCACTGAACGGCAAGAAGGATGTCCTGTCTGTAAGATATTCTCTCACATGGTACAGAGACTGGGGCGCATCAGGATATGTTATATCAGGCCTCAACAGCAGTACAGGCAAGATAGAGACCATCAAGAAGATAACATCGGGAAGAAAGACATCATATACATTTACAAACACAAGTGCCAAGGGCAAGGAGCGCAAATACTCCCAGATATATGTGAGACCATATAAGGGAAAGGCAAGCGGCGAGGATAACACTCTGTGGAATTCAGAGATGCCAAGTGCAAAGCGTGTTAAGGCTGTAAAGAAGAGCGCGACATCGACCAAGATAACATGGTCTGCTGTAAGCGGTGCAAGGGAATACTATGTATACAGAACTACAGAGCTCGGTGTACGTCAGTACATAGGAGCCACAAAGGCGACCAACTTCACGGATGTGAACGTGACAGACGGAATGAAGTATACATACTCTGTTGTTGTAGGCACAGACTTTGGATTCAGCAGCGGATATGATATGTATGTCAGTGACTATACACACAAGCTTGCATCACCGGCCATAACAAAGGTTGTAAATGGTTCCAAGGGTACAGCGACTGTAACATGGAAGAAGGTTACAAATGCAACCAGATACTATGTATATCGCTCAACCAGCAAGAATGGAACATACAAGCTGGTCGGCAAGACTGGAGCTACAAAACTTTCATACATGAACAAGAAGCTCAAGAAGAGAACGACCTATTACTACAAGGTTGTGGCTTCAACAGTTAATGATGGAGGAAAGACAGTCAAGTCAGTTGCATCACATGCAAAGGGAATAAAGATCCGCAAATAGATGAAAAGGGGTAAACTATGAAGAATAGATTGATAAAGAAAGCTTTATGCGTGGCGCTTGCTTCAACCATGGTGTTTGGTGATGCATTGCCAGCAATGGCAGCAGACGGCAGTGCAGATGTACAGTCCGCTCAGGCTGAGGTGGCGTTTGCTGAAGAAGCATCCATAACATATTTTAGTGTAGGAGGTCAGGATACCGTAAGCAGCGGTTCTGTACATATAAGCGCTCTGGGATATGGAACAGAGGCTGTTCTCTATGTAAATGGAGCATGGTATGACTCGTGGACAGACAGTGACTATGACGGAAGCTGGCATGTGGATACGGAATTCAGAGGAGTTGCCGGTGCGACATATCAGTTTAAGCTGGTAGTCAGTGATGACAATGGACAGACGGTGTCGCAGGAGTCGGGAAAGATATATTTTGAAGCACCTAAGTTCAGCCGCAGCAGGAAGCCTTCAGAATACGTATCATATTCTACGGGAGATACCGGATATAGAGAATTAGGTGGAGTATCTGTGTCGTTCCCATTTGACAGCTACGTACAGAATGATATCTGGTATGAGGTGTACAGATCCACAAAGCCATCAGGAGGCTTTACGAAGATTTTGTCGGGCGTCGGTTACATGTATGGAGCTTCTGAAGTGAGGTATTATGATAATAATGTAAAAGTAGGAAATACTTATTACTATATGGCGAAGATAGTAACCGGAACTGACTCATACAATAAGACATCCAGGGTTGTAGAGACATCAGCCGTTGCAAAGGTGGACTGCAGGCTTGGAACAGCGGAGCTTTCAGTCGATAGAGGCGCAAAGGGTGCTGATATAACGGTAAGCGATTACGGCGCTGCCAACCAGTTCGATCTGTACCGTTCAACTTCAAAGACAAAGGGCTTTAAGAAGATAAAGACGATATACACACCGGAGTATACAGATACAACAGTTAAGGCTGGAAAGACATACTACTACAAGGTAGTTCCAAAGTATTATGATGCCTCTACCAGAGCGGTTTCAAAGGGAACTGCAAGTGAGGTCCGCGGCGTAAAGATACTCATGGGTACCACAGAGCTCACAGCGGTTCAGAACACAAAGAGCTCAGTAAAGCTCACATGGGATAAGGCAGCCGGAGCAAATATGTATGAAGTCTGGTATATGAGATCCGATATATCGGGAGACAGATATAAGAGAGCTGTTGCGACAAAGGGAACATCATGCACCATCAAGGGACTTGCATCTGGCGCTGAGTATTCATTCAAGCTTAAGAGCCAGAGCGTTTCAGGTGGAAAGGTCATTTGTGAGAACGTGACATACAAATGGCTCCAGACCGGATACACAGAGAGCGTGAGAGAGCTCGAGGCTGTCTCATCCACGGTATCTGCAAGCAAAGACAAGAAAAACCTGACGATATACACCAATCTCAAGTGGAACAGAGTCTGGGGAGCTTCAGGCTACAAGATATTTGCGAGAAATAACTACACAAATAAGCTTGAGCAGGTTGCAGTGATCAAATCTGCAGCCAGAAATACATACAAGTTCAAGAATACAGGAAGCAGCAGTAAGGGTATTAAGTATTACTCTGCATACGTAGTGCCATACAAGGGTAAGAAGCAGGGCGAGATGACATCCGTCAGCGTCAACTATATCCCTCTTGCTAAGAATGTAAAGGCTGTGAGAAAGTCCACATCCGAGGTCAGAGTTACATGGTCAGCGGTGCCTGGTGCAGATTCTTACACAGTATACAGAATGAACCCTGTTCTCGGCACAACCCAGTGGCTGGGACAGACAACGTCAACAAACTTCAGTGACCGCAAGCTCACGACCAAGCTTGAGTATACATATTTTATACAGCCATCGACAATTGTCAGCGGGGTTAACTGCAGCATTGACTATGAAGTTGCAAGGCAGTATAAGGCAGTGTATACACATGCTGTAGGTACACCAAAGATGTCAGGTGCATCTAACACCGGAGCCAAGAAGATCACAGTAAAGTGGAGTAGCGTTACAGGAGCGAAGAACTACGTAGTATATCGCGCAACAAAGAAGAATGGTAAGTACTCTAAGATCGGTACAACATCATCATGCAGCTTTACAGACAAGAAGGCTGCAAAGGGCAAGACATACTATTACAAGGTCGCTGCAGTGGCAGTTAACGACGGTGGATGTGCTGCTCAGTCAGCATACTCCAAGACCGCCAGTGCCAAGAGTAAAAAGTAATGGCATATGTTAGGTAATAACAAGCAGTAGATATATTTGCGGGAAAACATATATACATGCATGGAAATGTGGTAGATATGTTTTCCCTTTTTTATGGGAAAATGCTTGCGGAAATGCAAAAAAAGTGGTTGACATACCAAGGCAAACAGTATATTATATTAACGTTCGTTGTGAACATGCGGAAGTGGCGGAATTGGCAGACGCGCAGGCTTCAGGTGCCTGTGGTAGCAATACCGTGTGGGTTCAAGTCCCATCTTCCGCATTTTTTTATACCATAGTATGCGGAAATGCTGAGCTGTGGAGTCAATAATTTATGATATTTAGGAGGTATGTGCGGCAATGGCAGAGAAGAAGAATGTGGTTACTTATTCAGGTCTCAAGAAGATAGAGGAAGAGCTTCAGGATCTGAAGGTTAATAAACGTAGAGAGATCGCAGCTAAGATCAAAGAGGCCAGAGAACAGGGAGATCTGTCAGAGAATGCAGAGTACGATGCAGCCAAGGACGAGCAGAGAGACATCGAGGCAAGAATCGAGCAGCTTGAGGCAATGCTTAAGAATATAGAAGTAGTTGATGAGGATGAGGTCGATACAGGAGTTGTGGGTATCGGATGCAAGGTAATTGTATATGACTACGAGTTTGCCGAGGAGATCGAGTATGATATCGTGGGATCATCACAGGCTGATATCATGAACAACAAGATCTCTGATGAGTCACCAGTTGGAATGGCACTCAAGGGTGCAAAGGTTGGTGAGGAAGTTCTGGTGGAGGCACCGGACGGAGAATTTAAGTACAGAGTACTTGATATTAAGAGACAGGAGCTGTAAGAGAAGATGGCAGAGCAGAATAACAAGGGAAAAGATCAGGATCTTAATAAGCTGCAGATGGTGCGCCGCGAGAAGCTGGCAGACCTTCAGGCGGCAGGCAAGGATCCATTTGTCATAACAAAGTATGATGTGCAGCAGCACAGCGCAGATGTGAAGGAGATGTACACAGCACATGAGGCAGAGCTTCTGTCTGGTAGACAGACACCTTCAGTTGAGGACCTTGAAGAGGCAGAGAAGAGAGAAGTTTTAAACAACGATTACAATGAGAGAAGAGCCATCATGGATGCTTCACCTATCAATGTGAGCATCGCAGGACGTATGATGTTCAAGCGTGTCATGGGTAAGGCTTCTTTCTGTAACATTCAGGATCTTAAGGGCAACATTCAGGTGTATGTTGCAAGAGATCAGATCGGTGAGGAGTCATACGCTGACTTCAAGAAGTCAGATATCGGTGATATATATGGAGTTAAGGGATATGCATTCAGAACAAAGACTGGTGAGATATCCATACATGCAGAGGAGATCACACTTCTCTCTAAGTCACTCCAGATCCTTCCTGAGAAGTTCCACGGACTGACAGATACAGATATGAGATATCGTCAGAGATATGTGGATCTCATCATGAACCAGGACAGCAAGGAAGTATTTATCAAGAGATCACAGATATTAAAGGAGATCCGTAACTTCCTGGCAGGACGTGACTTCATGGAGGTTGAGACACCTATGCTGGTCAGCAATGCCGGTGGTGCCGCAGCCAGACCATTTGAGACACATTACAATGCACTCAATGAGGATGTAAAGCTCCGTATATCACTTGAGCTCTACCTGAAGAGACTTATCGTCGGCGGTCTTGAGAGAGTATACGAGATCGGACGAGTATTCCGTAACGAGGGTGTTGACACACGTCACAACCCTGAGTTCACTCTGATGGAGCTGTACCAGGCATACACAGATTACTATGGTATGATGGAGCTCACAGAGTCCATGTTCCGTTACCTCGCAGAGAAGGTATGTGGAAGCACCAAGATCTCATACAACGGAATCGAGATCGACTTTGGCAAGCCATTTGAGCGTCTGACTATGGTTGACGCTATCAAGAAATATACAGGTGTTGATTTTGACCAGGTTGCTGATGACGCTGAGGCGAAGAAGATCGCTGACGAGCATCACGTAGAGTACGAAGAGCGCCACAAGAAGGGCGACATCGTGAACCTGTTCTTCGAGGAGTTCTGTGAGGAGAAGCTGATCCAGCCTACATTCATCATGGATCATCCGATCGAGATCTCACCACTTACGAAGAAGAAGCCTTCAGACCCTACAAAGGTTGAGCGTTTCGAGCTCTTCATCAACACATGGGAGATGTGTAACGCATACTCAGAGCTGAACGATCCTATCGATCAGCGTGAGAGATTTGCCGCTCAGGATGCGAATGCCGCAGCCGGAGATGACGAGGCTGAGCACACAGATGAGGATTTCCTCAATGCGCTTGAGATCGGTATGCCTCCAACAGGCGGTATCGGTTATGGTATAGACAGACTGGTTATGCTCCTTACAGATTCACAGGCGATCAGAGATGTTCTTCTGTTCCCGACTATGAAGAGTGAGGGTGGTTCAGATTCTGATTCAGTATCTGAGACAGCCGGTGACAACAACGGATTCTTCACACCAAACGAGAAGATCGATTTCTCCAAGGTAGATATAGAGCCACTTTTTACTGATGAGGTTGATTTCGAGACATTTTCAAGATCAGACTTCAGAGCGGTAAAGGTTAAGGAATGTTCAGCAGTGCCAAAGAGCAAGAAGCTCCTTCAGTTCACACTGGATGACGGCACAGGCACAGACAGAACCATCCTCTCAGGAATCCATGCATTCTATGAGCCAGAGGAGTTAGTCGGCAAGACACTTATTGCAATAACAAACCTTCCACCTAGAAAGATGATGGGAATCGATTCATGCGGTATGCTTCTTTCAGCTATCCATGAGGAAGAGGGCGAGGAGAAGCTTCACCTTCTGATGGTTGACAACCATATTCCTGCAGGTGCGAAGCTGTACTAAAATAGGATATATCTAGTATATATGAAAAAGGACCCCAGATTAGAAGTACACACTTCAGATTTGGGGTTCTCTTTTGTGTGAGAGACGGATCAAAATCCATGATCGCAGGCATGAACAAGTCCGGTAAGTATGGCGCTGAGCTCAAGTTTTCTGTTAAGTCCATGGACGTAATGAAGGTCATGGTGAAGAGCGATTCCAAGAGCTCCAACGATGCACTCAAGGGCACGATGGCGCAGATAAAAGGTGAGGACTACACCGATCTGCAGGCGGATGCCTCGGATGTCAAAGAGACAAATACGATCATGCTGGACGAGTATATGAAGAGTGAGAACCAGAGCGTGTCCTTCAAGCGATTAGTGGAGGCGAACACTATACCGTTCCTTGTGGCATTGAAAATACTTTTTGCGCTAATAATTGCAGTGATCGTCATATTTGCAAGGCAGCGCGCGAAGATCGCCAAGGTCGATGCACTCACAGGACTTTATAACAGGTATGGCATAAGAGACTATATGAAACGGCTGTATGAGAAGAGTAATCAAATATCAAATGTAATTGATATTCTGCGAACTGGAGGGTATAATATGCGGTATCTTTGGATTAGATGCTTGCGGTATGTTGATGCAAGCATGTGTGTATTAAAAGCGAAATGACAGGGGTGAAGGGTAGATGAGAAGATTAAAGTATGTTTTACAGAGTGCGATCGCCTGCTTTGTCGTGGCCGGGGCCATGCTGGTGCTGTTCTGGGGAGCAGGAATATACAATATATATCAAGAGTCACATGGAAATATATCGGATCTGTCAGAGCTGTGGTCGTATATTTCGGAACAGGGATTGATGTTTCTGATCGGATTGCTGGCTTTTGTGTCGTTCCTAGTATCCGGATTTCAGGCGAAGAAGGCCAGCGAGGCGGATAGAGCTGCTAACGGTGGGAACGAGTATGATGGTGTAGGATATGGTGATGCTGATTATTCTGGCACGATAAATGCTGGTGGCGGATACACATATGATTCAATGGACACATCTATAAAGTTAGATGAAGGTTCAGGTATGGAAAATGATAGGAATGTATATGGAAAAAACGGTATGCCATATGCGGACATCTATGGGATGACTGGAGATGCACAATTAACCAATACATATTCATTGCAGTCAGGTGCCAGAAAGATAAGCTTTGACCTGCCTCAGAGGTATAGACTGATAGATGGCGATGACAGTGATCCGGCATTTGCGGGGTTTAATGAGGAGCTTAAGCCGGAACTTGTCTATTGTTCACTTCAGGAGGCTATCGATGATGAGACGGCTGAGGATTACGTGCTGGATGAGCTGGTGGAGGATGAAGCCTGCCCGGAGGAACTGCGGACAAGGGCATATCTGAAACATGAAGTGATAGAGGGAAGACTTTATTACTATTATATATTCAAGTATAAGAAGTCCAGAAAGCAGAGACAGAAGTTTGCGGCGGCATGTGACATAGGCGGCGGGCTGTTCTATACGATAGAGACAGAGTGGATATGGCGCAAGGAGGAATTGACGCTGGAAGCACTCATAGACTTTTTGAAGATACGGGTAGAGTGATTTATGACATCTACAGAACATGAGGTGATAATATGTGGACAATAAAGAGAATAGATGAGGCCGACTTCGGCTGTGAGGAGAGGCTTCCGGGGGAGCCGCTTATGGTGCTGGTGAGTCTGGAGTGTGACGATGGAAGGATGCTTCAGCTTGAGGTGGCTGACAACTGGCTGACCATGCAGGAGCTTGACGAGGGCGATGAGTGGCCGGATGATCCGGACGAACCGGATGAAGAAGATGCGAAAAGCGCAAAGCAGGTGCAGTGGATGGAGAGTTATCTGGATGCTCTGGAGGAGCTGGAATAAGAGTGAAAATAATAAGAATATCGACAAAACCGCCATATCATAAGCGATATTGGCGGTTTTTGTGCGTCTGGAATTACTTTTTGCCATATACTTTAGGATAATATGTTGTTATAACGAAAAGAATGGTTGTAATGTTTGGATTGTTTGAAATGAAATATATGAATATATGCCTTGTGGCAGGAGTTATACTGGAACTTATAGCTCTTGTCGCAATACTTAATCTTTATATTAATATAAGGAGAAGGGAAAGAAGGTAGAAGAATAGAGAAGATGGAGCAGGACTTTATGATCGTGCGGTATGTGCCGGAACGGATGAGGCGCATATGCTGGTGCGGCGGGAGGACATAAGTGCGGTAAGCCAGCTTATGGATCAGAAGGTATACAGACAGTTCAGAAAGAAATATGAGGGCTGGGACAGACAGGAGAATCTGGAGTTTGATGCACGTGTTGCGGGCAGAGCTCAGAACCCTGTATATATTTGCCGATAAGCTATACAATGCGAGAAAATCTGTGGGATTTGTCAAGAGGCTAAGGATCAGGTATGGCGTGTAAGCCGTGCCGGGAAAACAAATATTTATACATTTGTCAGCGACAGATATGTCCGTGGATGGACATGTCTGCCGCTGTTTTTTGTTTTACTTAAAGATATCTTAAAGATTCGCCTCATTGAAACTTAAAGGGATGGCGGCTATAATCAGCAGGTGTAGTGAGAAGCTGCAGTGCGGATTACGCTGATGGATTGAGGAAGTGTAACCATATTGTAATAACTCTTACATATAATTAAGTCTGTTGAATGTATATTAAGTTGAACTGGCAGAAAGGCATGGCATATAATCTATTCGATTTTGGAAGAAGAAAAAGGTGGTTAAACGAGGTGGTAAATATTGAAAAATATATTGGAATTTATAGAGAATTCGGCTTTAAAATATCCAGACAAGCTGGCAGTTGCAGATGAGGAAGGCGGACTCACATATGGTCAGATGGAGAGGCTTTCCAGACAGATCGGTGCATGGATATATGAGAAGACAGATGGCGTGAGGAATAAGCCTGTTGCCGTGCTGCTGGACAAAAAGCCTGGGAGTGTGGCTGCCTATATGGGAGTTGTATACAGTGGCAATTTCTATGTGGTACTGGATGCGGAGATGCCGGCGTCCAGAGCCGAGTCGATACTCGGAACGCTGAATCCGGTTGCAGTCGTGACTGACATCGGGCATATGGAGAAGGCACTGGAGCTTTACAGAAATGGCGTGGATGAAGATGGATGCCAGGGACAGGAAGGCGAGAACAAAGAGGTATTCAGGATATTAAATCTTGACGAGCTGGACACAAGTGCAGATCAGTCGGTGTTGGATGCGGTCAGAAGCAGGGCGATAGACACGGATCCCGTGTATGCGCTTTTCACATCGGGCTCGACAGGAGTTCCAAAGGGCGCTGTGGTATCACACAGGAATGTAATATCCTACACCTACTGGTACACTGAGGCATTTGGTATAGACGAGAGTACGATATTCGGAAGCCAGACACCGTTCTACTTCAGCATGTCGGTGTCAGATCTCTACAGCACTCTTAAAAATGGTGCCACGCTGTACATCATACCGAAGGCGTATTTCACCTTCCCTATGAAGCTGATGGAATTCATGAATACATACAGGATCAACACGATATACTGGGTGCCATCGGCATTGCAGATCGTTGCAAATTACAAGCTGTTCCAGTACGCCCAGCTTCCCGAGCTGAAGAAGGTGCTGTTTGCCGGAGAGGTGATGCCGACAAAGCCGCTGAATTACTGGATACAGAATCTTCCGGATGCCATGTATGCAAATCTGTTCGGCCCAACAGAGACGACCGACATATGTACGTATTACGTGGTGGACAGAGTATTTGCCGATGACGAGCCGCTGCCGATGGGACATGCGTGCAACAACTGTGATGTGTTTGTTCTTGATGAGAACGGTAGGGAGGTGTCACCGGAGATTGATCCTGAGACGGGCTTCAGCCGTGAGGGTGAGCTCTATGCCAGGGGTTCATTTGTGGCGCTGGGCTACTTCGGAAATGCGGAGAAGACGAGAGAGGCATTTGTCCAGAATCCGCTGAATCCGTACTATCCAGAGCTGGTCTACAAGACCGGTGATCTGGTGAAATACAACAGATACGGCGAGCTGGTCTATGTGTGCCGTAAGGACTATCAGATAAAACACATGGGTTACCGCATAGAGCTCGGCGAGATCGAGGCGGCAGCGGGAGCCATAGACGGTATCAGAAGCTATGCCTGCATATATGATGATGCGGCTGACAAGATCGTGTTCATCTACGAGGGCAGGAAGAAGGACGAGACGGAGCTGCTTAAGGCGTTTCAGGAGAGGGTCCCACACTACATGGAGCCGAACCGTTTTGTCAGGGTGACAAGCATGCCCCACAATGCAAATGGCAAGATAGACAGGAAGAGACTGAAGGCGGAATACGCGCAGGGAAAATAGCGAATATCTACATAAGCGTGATATACCACATTCGGAACGCTCTCGCTCATTTCGGTCTGCAGCGGCACTAGCACTTGCAAGCGCGTTGAGTGCCGGCGACCTCAAATGTCCTTCATGTGGTATTATCAAGCTTATATAGATATAATTCACTTTATGTGCTGCGCTGGTATTGCCGTGAAAATTATAATATGTAGAAAATTTTTATTATAAGGAGATATGGGATTATGGAAGAATTATTAAAGATTTTGAATGAGGTAAAACCTGGAGTTGATTATGAGAACGAGACAGATCTTATAGGACATGGCGTGCTGGATTCCATCACGATGGTTACGCTGGTGCTTCAGCTCAGCGACGAGTTTGACGTAGACATTTCTCCTGTTGATATCACACCGGAGAACTTCAAGACAGTCCAGACCATATACGATATGATCCAGAGACTTGAAGACGAGTAAGAGCAGATATAGATATTGGAAGATGGCGGGGACTGACTGCCGTCAAAAAATACTGGAGGAGTGAGAAATATGTCATATACGTCGATATCGTATCTGGTATTTATATTGCTCGGAGCGTTTATAGTGTACAATATAGTGCCGCTGAAGCACAGATGGAAGGTGCTGCTGGCATTCAGCTATCTGTTTTATTTTATCAATTCAGGCAGATATATCATATTTATCCTGTTCGGGTCGCTGACCATATATGTGGGCGGCCTGCTGATAAACAAGATAGATGATGGCTGCAGCATGGCAAGGAAAGCTCTGCCAAAGGAAAACAAAAAAGAGTACAAGGCACTTATCGGATGGCAGAAAAAGTGCGTGTGCGTATGCGTGGTGCTTGTGAATGTAGGAATCCTGGTATTCCTGAAATATTCGGTATTCCTAGGACAGGTATTTACAGATGTGCTTGGACTCATACACATAAATGTAGAGAATCCGATGTATCAGAGGATGATGCCGCTTGGAATCTCGTTCTACACACTGTCTGCGGTGAGTTACATAGTGGACGTGTACAGAGGCAAATACAGGGCATCGGACAAGTTTGGCAAGGTTGCACTTTTCCTTGCATTTTTCCCGCACATTGTTGAGGGACCTATAGCCAGGTTCGATCTTGTTGGAGAGCAGATGTATGAGGGGCACAGGTTCAGTTATGAGAACATGACCATGGGACTCCAGCTTATACTGTGGGGCTTCTTCAAGAAGATAGTTATTGCAGATCGCGCAAATATGTATGTGAACCAGATATTTGACAATTACGCAAGCTACACAGGACTTCCGGTAGTAGTGGGAATGCTGCTCTACACATTACAGCTCTATGCGGAATTCTCAGGCTGTATGGATATAGTAAGGGGAAGTGCCCAGATGTTCGGAATAGGACTCTCAGAGAACTTCAATCAGCCGTTTATGTCAAAGACGGTCAGTGAGTTCTGGAGAAGGTGGCATATGACTCTCGGTGCATGGTTCAAGGACTATGTGTTCTATTCAGTTTCACTGTCCAAGCCATTTGTGAAGCTGAGTAAGAAGACCAGGGAACATATGAATACTTTCTTCGCGACATTTGTTCCTATGTCTATAGCGATGTTCATAGTGTGGTTTGGAACGGGTATTTGGCACGGCGCAAGCTGGAAGTACGTTATGTATGGTCTTTATTACTGGGCGATCATGATCATCGGACTGCTTACTGAGCCATTTTTCAAAAAGCTGTACGAGAAAATGCATGTGGACCGCCAGGGAAAGATATACAGGCTGCTTCAGGTTGTCAGAACCTTCATTTTTGTGAATGTGGGAATGCTCATGTTCAGGGCTTATGATCTGACTGCATTTGGACATATGTTTGCGTCCATGTTCAGGGGATTTACATTTGCGGATCTGACAAATGGAACTTTGCTTGGAATGAAGCTTGACATGGCAGATTTTGTAGTGCTGACAGTGGGCGCGCTCATTCTGTTCCTGGTTGGACTTTACAAGGAGAAGGGACATCAGATAAGAGCAGAGCTTGCCACGAAGAATATAGTCCTCAGATGGGCAGTTTACTATGTGCTGCTGTTTGGAGTGATCATACTCGGAGCATATGGCAAGGGCTATGAGGTGGCTGGATTTATATATGCACAGTTTTAGAGGTGATTTATCTATGAAGAAAAGTGGACGTAATATAATAAAATCCATAGCATTTGCCCTGGTGGCCGTGATGATCATGGGAGTGCTGGGAGTTGCGTTTACTCCGAAGCGGAGCGATCCGGGAAGCGGAATAACCAACTCGAATGCAAGGGGCTTTTATGGAGAACCGAAGAATTCGATAGACGTACTGGTGCTTGGAGACAGCAATGCCTACAGCGCATGTTCTCCGATGTATATATGGAACAAATATGGAATTCCAACATATGTGGCGGCTGAGGGGTTCCAGAATGTGACCGGGGCATCCAATCTTCTGGATGAAGTGCTCACATGTCAGAAGCCAAAGCTGGTGGTGTTCGATGTGAATATGCTCTGGACAGGCAAGACGACATTGAAAAAGGTGGAGAACAATCTGAAGAATCTGGCATATAAGTATCTGCCTCTTGCACAGTACCACAACAGGTGGAAGAGCATGAGTGTTTCGGACATGTTCGGTGCCAGGGACTACACATACAGATCAGCCTCAAGAGGACAGTATCTCAGCATGGAGGTCAAGCCGTTTTCAGGCCAGAGCAAGATGGTGGAAACCAAGGCTGTTGAGGACATACCGGAGGTATCAAAGATACTGCTCGATAAGCTTATAGACAAGTGTGAGAAGAATGGAATCAAGATCATGTTCATGGAGACTCCGACGGCGAAGTCATGGAATTATGCAAGACACAATGCAATGGTTAAGTATGCTAAGGCCAAGAATATTGATTTTGTCGATATGAATACGCTCAAGGGTGATTATGCAATCGACTGGAGCACCGACACGAGGGATGGCGGAAGACATCTCAACTGTAAGGGCGCAGAGAAGGTAAGCGCCTATCTTGGAAAATATATTTCAGAGAATTATTCTTTTAAGGATAAGAGACATTCAGAAAAGTATGCGGATTGGAATAATGACTATCTGGATTATGTGAAGTATATGTCCGGAGAGACTGTGTCGCTGGAGGCACAGCAATCCGAGGAAACTGTATCCAACAACTAGATATAAAATATATAAGTGGACGGAGGATAGAATCCCCCGTCCACTTTATTTTTTATTTTACTGTAACTTTGCATCTGGCAGATATATTGCCGGAAGTATATGTCTTTTTCTCAGTGCTGTTTGAATGTGTGAGAACCGGTTTCAGCAGATAGCTCTTGCCGCGCTTAAGGCTGATCTTCGATGGAACCTTAGTAATCTTTCTGGTTTTGACAACTGGCTTTTTGACAGTTATCGTGACTGTTTTCTTTATGCCGCTCTTCAATGTGATGGCTGTCACATTGACACGCATTGTCGCGGTGACCTTTTTCCCGTATTTGCGGGTCTCGGTTATCATCCTCTGCGGCATAGACAGAGACAGGGATCGTCAAAGTCAGTGCTGCAGCCATTATAAATGCTGGCAATAATTTTCTTATCCTCATAGACATAGGCTCCTCTCTTTCATTAAAGGTCAATCTGTTTATAAAAAACATGCAAAAGGATACAAAAAGGATATAAGTTTGAAGTATACTGTGTTCAGAATCTTAGATATCGATGATTTACATAGAGTGGCACGGCGCTGTGAGGTATACAGAATCAAAGCTGCCACGGGGAGGAAATATGAAGTATAGCATATTGCTTGTCGAGGACGAGCAGAAGATAGCAGAGGGGATAATGGACTATATGAACGGCAAGGAAGCAGAATATGAGACCTGTTTCACCTGGGCTGATGATGGAGACAAGGCACTTGAGCTTGTGTATGAGAACGAATACGATCTGGTGCTGCTGGACGTCATGCTTCCGGGGGCAGATGGATTTGAGATATGCAGGGCCATCAGAGCAAAGAGTTATGTGCCTGTCATTTTCCTGACTGCAAGGGGCAGGGAGGAGGACAGGCTGTATGGCTATGACATAGGCTGCGATGACTATGTTGTGAAGCCGTTTTCCATGGCGGAGCTTTCTGCAAAGATCATGTCATTCCTCAGAAGAAGCAAGGGGCTGTGGGAGAAGAAGAGTAGCATAGAGGCATATGACATCGTGATCTATCCGGACAGGCTTCAGGTATTTGCCGCTGGGAACGATGTAAGGCTTGCACCGAAGGAATATGCCATGCTGAAGTATTTTATGGAGCACAGAGGAATGCTTATCACAAGGGATGATCTTCTGGTCAGGCTGTGGGGCTATGATTATGAGGGCAGCGACAGGGTAGTGGACAATCATATCAAGAAGCTTCGACAGGCACTTGGAGAGTCGGGTAAAAAGATCAAGACAGTATTTGCAAAGGGATACAGGATGGATTGATACTGTGCGAAACGGTGCAAAGTGTAGATATAATTAATGGATGTGTCAGTACACAGACCCCATGACTCGGAAGTTATTAAAAGGGAAAGGCTGTTTTATAATATGAAGAAAAATAAAAATATGTTATATGGGAAAAAACAAAGATTCGGCTCATTTTTTCTGAGAATATTTGTGCCGTTTATATTGGTGGCAGCACTGCTGGGAGGGATCGTGACATATCTGTTGGTATCTATATATAATACTAGTGTAGACAACGGTGTAGCGAGTGCTGAGGAACGAATCAGGTCAAATGTAAATGAAGCAGTTTCAGAATATCAAGATGCACTGGCAGGAGCCTATGTGGATGGGATCAATTATGATTTTGAGACTGCGGATAACAAATTCACCAGTGATGTTGAATATACGTGTGAAATGCTAAGTGCGATTGCAGTGGATGGCGGTGCCGCTGCAAGTCTGTACTATAAGGACTCAGATGGCACTTTGACATTGGTTGCCGGGCATGACTACCGTATGTTTTTTGTTGTCACAGATGATAACAATAAAAAGTTTAGATTGTCATGTACATATGAGGATTATCAGAAGATGATGGCGGAGGCTCCAAGATATGGAAGTGCCGATGGTTTGCCTGCTTTATCCAGGATAGAAGAGATATATGTAAAGGGAACCAGTTTCTGGATAAGTAAATACAGTTACTATGACTACGGTGATGACGTTAAGGTCATAGGAACTCATGAGGCCCAAATGGACTATGGCGAATCTGATGAGAAGAGTGTCACAGTAACAGAGATCCCCGATGGTTATGTGAAGCTTGACACAAGCAAAGGATACCATTTTTATAATAGCAGTCTTATCGGTTCGGGAGCAGCTTCCCGTAATATGGATTATGAAGGAAATATAGAGACTCTTGTGGCAGATCTGGGGGACTCCGGTGTTGGAAGTTCATCAAGAGTCAGCAGGAATTGTGATCAGGGAAAGCACAACACCGATGTGGTAGCGATTGGAAATAGTTATTATCTGGTGATGGATTATCACACCGACCTCGTAAAGTCTTCATTTGGAAAAGTGATAATTGCCACGTGGATAGGAATAGCACTGCTGAGCACGCTTGTCTCACTTGCAATAGCCTATGTATTGTACAGATCATACAAATCTGTCTATGACATGGAGCAGTACAGGCGTACCACATCAAATGCTATGGCGCACGATCTGAAGAGTCCACTGGCGGTCATCTCACTTTACGCTGAAAATCTCAAGGCTGGCACAAATCCTGAGAAGAACCAGTATTATATGGACGGCATACTGGATGAGGTCAGACAGATGAATACGCAGGTTGCGACTATACTGGATATGGCTAAGGCAGAGGACGTGGATACAAAGCTCAAAAAGACAGAAGTGGATCTGGCAGGCATAGTTGACACTGTGGCACAGATATATAATGAGAAAATATCGGAGAAAAACGTGCAGATCGATATATCGGGGGCATGCACGGTCTCTGCGGATGAAGCTCTGATGTATCAGGCTGTTGTCAACATCATGGATAACGCTGTCAAGTATGTGGCTGATGGCGGACACATCGATGTGAAGCTATCGGATAAAGAAGTGTCATTTGTCAATTCCTGCGAACCGATTGATAAGGACACACTGACAAATGCATGGAAGCCATTTGTCAAGGGGGACAATAGCCGTCACGGACACAAGGGCACCGGACTTGGACTCTCGATCGTCAAGGCCATTATGGACAGGCATGGATTTGGCTGTGAGATGAAGAATGTCGATGACGGGGTTGAAGTGAGATTGATATTCAGATGAGAAGGAGTGGGATTTATGCATTTGTCGGTATCACAGAAAAAGTTAAATGAAGAAATAGGTGATGAGTATCGCATGGAGCAGCTCATGGCTAAAATCCGGGATATAGAGAATTTTTCAGGCATTCTTGCTTTTATAATCTTCGCCCCAATTTCTCATTGCATCAAGCACAGGCTGGAGACTCTGACCGAGTTCAGTCAGTGAGTATTCCACTCTGGGCGGAACCTCCGCATACACCTTTCTGGGAGGGGACGGAGGTACCTGACCCATTTGGGGAAATGTGTGAAATTATGTGTAAAAGTGGCATAAAAAGTACCGGAGCGCTCCGTCCCAATCTACCTTTTCAGTATCGCATCCATATCCTGTTCAGGAGCAGTGATCGGGTTTAGCTTATAATTTTCCACCAGATATTTCACCACGGTCTCGGACATGAATGCCGGAAGTGTCGGGCCGATATACATATTGCGCACGCCCAGCGACAGCAGGGTGAGAAGGATACAGACGGCCTTCTGCTCATACCATGACAGGACAAGGGTGAGTGGGAGGTCGTTTATGCTGCAATTAAATGCATCAGCCAGAGCTAGGGCGACCTTGATGGCACTGTAGGAGTCATTGCACTGACCCATGTCGAGTATTCTTGGAATCCCGTCGATTTCGCCGAGGTCGAGATCGTTGAAACGGTATTTGCCGCAGGCGAGGGTGAGGACAAGGGTGTCCATCGGAGTCTGCTTTACGAATTCGGTGTAATAGTTGCGTCCCGGATGTGCGCCGTCGCAGCCGCCAACGAGGAAAATGTGTTTGATATGACCAGCCTTGATTGCATCTATGATCTTGCCAGCCTGTGACAGAACTGCGCTGTGGCCAAATCCGGTCGTCAGCATATGGCCGCCGTTTATGCCGCTCATGCTTCTGTCGTGTTCGTAGCCGCCGAGCTTCTGGGCATGTTTTATGATCGGAGTGAAATCCTTTTTGCCTGCTCTTGTACATGAGATGTGAACCATGCCGTCATAACCCACGACTGATGTGGTGTATATCCTGTCCTTGTAGCTCGGTCTTGGCGGCATGAGACAGTTGGTGGTAAAGAGCACCGGCGCGGGTATGTTCTCAAATTCCGTCTGCTGGCTCTGCCATGCCGTTCCGAAGTTGCCCGCCAGGTGATGGTATTTGTTGAGCTCTGGATAGCCGTGAGCAGGCAGCATCTCGCAGTGGGTATATACATTTACCCCTGTCTTTTCAGTCTGCTCAAGGAGCTGTGACAGGTCGTTCAGGTCGTGACCGGAGACCACGATAAATGGCCCTTTTTTGATGTCAACATTTACTCTCGTAGGCACAGGATTGCCAAATGATTCAGTGTTGGCTTTGTCCAGCAGCTCCATGCATTTGAAATTCACCTGTCCAAATTCCATGATGAGTTCTATCCATTCGGTGACGTTGTGCTCCCTGTTAACCTCGCATAGTCCCTTGTAGAACCACTTCAAAACCTCATTATCTGTATAGCCGAGATTCATGGCGTGATGGGCGTATGCCGCCATACCCTTGAGTCCAAACAGCAGGGTGGAACGCAGGGATACTATATCGGTGTCGCCCTCCCAGAGGTCGATCACCTGTATTTTTTCTGCCTCGGATCTGCTGATCTTGTTCTGCTCGTTCCTGACCCTTCCTATAAAATTTTTTATTGCACTGTCGTCAAAGTTGACATTTGTCAATGTTGTGAAAAGACCGTCTATTATAAGCCTGTCGGCGGCTGCGCTGTGTTTATTCTCATTTTTTGAGAGCTCTGCAAGTCTTATAAGCTCACACACAAGCTCGTCCTGTAGATTAGAGGTGGATGGCTGCTTGCCGCACACTCCGGTATTGACACAGGCGGAACCTCCCGCTGTCTGCTGACACTGAAAACAAAACATATTTGACATGTACTGTATACCTCCTGAAATTATGAATCTGTCTGAAAATAACTGGTGACTGCCTGGCAGTTTGTGTATTTTCTTCTAAATAGAGTATGGGCAGATAGCAGAAGTTTTATACAAGGAAAAGGCGGCTCTCCATGTGACATTTGATGAGGACACAATATGGTGGAGTATTTCAAGACTGATGCGGATAAGAGATCAGATGTGATATTTTAGCAGGAAATTCAGATATTTTTGTGCATAAAAAAATCGGTGCGACGGGATTCGAACCCACGACCTCTTCGTCCCGAACGAAGCGCTCTACCAAGCTGAGCCACGCACCGATAGTGTTTATCAACACTGCCATAATAGTATAAGAAGATTCTGAAAAAAATGCAAGGAGTTTTCTAAATAATTTGGCATTAAATTCACCAAGAGATTTTCATGGCAATTTATCTTCAGGGTATACGAGGATTACACTCATTACTTCTCGCTAAATGCAGCGTGGGGACGCAAAGTTGTGCAGAAACTTACCAGGATGTTATCATCGAGGGTGGAAGCCATGATAGCACCGAGCAGGAAGATAGAGGATGTGCTTGAAAAGTATAATGTGTTATGTCCTGTTGAGGTGATTCCATCTGGGATTGACACGGATAAATTCTCCACAGCGATATTTGCAGACAGAGTTGAGAAGCTTTATATGAATGGGTGCGAGCAGCAAGCACTGGTGCTGAGGGTTTGTTAGAAATTTAATTTGTATGAATTCTCTAGTGACTGTTGGGATAGCCATGGAAAAGATACAAAATTATCTCCAAATAGATGAAAAAGCTCTAAAAAAGAAAAAATTTTAAAAAATTATCCGTAGGACACAGAATAATGTGTTTTATGGATAATTTTTTATCTTTTAAGTGAAAACATTGTATATGAGATAAAATGTAGGTAATAAGCAAAGATGGCGAGATGACCGGATGCATGAGTTACTATTTAGATGACAAAAAACTAAAAAAATATGATTTATTAAAAAATACAGTTGACAATACTATAATACTAGTGTACTATTCAACTAGTACAGCGGTACAGCGGAGCTGGACAACATACAAGGAGGAGGTGTGTGATGGAATTTAAGACGAATATCCCCATATATCTTCAGGTCATAGAGGATATAAAGCAGAAGATCATAGCGGGCACACTGCCTTTGGGATCTAAGCTTCCGTCATCAAGAGAACTTGCCATAGAATACCAGATAAATCCGAATACTGCAGCGAGGATTTACAGCGAGATGGAGTCTATGGGGTTGTCCTATACCAGACGTGGAATAGGAACATTTGTGACGGAGGATGACAGGATCATAGACGACCTGAAAAAGGAGAGAATAGAGGAAATCATACAGAGCTTTGATGAACAGCTCACCGGTATGGGATTTTCACACGATGAGATCCTTGAACTGCTAAAAGAACACTTCGGGAAGTAAAAAGGAATAAAAAAGAAGGGAAATGATACAATGTTAAAATGCGAACATCTTGTTAAGAAGTATATCACGACCACAGCCATATCTGACCTGTCACTGGAGATTGAGCCGGGACACATATATGCGCTGCTCGGTCCGAATGGAAGTGGAAAGTCAACACTTATGAAGATCATAGCCGGTCTGGTCAAGCCGGATTCAGGAACTATCACAATAGATGGAGTGCCTATGACATACAGATCCAAGAAAGACATAGCTTATATGCCAACGGAGGCATTCTTCTTCGGATATATGAACTGTAAAGACATAGGAAAGTATTACAAAGATTTCTTTGATGACTTTGACTATGACAAATACAAGGGACTGCTTGCTGAGATGGAGCTGAATCCCGATCAGAAGGCGAAGAGCATGTCTTCAGGAATGCTTGCAAAGCTCAAGATAGCGGTTACTCTGTCCAGAGACAGCAGGATCGTTATGCTTGATGAGCCACTGAACGGAATAGACATCATAGCGAGGGAGAAGATCATCAGCACGATTGTACGGAATATATCGGATGACACAGCCGTGCTCATGTCAAGCCACCTTGTGGATGAGCTTGAGAGGATCGTGGATCACGCATTCTTTATCAAGAATGGCACCTGTGTGCTTCAGGGAGATGCAGAGGAACTGCGAGTGAGCAGGGGCAAGTCGATAGTTGATATGTATAAGGAAATATATGCATAGGAGGAACCGCTATGAACGAAGTTCATAATAGGAATCGGTTCCGACGACCTGCCCCGCTCGTGTGAGCGAGAGGGGCGATACATATTGGATAGTTAAATTTGTTGATGAAGGAGAGATAGATATTATGTTAAAGATGATGAAATATGAATACAGACGTGGAGTATTTCCACTTCTGGTGGTTATAACGGCTCTTGCGGCAGCAGAATTGCTGTTCCTGATTGGAATATTTGCAGAAAAAGATCTGCTAACTGGACTTGGTATCACCTTCCTTGTGCTGGGAGGCTGGGCTTCGTTTATGTTCGTCTTGATATATGGTGTGATAATATACAGTCAGGATCTGAAGAACAAGACTGGGTATATGGTGTTTATGACGCCAATTTCAAATTACAAGATTATCGGTGCAAAGCTGCTTTCAATCCTGCTCACCGGTGCGACACTTGTGGCCTTTCTTGGACTGCTTATAGTTGTTGATTATAACCTGCTCAAGTCACATAACGGCGGTGTAGCTGGCGTTGAGCTTGTGCTGGATGATATTCTGGGAACAAGAGGATTGTCAATAGGAAGTGTCATTGCAAATGTTGCAGGGTTCATAGTAGTAGCACTTATTCAATTCTATACAATGATCACCATAGCGTACCTCGCAGTGTCACTGTCTTCCACAGTGCTCCAGAACAAGAAGATAAAGGGCGTTGTCAGCTTTATACTTTTTGTAGCACTCTATGTGCTGGTGAGCTACATAGCATATAAGCTTCCGCACCTTGGGAAGAACGTGCAGGTGGAGACTATGCTTGACGCGATGTATAAGAATATACCGCAGCTTATTCTCTATGTTGTATGCATGATCGGCAGTTATATAGGAAGTGCGACACTGCTTACTAAGAAGATAAGCTTATAGGCGATATGCTGTAATATGAATGCGCGCGTGAAACGACAGGAGATATGAGGATGAGGAATGGTGATGTGATGAAATATTTTAGATACCTGATTACAGGAGTCTGCACAGGAGTCATAGTAGTGCTCCTTGTACCTGTGGCTGTGTGTGGGATCTGTGCATATGGTGTGTGGCGGCTGCTCAATATGGTAACAGGCGGAAATAAAGAGCCGCGCAGGACGATGATAAAGCAGAATTTATAAATGTATATTTTTAATCAACAAGATAACCCGGAGTGAGAAAATGTCTCACTCCGGGTTATTGACGTTTGGGGAGGAATCATGTAGTATTTTCATTAGAGTTAGACAAGACTAACCAAACCTATTTGTCACAAGGAGGTTTTGTATGAGTGAAAATACATGGGAGATCATGAAGGGCATGGAGCTCGGTGACGTGGAACTTCAGATGGCACTTCAATGTGCACCGGTGATAACGGGTGTCAAGGTGTCAAATCTGCTGAACATAGAACTCAGCGGATATCGTCAGATGGTGGAGATACTGAAGGACAGTGATATATGTATGTACACACTGGGAGCAACCTGTGGCAGGGTAAATGTATTTATCTACAATGCGGCAAAGCTCAGGGCATTTGTCCAGAGGGATGATGTGCAAAGACTTATGTCTGAGCTGGGATATGAGGACATGGAGCTTTCTGAGATACTTGCGGTGTTTCGTGAAAAATATCAGCAGTACTTAAAGAGCAGAGGAAGATTCACCTCAAAACAACCGGCACAGGAAGATCAGGCTTGTGGCGATGAATCTCTTGGCAAGGAGTGGTTCCCACACGAGATGGGCTTGTTGCTGGGATACCCGCCAGAGGATGTGGAGGGGTTTATTCTGCAGAACGGAAGAAATGCACTTTGCTCCGGTTATTGGAAGGTATATGAGGATGCTGAATCAAAGCGGAGAACATTTCATATATTTGAATGTGCGGAAGAGAGACTTATTCAATTTCTTTCAAATGGACTGCATATGAGAGATATCATGGGGATGTACACGGCGAGCAGAAACGCGGCGTAGAAGTATATGGAAAGATGCAGTTAAACACAGTTTACAAGGATGTATAGGGTAAATCTCTATAACATATAATTTCATAAGGAGGATTATTATGAGCAAAATTAATATCGTATTCTGGACACAGGGCGGAAATACACAGATGATGGCAGAGGCTATCGCGGACGGCGTGAGAGAGGCCGGAAAGGAAGCAGATGTAGTATTCGTAAGCAGCATCACGCCTGATGCTCTCAAGGATGAACCAGTATTTGCACTTGGATGCCCGGCTATGGGAGCTGAGGTTCTTGAGGAGGCTGAGATGGAGCCATTCGTTGCTGAGGTTGAGGGATTTGCTTCAGGCAAGAAGATCGCACTCTTCGGTTCATACGGCTGGGGAGATGGCGAGTGGATGCGCGACTGGGAGGCGAGAATGCAGTCAGCAGGCGCAGAACTCGTAGGTGGAGCCGGACTTATGTGCCATGAGACACCTGACGCAGAAGGCCTTGAGGAGTGTAAGGAGCTTGGACGCCAGCTGGCAAATGCCTGATTGACGGACGGCACGGACGATAAAAAATAACCATATATATGCAGTCACGTTCGGCTTCCATTGATTCGACCAGTTACATATGCATGCGGCTACGCAAACGATAAGGGCGTTGTTTGCTTCGCCTTAGCAGGTAACTGATCGAACCAATGGAGCCTTCACTACCGACTGCCATATATCTGGTTCTTTTTTGTGTTGAATTTGTTCTTAGCGTCCTGCATACTGGGCGTTATGGCTGCCGTGGCGCTTAATGTGTGCTGTTATGTATGGAGCTATTGTAACATGTTTGTCCATGACATTTCCAACTATGGCGATTCCCTTGCCCATGGTGAAGGCAGCTAGGACTGTGCCGATTCCCAGACCGTAGATATGACCGAGGATAAAACCTGTCATGGCAGCTGTCGTTGCAAGGCAGATCACATCAAACGAAATCTTAATCTTGGAATATTTTGCCGATATAATCTCAGACAGCTCTCTTGGGAAAAGGTCTGTCGGGATGATTGGAAGTCCACATCAGTCGGTCATTTTTTGCGGACAGTTCAATACATGCCTGTCTGTTTCGCTCCCTGCTCCTGCGTTTGCTCTCGTTTGATTTCTCCCTCTGTATCTTCTTGGCACAAGCAGGACAATACTTCGATATGCCAGAGCGGGGAACATATTCAACACCGCACACCGTACAATTCTTAGGCTTTAACGCAGTCCACCGCTTTGTCGGTGTGATATGTAATTCACCGACAAAGCCGATGAATTTATAATAAATCTTGATTTCCTGCCGCACCATTCCGTCTGTAAGTTTCTCACGTTCCGAAACAAGTATCTTGTCTATAAGTGCGTTTATGATGGTTGCGTCCAGTTCCTTAATGCCTTGATAGTTGCGGATTAGGGAGAGGAAATCACGGACACCCTGCGTCTTCTCATAGCTGTCGCTGAGCGTTTCCGTTACCTCTTTCAGCCTTGCTTCAATTTCAAGCTGTTCTTTCTGGTATTTTCCCGACATCATCTCAAAATTCCGCTCGGTAATACGCTCCATCACCTTATCTTCATAGAGTGAGGAAAACAGCCTGTCCAGTTCTGCAAGGCGTTTGTTCAGTTTTCTTTGCTCCTTTTCCAGTGCCTTTGCCTTGCTCTGGTCTGTTTCCGTGAGCCGCTTTTCAATCGCCCTCACTGCCTTTTCATCATTGACTGCCATATCCGCAAATCGGTTGATGTCGGTGAGGACAGCGTTGAACAAGTCCCTCGCTTCAATGCTGTGTGCGGTACACATGATATTACCGTATCTGCCATAATTATTGCAGGAATATTGTACGCAGTCGATGATGTCGGGGCGTTTCCTCCTGTTGGCACTCATAGCCCGCATCGCATAGCCGCAGTCCGCACACTTAATAACGCCTGCAAAGATGTTCTCAAAGCCGCCCTTGTTTTCTGGTAATCTGCGGCTTGTAATAAGCTGCTGTACGGTATCAAATTCCTCCTGCGTGACTATCCCCTCATGGGTGTCTGGTATCACTTCCCATTCTTCGGGCAGCTTAGAGGGGCGTTTCTTGCTTTTCATGTTGGCGGCAATCCGCTTGTAGCCTGCAAGGTTTCCCGCATATATCGGGCTTCTTAAAATGCCCCTTACGCTGTTCTCGCTCCAAATATAACGGTTCTCCTCATTCTCCTCAAAATACCTCTCATAGCCTGTTGCCCCCTGCTCCGCCGCATAAGCGGCGGGGCGTAAGATATGCTGTTTGTTGATGTGCTTGCGGATTTTGGCGATTCCGTTGCCCGCTAACGCAAGGTCAAATATTTCCCTTACCACATGGGCAACTTTGTCATCTATCAGCAGATGGTTGTGGTCGGCGGGGTCTTTGACGTAACCGTATGGTGCTGTCGTCCCCATGAATTTCCCCTGCTGAAACCTCGCTCGGTACGCCGATTTTATCTTGACCGACACATCGGCGGAATACATTTCGTTTAGGATGTTGCGGAAAGGCGTGATGTCCATAGCGGATTTATTGAGCGTGTCCACGCCGTCATTGACCGCTATATACCTCACATTATGCTCTGGGAAAAACACTTCCAGATACAGTCCGCAATCAAGATAGTTCCTCCCCAGACGAGATAAATCTTTCGTGATAACGCAGTTTATCAGACCGCTTTCAATGTCCTTAATCATGTTCTGGAAACTTGGTCTTTGGAAATTTGTACCAGAGTAACCGTCGTCCACATACGTTTTTGCTAAGTGCCATCCCTGCTTTTTCACATAATCCGTGAGGATGGATTTCTGTGTCGCAATGCTCGCACTCTCGTTATCCGTGCCATCGTCTTTTGACAAGCGGCAGTACATGCCGACTTCATAAATCTTGTTCTCCATTCTTATTCCTGCCATACTGTAAAACCTCCATATCTGTCCTATCTGTTTTCATGTTCCATTGCGTACATTCTAAGCGGACAGCCCCTCATTGTCGAAGGTGTCGCCCTCGGCAATCTTCTTCCGAATATCCTCGGAAATAATCGGGATAAACGCTTCTGTGACTGTCTGCGTGCCGACATATTCACGGCTGATTATCATCTGAACTGGTGCTTTCGGCACGATACGCTTTCTCTTTTTATCTGCTTTCTTATCCTCGCCCATACTTAAATCTTCCTTTCCAGACAGGGCAGGAGAACGTCTGGAAACGCCCCGCCCTGTCAATCAGATACCATCAATCCCCGCTGTTTACTTCTTTCTGTAATGCTTCAAGGAGTGCTGCTGCTTCATCAGCGTTCAACGTGATACCCTTTCCGCACTTCTCACGGTTCGGGGAAAAGCTGCGGATGTCATATTTCGGCTCTCTTCCGTTCCATGAGATAAGATTGATTTCTTTTGTGTAGCCGCTGTCGCCCTTAGACAATACGGCGATTTCCTTTACAATCTCATACTGGATTTCTTTCATTCTTCATACCTCAATTTTCTGCATTTACCTCCCGAAAAGAGAAGATTAGCGGCTGTCCCTGCCCCGTTTCCTCTGCAATTCACGCTCCAAAAGTTTAATGATGGTTTCCTCCATCTGCTTCGGCGTTGTGTTCTTCGGAAAATACTTTTTCAGCTTGCTTGTGTTGATTTTCAAGGTTTCTTTCTGGTTTCCCTTTTCCTCCGTCATAATTGCAAATATCGTATCCATGTCAAGCCGCCCGCTCTGGCTTAGGCTTTTCATCCGCTGTGCCTGTGAGAGTGAGGGCGTTGCTTCTTCGCTCTCCATCGTGGCAAAGAGGTTTTCCTGCTCGTCTTTCTTCAAAAAGGACAGTTCCACCGCAGGCGTGAGGGCGATTTTCCCCTCGTCCACCATCCGCAAAATCGGCGGTATCAGTTCCGTCAAACGGATAAATCTTTGTACGGTCATCCTGCCTACGCCGAAGCCCTGTGCCACCTTGTCGTCCGTCCGCAACTTCGTCACAACTTGTGACGAGGTTAAGTCTGTGCGGAAACCCTGCCGCTTCATGGCTTCGGATTTCATCTTGTAGGCAAACGCCCGCTCTGATGGCAGGATATTCTCACGCTGTAAATTACTGTCTACAAGGGTGATGATGGCTCGGTCACGGTCTAAGGGCAGGACAAACGCAGGCACGGTATTTATCCCTGCAAGTTCAGACGCACGGACACGCCGCTGCCCTGCAATCACTTCATAGCCGTTCCCGTCCTCTTTCGGGCGTGTGATTATCGGCGTGACAATGCCAAATTCCTTGATGCTTTCCGCTAATTCTGACAGCGTTTCATCCTCTGCCACATGAAACGGATTGTCGGGAAACGGGTACAAGTCTTTGGTCTTTAACACCTTAAAATCCTGTTTCTTCATTCACATATCTACCTTTCTTTCGCTCTGCTTCTATGATTTTTCTGCAATTCTTCCAACACTTCGGGCGGTATTTTTGACAGCAGCCGCCCCATCTGCTCGTTGGTTCTCTGCAATTCAAATATCTTCTGATTCGCTTTCTGCACCTTTAGTTCCTGCTCGTACTTTTCATCACGCATACGCCCCGCATAGTCTGATTCCTGCCCAATTCTCTCTTTCAAACTGTCGATATACGCCTGCTGTTTCCCGATTTCCTTAGAGAATTTCTCCACGTCTGGCAGCCATGCAGAGAGTAAATCTAACGCTTTATCCCTTTTCTTCCCTGCGTTAAAGGCGTTGATGTCGGATAGGGCAGACACGATTTCTTCATACTGTTTATCAAGCCTGCCGCCTAATTTATAGAGCCATGTGGGGACGTGTTTCCGCTTGGTTTCCATTGAGGACTGCCCCCGTTCAAGCTGATTCCACCGTGAGGACATCCGCTCATGGTAGGCGGTCTGCCACTCGGATAATGATTTCTGGTTGCCTAAGATAGCTTTCGCTGACAGCTTATTGTCTGGCGTAATCGGCACAAAGCAGAGGTGCATATGGGGCGTTCTCTCGTCCATATGGACGACAGCGGAGAGGATATTCTGCTTTCCAACACGCTCCGAAATGAAGTCAAGAGCCGTCTGGAAATACGCTTTTTGTTCTTCGGGCGGTAACTGGTTCATAAATTCTGGTGAAGCTGTGATGAGCGTTTCCACCATCATCACGCTGTCTTTCCTTGTCCTGCACCCCGCTTCGGCTACCATGCGGTTAATCTCTTTCTTGTAGGTGTACTTTGGTGGTGCTATGAGATGGTAATTGTTTTTAGAGCGTTCCATATCTATATCTGGGTTGCTTTTGTAGGCTTCTTTCTTCCGCTCGTTGTGGCGTTCACAAGCCGCAACGCCGCCCGCTTTTCGTTTCTGGAAACGCAGGATTGCATAAGGCATAGGCGGATTCCTCCTTTCTTTCGGCGGGTGACCGTCCTTTGGGGTGACAGCGGTGACGGTGGTGACAGCAGTTTTGGGATACCCCCTGCCGACTGCCGCAACTGTCACCCTCACCCCCTGCATGACGGTCATGTCGATGATGACGGTGTTTTTGGGATACCCCCCTCGCAAGAGCCGTCACCGTCATGCCGCCATTCTTTTATCCGAAGCCGTAAGGCGTAGGATAGCAGGGCACAGCCCTGCCTTAAGGGAGTCCAGAGGGAACGTCTGGCACACGACTTTGCAGGGCAAAGTGTAGTGTGTTACACCCTGTAAACGCAGTCGGAAAAATCGGAATGATTTTTCTGACCGCAGGGGTGGTTTTACACGACCGAAAAGGGCGAGTAAATCTCACGCCTGCATTTTGCGTTTACGGGGTGTTCTCCCGTAGGGATGACAGCGGCAGGGTATCCTAAAATCACTGTCACCACCGTCACTGCTGTCACCCGCAGGGCAGAGCCGCCAGCTTTACATGGCTTTAAGCGTCAATGACAGTAACAGGGGGGTATCCTAATATCGCTGTCACCACCATCACCGCTGTCACCCGCCCTCCTTGCAAGGGCAATCCGCCTGCCGTCTTTCCTGCGGCTGTACTGGTAGCAGATACGGTTCTCGCTTAAAAATGTGGTGCGGTATTCATTCAGCCATTTCGTAATCACCGTGGGTATGGTTTCCGTTTCCCCCATAGCGGCTAACAGTTCCGTTGCCGTGCCTATCCATTCTTCCTTATCCCTCATAAAATCCACCAACCGAAAAAGGACATCTGGTATCGTTTCTTTCGCAAGCTGCTCCTGCGTTTTCCGCTCCACAAGCTCCCAACGGCAATCACGGAAACGCAGCGTGTATTCCTGATAAGGCGTGTCCCTGCCCGTCACATACAGCTTGGCGGTGTCAGACGCACGTTTCTCCTTTTCCAGAACAAAGGTAGCGTCCGCACTCCCCGTTAATCCTGTCGTCCCAGACACCTTGTTGAACACGTCGCTGTCATTCTGCTTTCGGATGTGGTGTACGACAATGACCGCCAGAGAGTGCCTGTCGGCAAAGTCTTTGATGAGGGAGATGTCCCCATAGTCGCTTGCATAGGCATTGTCTTTTGAAGCTGTACGGACTTTCTGCAAGGTATCAATGACAATGAGCCTGCTGTCTGGGTAATCTTTCAGATAATCTTCAAGCTGCACGATAAGACCGTCTGACAGCTTGCAGCTTGCCACGGCAAAGTGGAGCCGCCCGCTTGCTTCGTCCGTCAAACGAAATAACCTGTCCTGTATGCGGCAGAACGTGTCCTCAAGGCAGAGGTAAAGCACATCGCCCTCCATTGTCGGCATATCCCATAAAGGGATTCCCTGCGACACGCATAAGCATAGCTTCAGCATGAGCCAGCTTTTGCCTATCTTCTGTGAGCCGCAGAACAGCGATAAGCCTGTCGGGATAAGGCTGTCCACCACAAAGGATGGTTTCTCAAGCGGTTCATAAAGGAGCGTTTCGGCGTTGACTGTCTGTAACTTCTGCATGGCTTTCCTCCTTTCGGGCGGTGTCTTTGTTTTCGTTGCACATAGGCGTTGACCTCCTTAAAAATAGATTTACTCCCACGGAAAAAAGTGAGAGTATGTAATGCCGCCAATCCCACACAAATAAAAAACAGATTTCTTTTTCGGGCGGTGTCGGTCACGGTTGGAGATATTTCTTCAATTTCCGCCTTTACTTTCTCCTTTGCAATCGCAACAGATTTCTGTATTGCCGAAGCGGTGCAATGCTCCATAGCGGCGATTTGGTAAAAATTGAACTCATACTCGTAGTAGAGCAGGAAACGCCGCCTTTGTATCTCTGGAAGGCTCCCAACCGCCTTATAGAGCGTTTCATTCCGTTCTTCCTCAACCATGCGTTCATCAAGGCTCTTAGGCACACGCAACGCCCGTCTGTAAAGGGTTTCGTCCCATACCTCGTTAAACTCCCTGTGCCGCTCGTCCCATTAGAAAAGATTCCTGTTCCTGCGCTCCATCTGCCGAAACTCCATAAAGAACTGTTCCGACACTTCCAACTCGTGGGATTTGCCCTGCCCGTCCTTAAAGCTGATAAAATACCTTGTGCCGCTTTCCGTGGATTCCTCCCGAAGCGTGTATGCCTTAACCCTGTATGCCATCCTGTTGTCCTCCTGCAAAAAATGAGTGAGGGGATTTCCATCCCTCACCCAGTAGCCCGCAGGATGGCAGGCTGTTTTAGAAGCTATAAAATTTTCCGCAGCTTCTTCCGCAGATGGTCTAACCTCGCATAGATGGCACCAGTCGTCAAATGCACAAGCGGGGCAATCTCCTTTGTGGAATACCCCTGCATTTTCAGCAGGACGATTTTCAAGGTACGCCCGTCCACCGTGACTAATACTTGATAGAGATTTTCGCTCTCAATCTCTTCCAGTAACTCCGCAACCGTACCCACTTCCGCCTGCCGCTCCCTGCCTGCCATGTCCTCAAGATATTCCGCAACGTCATTCGTCCATCGGTAAAACCGCCTGTTGGAATTGAAGTCTGCCCTGTCCGCCATGCGTATCTGCTCAATGGTCGCTTCATCAACGCCGCACTCACGCAGCAGCTTTTCCTCCGCTTCTTTCCAGATACGCCATTTCCTGTCCTCCCGTCCGTGGTTGTATGCCATTCTTACTTCCTCCAATCAGAATTGATTGAGAGGGCAGAGAAAAGCCCCCTCATCTTCCCAAAGGAAAAAACAAGGGGGCTGAACGCCTTAAATTTTAATTTTCTATTATCTTTCTTAGTTTTATTAGGATTCTGGCTTTGCGTTTGTTTACAACGCTCTGGGTTATGCCCAACCTCGCCCCGACTTCACGCTCGGAAAGTCCGTCAAAAAAGATTGCCTGTATCAGCTCCTGTTCACTATCCGACAGCAAAGGCAGGGCGGCTTTCAGCCTGTCCACCATGACCGCATTGACAACGGTTTCTGCAATGTCCACCGCTTCATCAGTGATAAAGTCCAGAGGATTCCCCTCGCTGTCCGTAAATCCGTCGAGAGATAGCAGTCTATTCTTTGTATCTAATTTTTGCAGATAACGCCACCGTTCCTTGTCACGGTAGAAGTCTGTGTATTGCTCCCTCACGACTTCAAGCAGACAGCCTTGAATGGGGATAAACAGCTTGTCCATATAGGTCTGGTCGGATTCCCTGCAACGGCAGAACTCCGTGTAGGATAATTCCACATAGCCGCCACTTTCTCTGATATATACCTTTCTTGGTGCATATTTCACCATAAATACCTCCCATCTGAATTTTTGAAATGTAAAAAATCCAGATGGAGAGGCGGAGAACGACACCGCATATCAGAAACAGCCCTACGGCACTTTCCAACAAAAATCGACAAAAGAAAAACCGCAAAGGCTCTGTGACCTTTACGGTTATAGGAAATAGTAATTCTATTGTATGGAGATTGTACTTCTACTTTCAAGGTGAGAAGTACCGTTGCACTGGCAGAAATTTTTTTAACTGGTTTCCTGCCGTTCTCTGATATGCTATGTATTGATAAATTTTGCTTCGTATGAGCAGATAGATAACTGCCCGAAAAAAGGACATAAAAAAATCCCTCCAAATTTAAAAACAAATTCAGAGGGTAATTTAGGGTATAACAAAATAACCCACCCGAATATCGTTTTTTTTATTTGGTGAGTTTGTTCTTTCAAATACGAAACAAATGCTCATGTACGGTAAAGTATCACAAGAAAATTATGTCGAATTGACAGCCGCCTCCGCTATACCGAATAAGGAAATAAAGAGTCCTCAAATTTTGCGCTACTAAATGAAGACGAGCGGAAGTAATCTCCCGCTCGTCAGTAAACTTAACTATGCCATATCAATCCCGCTTCTTTCCCGCCACCGGCACTAAGAACAGCGCGGGCAACAGCAGGAAAGCGGTACAGACCAGCCCCCAGGGTATGGACACCTGCTGGGCTACCAGCCCCACAATAGGCCCGCCGATGATCTGCCCGAAAGAGTCCAGCTGTCCGCTGGTGGAAAAGACTGTGGCGCGCATTTTCTCATCCACCTGGTCGTTCATCCAGGCGGCCAGCACAGGCTCCTTGATGGTGCGCATAAGCCCCGCCAGCAGGAACACCAACAACATGAACCAAAAGCTCCGCCCCACCGCGAAGAGAACCAGGAACAGGATATACCCGGCGCTGGTGGACATGACCACACTGGTTCGGCTGACAGTCCCTTTTTTCTCCATGCGGGCGATGAGCAACTGAGAAGCCAGAATACCTAAGCCGTTGCCGATAAGACTGATAACACCGAACCAAGTGACGCTGTTCAGCGGCCCGATAACGGGTATTACCGTGTCATCCAGAAAATGAGCGGTGGAGAGCCGGTCAAAGCCTTCACTGGCAAGTCCCCCGCATAGTGTGATTGCTAAGAGCGCCAGCAACACAGGTGCGCCTTTCACAAAGCCCAGGTTGAGCTTGAACAGGCAGACAAAGTCTTTAAGCAAGCCCTGCCGTTCCTCAATAGCAGGGGAGAAGTTGGTTTCTGGCATGATGCGACCCAACACCAGCCCCAACAACAAGCACAAACTGCCCCCCAAGATGAGAGGCATTTGCAGGTTTATGTTTCCCAGCAGTGTGCCCAGCACCACGCCCAGAACGCCGCCGATTTGCCCCATTTGACTGCCCCGCAGGAACACCTTGTCTATGGGTTTGTCCTCTTCCTCCGAGGCAATCCACGCCTCCAGAGCGCCGGTGATGAAGGTATCACCGCAACCCCAGACAACCTGGGCCAGCAGAACCGGCGCGAACCACGGTAGCGCACCCTCCATCAGAAAGCCCAGGCCGTAGAGGAACATTCCAATCAGCACCGAGCGCCGACGGCTATACAAATCCGCCACCACACCGGTGGGCATCTCGAACAGAAAGCAGGAGGTCTCCTGAACCGTCCCTACCAGGACAAGCTGGAAAGCATCCAGCTGCACCACCTCCAGGTGGTACACGATGGAAAGCACTGTGGACATAGAAACCGCCAGGGAACAGACAAATCGGAACAGCAGGTAGACAGAATATGCCTTTGAATTTTTAGCAAACATGAAGTTACATTTCATCATAATTAGTCTCTAATCCTTTCAAATCTCATTTTATATGACTTTTGCAAGCTGTTAAGCTAACTTGTGGAACATATGCCGAACCTTATCTATACGGCTATTCGGGCGGCGGGGTTGGCAAATAAATTTACCAATAGCTGGCTGGTATCCTTTTAACTCTGTCAAGCAGACTCCCTGCCCATTTGTGAAATAAGTTAAATCGTTCCTGTATTCTTGAATACATCTAGCAGGGATTTCTCCTTTCAGAATGACCTCGTCATTCTTTATCTGAGTACTTACAATATCTGCACAATACCTTGGAGCATCATGATACGCCCGTGAGAGATATTCCTGCGGTGCATAAATTTCAAAGTGGAGATATGGCTCTAATAGTTCTGTCCCTGCTTTTTTTAAAGCCTGCTCCAATACGATAGGGGAAAGCAGCCGAAAGTCTGCGGGGGTACTTACAGGACTATAATACAATCCATATTCAAAACAGATTTTACAGTCTGTTACTTTCCATCCATACAGCCCCTGCTCGCAGCCATAAAGAACCCCCTCCATAACCGCATTTTGGAACGATTGATTTAAATATCCAAGTGAAACTCTGCTTTCATACTGCACTCCGCTTCCAATAGGGAGCGGCTCTATGGACAACCCGACAGAAGCCCAGAAAGGATTTGGCGGGACTTCTATGTGGATGGTATATTCTGCTTTTCTAAGCGGTCTTTCCATATATATAACAGTAGGCTCTTTTATTTCTGCCTCCACATGATATTTTTCCTCAAGGATGGCACAAATGACTTCCATCTGCACATTCCCCAAAAAAGAAAGTATAATCTCATGCGTTGTAGTATCCACATAATATTTTAAAAGAGGGTCGCCATCTGAAATTTCTGTAAGTGCCCCAAGCAATATTTCCCGCTGTTCAGGTTTCTTTACTGCAATCGTTGTTTGGAGCATAGGGAGAGGATTTTCAATAAATTTTCTCTGCGGCAACAGCATTTCGTTCCCCAAAATACTGTTTAGCTGCAAAACATCATTTGGTAAAATTACAATATCACCAGAGCAGGCTGTATCGGATGGATATAATTCACCGTTTGTCGGAACACACATCTCTGTGATTTTTATTTTCTCTTTTTCAGATATTCTAATAACATCCCTCAAATGCAATGTTCCGCTATATATACGCACATAAACAAAACGCCGCCTTTTCTCTGAATATTCAATCTTAAAAACCTGCCCGCATAATTCAGATTGACCTTCAGGCGTTGATGAATAAAATTTACTGGCAATCACTTCTATAAGCTGCCGAATCCCCAGATTGTTTTTAGCGCTTCCGTGATAAACGGGAAATAACGTTCCGTTTTGGAATCTCCTGTTTTCTTCCTGTTCCAGTTCTGACATTTTAAACGGTTTCCCTGACATATATTTCTCTAATAGTTCATCGTTTCCCATAATTACCGCATCCCACTGTTCCATATCGTCATTGTCCGTTACATTTATATGGGGATGCTGCCCAACCTTTTGCTTCACTATAATTTCCGAAGAAAGCTTTGCTTTCATTTCCCGATATACCATTGGCAAATCAATCCCCTCTTGGTCAATTTTATTGATGAAAAAGATTGTCGGAATCTTCATTGTCTGTAGTGCATGAAACAGTATACGGGTCTGTGCCTGTATGCCATCCTTTGCAGAAACTAATAATACTGCTCCGTCTAAAACGGATAAAGAACGGTATACTTCCGCCAAAAAATCCATATGGCCTGGCGTATCTATAATGTTGACTTTTACATCCTCCCACTGAAAAGATGTCACTGCTGTCTGGATAGTGATTCCCCTTTGACGCTCCAAATTCATTGTATCTGTCCTTGTTGTGCCTTCATCTACGCTCCCTAGTTCTGCAATTGCACCACTGGTATATAATAAACTTTCCGTTAATGTTGTCTTTCCTGCGTCAACGTGAGCCAGAATGCCTAAGTTAATTATTTTCATGTGATTTTCCTCCTATCAACACCCAAAAAAGGGCATAAAAATACCCAGTGATAAATACTCCTATCACTGGGTAAATAACTCCAATAGCCCCAAAACACTTATATGTTTTCGGGCATATAAAATTACATGATAAAAGTATTCTTAAACTGGGTACAAAAAACTAAGCCCCATATTAAAAGTGAAACGGGACTGCTACTTTTTGTTCCCACTATCAAATTGACAGTTTATTTAAGAATACCTTGCCGCATATTTATTAACTCCTTGTATAAAACTGAATCTAATTATATTCCTTAACCCTTTATTTGTCAAGCTGACAAACTAAAGCAGAAAAAGCGGCAGGATTTCCCCCTGCCACTAATCATCTGTTTATGCAAAAATAATTTCCTTTTCCACAATCTCCCTCGCACAAGCCCTTATGTTATTGAGGCATCCTGTCCATTCTAAGGCGTTTTCTGCCTTTAGCTGTTCCGTTATGCCCTGTGCCTGTTTCATACCCTCTATGAGCCTTTCAAAGCGTTCCTGTGCCTGTCTGTTGATGTCGGCAAGGTAGGCGTTTAGCCTGCCGCTTGTAAGAAGATTGGTGTATGTAACTTTACGGTACTGTTTTAGATAATCTAAATGCCGTTGCCCCCAGATGCCTATTGCCTGTTCTTCTTCGGCGGGTACAGTTAAGCACGGTATCAAATAATCCCCTTGCCTTTCGTATTTGCCGCCCAGTTCCTCAAATAATGATTTTGCCATTGTCTGTTACCTCCACATTCTTTTTTATTTTGAATGTCCGCAAAATCCGTCCTACATCTGTTGGACAGTGCGATTCCGATACATATCAAAATGTAACTTATCACAAAGTAAAGGATTCTCCATGGGAGGGTAGTTGGCAAAGCCCCGATCCACATCTCATGGATATCTAGCATCTTGCCAAATACGAAACCAACTATGAAACTGCACAGGTACTGGGGGACAAATTTCCTTCGCATGATCATGAGAGTGAGAATAAGTACGCCCTGAAATATGTATGTCCAGGTTCCGAGAGTCAGTCTTGGAAGAACCAGCGAGAATGCGTATGGCACGCTGGATATTGCCGATATTCCTGCTGCAGAATAGAGCATGAGAACCACTCCGAAACTGTTGATGGTGACTGCTGTTATCAGGGCAATCTCGCCCCACATGTTATGCAGATGTGCATTTCCTGATTGAGTATTCATTTTCTGCTTTTCCTCATTTCTTTCATATACAATGCGTTTTATAACATATACTTTGATTTCCCCAGTATCAGGGGAGCTTTAATTGTCTAAGACTTCATATATATATCCCTGCGGTTTTTGATTGTAGCACCGACAACACCACATAACAAATAAATAGTTTTTATGGTTTGATAGATTTTGTCTATAAAAAATATTCGGATTGTATTAAAATATGAATAGGATCATGTATAAATAATGAAAAGGGGGAGTTATAAGTGAACCTGTCATATATTAGATATTTTGTTGAACTGGCCCATGTTCAGCATTACACAAATGCAGCCAGAAATCTGAATATAACGCAGCCAAGCCTCAGTCACGCAATATCCCAGCTTGAGGAAGAACTTGGGGTAATGCTTTTTGAAAAGAATGGGCGCAATACGGAGCTCACTGCATTTGGCAGAGAATTCCTTGCATGTGCAGAGCATTCGCTTGGCACGCTTGATGCGGGGGTGGAGTCCATACAAAAAGAGGCTGCCGGGGATGGCGTGATACGGCTTGGACTTATAAGACCTCTTGGAATGGAATTTGTACCGCGTCTGGCAGCAGAATACCTGAAGAAGGATGAAAACAGAAATGTGTCGTTTACATTTCACACAGGAACCACAGGACAACTGCTCGATGATCTTGCAGCCAGAAAATATGACATGGTTTTCTGTTCGAGACCGCCAGAGACGATGGGATTTTCCGCCATTCCTGTCGGCAGACAGGATCTTGTTGTCATAGCACCGTCAGGACATCCATTGGCAGACAGAGATTCGGTGACGCTCGAGGATACACTTGGATATAAACATGTATATTTTTCGAAGGGATCCGGAATGAGAAGTCTGGTGGATGAGATGTTTGAAGGACTTGGCAAAGCTCCTGAGATAGCATGCGAAACGGAGGAGGATGAGGTCATAGCCGGACTTGTGGCAGCAGGGTTTGGAATAGCGGTAGTCCCTTACATGGATATGCTCAAAAGACTTGATGTGAAGGTTCTTAGCATAAAATATCAGACGGTTGACAGGCTTTATTATGTTGTTCATGACAGCCGGACATATATGTCTCCTGCGGCGACAAAATTCCATAAATATGTGTTATCTTGCAATTGACAAATGAAAGAACGATATATAGAATGATTCTCATGTAAACCTGTAAATTTTTGAAAAATGTTGCACAAATCAAGTTGTACAATTATCACGATGAATCGCCAATGAAATATAAGGGGGCGCATAGTTAGTGGATAGGACTGCTGTATTTAATATAGCATTTGAAATGTGGGGAATACTAATTTGTCTGTTTGCATTTGTGGTTATATTCCTTCAGAAGAATAATAATAGAGATAAAAAGAATGTGAGTCTATGTATGGAGGCTGCATGTATCATCCTGCTGGCTGCAGATATGTTGTCATGGTATTATCAGGGAAAAACAGGACAGACAGCCTATTACATGCTGAAGATAAGCAATTTTGCCGTGTTCTTTATCAACTATTTATATATGACTCTGTTTACGTTTTATCTTCTTGTCATTCTCAACAGAGGAGAGACGAAGATGCCAGCGAAAGCAAGGGGCGTGGTAGTTCTGAGTGCTGCTGGGATAGTCCTGCTCATTATATCCCAGTTCAGTGACAAGCTGTTCTATTATATAGATGATAATAACTTCTATAACAGGAGCAGCGGTTATCTGTTGTCGCAGCTTATTGCAGCAGCAGGACTTGTTCTAAGTTTTTCGATACTTTTGCAGTATAAAAAAAGACTGGAAAAAAGAGTTTTCTGGTCAAGTGTTTTGTATTTTATCCTGCCATGTATATCCACGGTTGTTGTCATATTCTATTATGGGATTTCATTCCAGACAATATCTGTGGTTGCTTCTACACAGATCATGTTTGCAGTTGATATGGTCGAGATGGACAGATCACTTGCGAGATCCAGACAGGAGGTTGAGCGTACAAAGTACGAGGCTGAGCATGATCTTCTGACCGGCATGTACAACAAGACAGCCGGAATGCAGAGGATAAGAGAGTATATAGATAACATGACTGACGAAGATAGTGCTTCTCTTGTATTTGTGGATATAGATGATTTTAAGAGTGTAAATGATACATATGGTCACGCAGTTGGTGATTACTGGATTGAGAAGGTGGCAAAGTTTCTCCGGAGTGACTGCTATGAAGAGGACGTTGCCTGCAGGTATGGTGGAGACGAGTATGTTGTGCTTCACAAGGGCTTATCGGATATATCTGTTCTGGAGTCAAAGGTGATAAGATTTGCCAGAAAACTTCAGCGCAAGACAATGGAGAGAGGGCAGAATGTCCATTGCAGTGCTGGTATATGTCAGATCAATGGTTCAGGATTCAGCACAGAAGAGTGTATGAATGTCGCGGACACTGCGCTGTATGAAGCAAAAAAGAAGGGCAAGAATGTCAGCGTGATCCACAGCATCAACAGGGATGGTACGGACAGAGTGACCGTACTTGACAAGATAGAGTCTGATATAAAAAAGGCTCAATCCAGGGTAGAGGCAAGGATCGCATATATGTATACTGATATTATATATGTTAATTATGAGAACGATAAATACCGTGTTATAAAAGGCGATTCTGAGCTGAACAATTCTGTATCTTGTGCGAATAACTACGATGAAGTAATTGGATTGATAAGTAACCGGTTTGACTCGGATCGGTCAAGAAAAATAGTCAGAGATTTTCTCAGCCGTGAGCGCATGGAGAGTTACACAGGCGGCAATACGGAATATCAGACAGAAAATTTCCTCAGAGGGGTTTTGTCAGTCAGCTGTGCAAACAACCATGGGGGTGCAAGTCTTATACATGCTATCCCGGTGGACGAGGATGGTGACAGAGGCTACTTTGTGGTCGTACAGGATCTTGACATATATGCTGGTTGAAGTATAAAATCATACATAATAATTTTAACGAAAACAAGTTGGTGGATTTTTCCGGATCAGGTCATCTTTTCGCCCCACAACCGCAAGGTTGTGGGGCTTTATTTATGCCATCCGGGGACGGAGGTTTTATGAACGAGAATTTTATGAAAGAAAAGCCGGTGTTCCCACTTTTGATGTCCATGGCACTGCCTATGGTTATATCGATGATGGTGAATGCTTTGTACAATATAGTTGACAGTTTCTTTGTGGCGAAGATAAGTGAGGATGCGATGACAGCACTTTCGTATGTATTTCCACTGCAGAATTTTGTAAATGCTGTGGCGATCGGATTTGGTGTTGGAATAAACGCGGTGATAGCCATATATCTTGGAGCCAAGGACAATGAGCGGGCAGATCGTGCAGCTAGTTGGGGGATGTTTCTTGCTGTTATACAGGGAATAGTGATGACAGTCGTGTGTATTGCCATCATTCCATCGTTTCTCAGAGCCTTCAAGGCAAGTGGAGACGTCCTTGACCTTGGCTGTCGTTATGCAGACATTGTATTTGGATTTTCTATAATTATTTCGGTTGATCTTGCATTTGAGAAGGTGTTCCAGTCGGTTGGACGCATGATAGTTACAATGGTTGGACTGATGGGCGGCTGCATTGTGAATATAGTGCTTGATCCGCTGCTGATATTCGGTGTGGGACCATTTCCTGAAATGGGTATAGAAGGCGCTGCACTGGCAACTGGCCTGGGACAGGTGTTTACACTGATCATTTATTTTATTGTGTACTTTGGAAGACCGATAAATGTGAAGTTCGGCATAAGGCATTTGCATGAGGGCGGTCTGATGGTGAAGAAGCTGTATGCCATAGGCATACCTGCTATACTCAATATGGCACTGCCTTCTCTGCTCACAAGCGCACTCAACGCCATACTCAGCATGTATTCGGCAACTTATGTCATGATCCTGGGCGTGTACTACAAGCTTCAGACCTTCCTGTATATGCCGGCAAATGGAATCATTCAGGGAATGCGCCCTATCATAGGATATAACTATGGTGCCGGAGAGCATGCAAGAGTGAAGAAGATATTCACCATAACGCTTGCATTAAATGTTGGAATCATGCTGGCTGGAACAGTTGTGTGCCTGCTCATCCCGGAAAGGCTTATAGGTATGTTTACAGAGAATGTGTCTACAATAAATGCAGGTGGAACAGCACTGCGCATCATATGCGCCGGATTTGTAGTGTCGGCTGTGTCGGTAACTGCATCGGGGGCACTTGAGGGATTGGGAAAGGGAACTCCGTCCCTGCTCATATCCCTGCTCAGATATGTGGTTGTCATAATCCCGGCTGCATGGATACTATCAAAACTTTGTGGTTTCGGACCTGCTGGTGTGTGGAATGCGTTCTGGGTAGCAGAGCTTATAACGGCGGTGTGTGCGGCGTTTATATATAGAGGGGCTGTGAGATGAGAATTTATACCTTTGAATGAGATGGCGGCATTGCCCAATAATATGCAGTATGTTAGAATGATCGTGGTTATCCTATAGAAATAGTAGGATAATTATGGCTGTTTTGTCTGCGTGGCAATAAGCCCCAAGTTTGTGCGGTGCTGATTTAGAGCTATTGTAATAAGTGAATTTGGAGACCGTCGCGCTGACTTTAGAGAAAGGAAAAATCGTGGGAAATATATTCAGAAAGGCATTCACAAAATCAATCCCGATCATGTGCAGCTATTTGTTCGTCAGCATGGCATATGGGATCATGATGGAGAATGCCGGATTCAAGTGGTATTATTCACTGCTGGTCAGTCTGACGGTGTACACAGGAGCGTACCAGTTTGTGCTTGTGACGCTGCTTTCAAGCGGAGCATCCATACTCACTATGGCACTCACTGCATTTCTGATGAACAGCAGGCAGAGTTTCTATGCTCTGACATTTGTGGATGAATTCAACCGTATGGGAAAACGGAAATTATATATGATACATACAATGACGGATGAGACTTATGCCGTGAACTGCACCCTGCCGGATACCGGTAAGGAGAAACAGGGCATCATGTTCTGGGTGGCTTTTTTGTCGAGGTGTTACTGGATGATCGGTGCGGTTGCCGGGGGGATCCTGGGTCAGATCATTCCATTTGACATGACGGGGATTGATTTCTGCATGACGGCACTGTTTGTCATCATATTTATCGATCAGTGGGAGAAGGCGGAGAGCCATATACCGGCGATTGCAGGAATTGTGATAGCGGCAGTGTGTCTGCTGGTAGTTGGACCGCAGTATTTCCTTTTGCCATCACTGATCATAGCGTCAGCGGTGCTTGTGGTGTGGAATACGAGGAGAAAGTAGGAATATGCTATGAATACAAGATACATATTAATAGGAATTGCGGTGTCGGCAGTTGTGACATTTGCACTGAGGGCACTTCCATTTGTCATATTTGGTGGAAAAAGACAGATGCCGGAGATGCTGGTAAAGCTTGGGAAGGTGCTTCCGGCGACCATCATGGCGGTGCTCATAGTGTACTGTTTGAAGGGGGCGGTGGCGGCTCCGGTGGCAACTGGAATACCAAGTCTCGTTGGCGTTCTGGTGACAGGCGGGACATACAAATGGAGGCACAATACGCTTCTGAGTATCCTGCTGGGAACTGCGAGTTATATGATTATGCTGCGCATAATGTAGATAATCATTTTTGGTTGATTGTTTTTAGCAGTAATCTCTGCAATCGGATTGCGGATAATTTGTACGCAGAATCCCACTATTGAATGAACGTGCATAATTTGTTAGAATAGCTGTGTGTTTATCGACTTAAGCACATATTATAATATGAAGATATCATCGCGGCAGATTTTGTCTGGGCAGGTGATATTGGGAGATATTATTAGAAAGGATCTGAATAAGTAATGGATAGATCAGATAAACAGAGAATTGAGGGGATCGTGCAGAGGATACTGGATGATTTCGGCGATGACAGAGCCATCAACAAGACGGATCTGTGCAACGAGCCGGATAAGACAGCCATTATCGATGTGATCGACAAACTCATGAAGATTCTGTATCCGGGTTATTACAGCGACAAGCTGTATAAGATATACAGCTTGAAGAATAACATGTCTGTTATCATAGAGGATGTAATATTCCATCTGAAGAAACAGATCATGATAGTTCTCAGGTATTGCAAAAAGTTTCCTGAGCTCACAGATGCTGAGCTTGAGGATAAGGCGATGGATATAACATATGAATTCATGGATAAGATACCTCAGATAAGAGACTATCTTGAGACTGATATCCAGGCGGCATTTGACGGAGATCCTGCTGCGGGCAGCAAGGATGAGGTCATACTTTCATACCCTGGACTGTATGCCATATCTGTATACCGTATGGCACATGAGCTTTGTCTGCTGGATGTGCCGATGATACCAAGGATCATGACTGAGCACGCCCACAGCGTGACCGGAATAGATATTCATCCGGGCGCCACCATAGGAAAGTATTTCTTTATTGACCATGGTACGGGAATCGTTATCGGCGAGACGACTATTATCGGCGAGCATGTGAAGATATATCAGGGCGTGACACTTGGAGGACTCTCTACACAGGGAGGTCAGAAGCTCAAGGGGGCCAAGAGGCATCCAACCATCGGTGACAATGTAACCATCTATTCAGGCGCGTCCATCCTTGGAGGCGAGACTATCATCGAGGACAACGTTGTTGTGGGTGGTAATACATTTATCACCAACTCAGTAGAGAAGGATACAAGGGTTACTGCCAAGAAGCAGGAGCTTCAGTATAAAAATAATTAGAGGACATACAAATGAGTGACATACGAAAGATAGCGGTTCTGACCAGCGGAGGAGATGCTCCGGGCATGAATTCAGCTGTTAGGGCTGTGGTTGTATCGGCCATCAACAGTGGAATAGAGATAGTCGGAGTGATGCGTGGTTACGAGGGACTTATCGACTGGGAGACACAGCCGCTCGGCCTGGCGGACGTCAGGAACATAAACAATCAGGGTGGAACGATACTTTTCACCAGCAGAAGCGAGAGATTCCTTCAGAAAGAATACCGCGAGCAGGCGGCAAAGAATCTGAGAGATCACGATATAGATGCGCTTGTTGCCATCGGTGGGGATGGAACACTCCGTGGAGCCATAGCATTTCAGAATGAGGGTATCAATACCATCTGCATCCCTGGAACAATAGACAGAGATGTTGCATGTTCTGAGTATACGCTGGGATTTGACACAGCGGCGAATACAGCCATGGAGGCCATTGACAGGATAAGAGATTCATCGGTTTCCCACGGACGATGCAGCGTCGTGGAGGTCATGGGACGAAAGAGAGGCTATATAGCGCTCTGGGCAGGCATGGCGACATCAGCTGATGCCATCATAATTCCTGAAAAATGGGATGGTGACTATGACAGTATCATAGATACGATAAAGGCAAAGCATGCTGACGGAAGGAACAGCTATCTGGTGGTTGTGGCCGAGGGTGTTACAGATGCTCCAGAGCTTGCACAGATGATTCTTGATAAGACTGGTATAGAGTCGAGGGTATCGGTGCTTGGCTATATACAGAGAGGCGGACAGCCAACGGCAAAGGACAGGATGTATGGCTCACTCATGGGTGCGTATGCCGTTGATGTACTCAAGAAGAACAAGGCAAATCGTATGATAGCTATCAAGAACGATATACTTATAGACTATGATATAAAAGAGGCAATTGATATACAGAACAATCAGATCGATTCCTTCCAGTATGAGCTGAGTAAGCTGCTGGCCGAGTAATCGGTGAGGCTGGCAGTGGGTAAAAAATAAGCTGACTGATTATAAAGAGATATATAAATGACAGGTATAAAAGATACAATATAAAGGAGAAGGTTATGAAACAGGTAATATTAACAGGCGACCGTCCTACGGGCCGTCTTCATGTGGGACATTATGTAGGATCACTTAAGAGAAGAGTCGATCTTCAGAATTCAGGAAAGTATGATGAGATTTACATCATGGTGGCTGATGCGCAGGCGCTTACAGACAACGCAGAGCATCCTGAGAAGGTCAGACAGAATATTATGCAGGTTGCTTTGGATTATCTTGCCTGTGGCATAGATCCAGAGAAGTCTACTATATTCATCCAGTCAATGGTACCAGAGCTCACAGAGCTCACATTCTACTATATGAACCTTGTAACAGTGGCAAGAGTCCAGAGAAATCCTACCGTTAAGGCAGAGATCAAGATGAGAAACTTCGAGGCAAGTATCCCTGTTGGATTCTTCTGTTATCCTATCAGCCAGGCTGCAGATATCACAGCATTCAAGGCCACAGAGGTTCCTGTTGGAGAGGATCAGATGCCTATGATCGAGCAGTGTAAGGAGATCGTTCACAAGTTCAATTCGGTATACGGTGAGACACTTGTTGATCCAAAGATCGTTCTTCCTGACAATGAGGCATGTCTCAGACTTCCAGGTACAGATGGTAAGGCCAAGATGAGTAAGTCACTTGGAAACTGTATCTACCTGTCAGAGGAGCCTGCAGATATCAAGAAGAAGGTTATGTCCATGTACACAGATCCAAATCACATCCGTGTTGAGGATCCGGGACAGGTTGAGGGCAACTCTGTATTTACTTATCTTGACGCATTCAGCAAGCCAGAGTATTTCGAGGAGTTCCTTCCAGACTACAGTGGTATGGATGAACTTAAGGAGCACTACAGCAGAGGTGGTCTCGGCGATGTAAAGGTCAAGAAGTTCCTGAACAATGTTCTTCAGGCTGAGCTTGCACCTATCAGAGAGCGTCGTCAGATGTGGGAGAAGAGACCACAGGATGTATATGACATCTTAAAGAGTGGCAGCGAGGTTGCCAGAGCAAAGGCAGCAGAGACGCTTGCAGATGTGCGCCGTGCGATGAAGATAGATTACTTCGAGAACGACAATCTGTTCAAGTAAGAAATAATATAACTTTTAGCTGAATTATATATGAAAAGAGGATAAAATTCTCGTCAAATGTCCTGAAAAGTGATATTTGGGACAAAGCAAGGGAATTTTATCCTTTTTTCATGCAAATAATCATTTTAGAGATATTTTTGTGCTACAACCTCACCACAACGGCTTCATACGGATACTACCTGAGGCGTTAATTATATAAACAATCCGGATTTCTCCTTGCTGTGCTCAAGCTTGTCAAGAAGCTTTGCACAAGGCTTGGCGAGCAGCAGTCCGATGACCGCTGAGATCGCAACATATATCAGCAGGGTGGCAAGACATTTGCCGTAGGTGTGCTGATACATTCCGGCGACACATTCCCTGAGGGCGTTCATGCAGTATGAGAACGGCATGAATTTGTACAGGTACTGGTACACTGATGGGAGCACTTCCACAGGGAAGGTTCCACCTGCTCCCGCAACCTGAATGACCATGATGATCACGGCGATGGCCTCACCGATATTGCCAAATGCCACGGTGAGAGAGTAGATAAGGAATGTAAATACAAAGCTCGTCATCATGGCGGCCAGAGTAAATGCTATCGGGTGCCTGCACTGTATTCCCACGTAGAACAGGTCACCCATAACGGTTATGATTGTCTGGACCTGTCCGATGACGAAGAAGTTAAGATATCTTCCGAAGAACTTCTGGTAAGGCTTCACGCCCTCAAGCTCTTCATTGTCCTTGACCTTAACGTGTATGAGTGCCACAAGTATGAGAGCACCGACCCACAGGGCAAGGACTGTGTAGAATGGTGCCATGGCTGATCCGTAGTTGGATATCTCGTATACAGCAACTGTGTTCATCTGTACCGGTGATGAGATGAAATTCACTATCACCTGTGGATTGTCCTTGATGGCATTTATGAAATCCTGGTAGCTGCTGTTAGACGTGATCGTCTGTATGTCGGCCTTGATCTTGTCTATGCTTTCTTTGAGATCCTTCAGACATTTGATCGTTCCTGCTATGTCTGAGGTTCCATCCTTCAGAATGTCCTGATACTCGGTCAGGGACTTGCTGATATCGTTGAAGTTTCCCGGAACATTTGCCAGTACATTCTGCGCCTGAGTTAGCGATGACTGGATATTCTCTAACGAAGATTTCAGTTCAGGCGAAAGTTCGTTATTTATGAGATCCTTCACTGAAGCAATGTCATTTGTACACTTCTTTATGTCGGACGATACCGCTTTTTTCAGTGATGCAAATTCTTCGTCCGACAGGCTTGTGTCGGATACAAGCTTTGCTAAGTCTTCGTTCAGATTTTCAAACTGAACTTTGGCATCCGATACTATAGGTGACTGGGCTTCGATCAATCGGTTTATGGTGTCCAGAACATTGGTGCCAAGGGAACCATTGAGGTCAGTTTCGATTGACACTGATCCGATATCGCGGGTTCTTGAGAGGCTGTCCACGGTTTTACCAAGCTCTGTGAGTCTGTCAGAGATCATGTCGAGACCTGTGTTCAGCAGTGATATCGAGGTGTCTGCAACGTCGCTGCTTATGCCTGCGCTGTCACTCAGATTTCCAAGACTGCTTGAGCCGCTCTGTGCCATGCTGTCTATGCTTGGAAACAGAAGTTGAGTGGTATCGATGGCATCTGATGCAGACCCTGTGAGCAGTGAGAATGTATTCAGCATATAGACGTAATTGTCAAGCGTGGATGAGATCTGTACCAGCTTGCTCTCAAGACCGGCAACGAGGTCTGAACCGTCTATGTTATTTCCAGAAATGAAATCTCCGGCATTTGCAAATACCTCGGTCAGCGTGCTTATGATCTTTGTGTTTATCTCGTTTTGGACGGTCGTCTTGACCTTGCCGGTTATCTTGGTGGCAATGGCGTTCTTCTTGCTGTTCTCGTAGTATTCGATATTTGGATTGACGATGTTGCCATTTAGTATACTGAGCATGTTCGCCGTGAAGTCCTTTGGTATGATTATTCCGGCATAACATTCCCCGCTGGCGATGAGTTCAAGTGCCTCATCTTTATTATCGGCAAATGTCCAGTCGATAGTGTTGTTGTTTTCAAGACTTTCGATCACCATGTCTCCGATGGTCAGATTTATTCCGCTCATCTCGATTCCCTCATCCTCAGAGTAGACGGAGATCTTCATGAGTGAGGTGGCGGACTCTCCATACGGATCCCAGTTTGACAGGATGTTGAACCACGCATACAGAGAAGGGATTATACACAGACCCATGACTATGGACAGTGCGACAACATTTGTGGTGATCCTGCGCAGATCAGATATGTATACACGCCAAATGTTTTTCATGATAATTCCTCCTTGTCAGCTTCTGTGTTTTCTGTGGCTTCATCCTGTTCATCCGTCCGGACCGAGTCGCCATGTTCATCTGTCTGAACTGTCTCGTTTTGCTCATCAGACTGCACAGACACACTCTGATCATTCTGCACAGCCTCAGCCATCTCAGCCACCTTGTCCTGCACGGCGGTGATCTGTGTCTGAATGTCTGTTTTTACATTTGTTATTATGTCGTCCAGCTTCTTCTTCGGTGCAGCGACTTTTGTATATATGCTGTTGATGTCGATGAGACCGTCAATATTATCTTCCGTATCCTGAAGCGAGTTAACCATCTCCTGTACCTTGTAATCCGAGTATTCCACATGTATCAGATACGCCGCGATTATGAACAGGCTGGCGATCCACAGAACAAGAAATATGATCTTGGAGCTGCCGGTCAGAAAGAGCAGGATAAGGAAGCATGCGGGAACAGTGAATATACACTTAATACCCGCCTTCAGCTTTTTTACATTTTCTGCATGGGCATTGTCTCTGAATGCAAGCACCCGGGACTTTATGTCAGATGGCTCGGTGCTGGTTGTATTTGAATTTATATCTTCGTTCATGGGTGTTCCTCCTTATTTGCATTACATCATATCCGTATCTTCCATACGTTTCTCGATGAAGTGCATGATATGGATAAATGGTTTTCTGATTATAAGTCCTATGACCAGTGCAACCACAATGAAAATTGACAATTCAAGCAGATATTTGAACATGTCTGCGTGATACATTCCGCCAATACATTCACGCATTGCATTTATCGCATATGGGAATGGGAAGAATATGTACACCTGTCTGAAGAAGTTCGGAAGAGCCTCTATAGGGTAGGTTCCACCGCTCCCCGCTATCTGCAGCACCATGATCACAACAGCGAGGGCCTTGCCTATGTCGCCAAATGATATGGTGAGTGAATATATCAATATTGAAAATGTCAGCCCTGTGAGTGCCGCAGTTGCCCAGAATGCAAATGGGTGCAGACACTGTATCTTCAGCAGGAACAGATCTCCAAGCACTATGACCAGAACCTGAAGCTGAGACAACAGGAAGAAAATAAGGTATCTTCCAAAGAACAACTGGTGTGGTCTGGCATCCTTCAGATAGTCCGCATCCTTCACATGCACCTTCATGAGGGAGACGAGAATTGTCATTCCGACCCAGATGGCAAGCACTGAGTAAAATGGTGCCATGGACGAACCGTAGTTGGCAATGCTGTAGTAGTAATGCTCCTCGACGGCAACAGGCTTTGACAGGAATGACGCCAGCGCCTCTGAGTCTCCATTGAGGAAGGCGATGATCATGTCGGTCACCTCGCTGTCGGCGGCCTTGTTTATCTCGTCTGTGGCGGTCTGGATCTTGTCCCTGATGTCGCTTATGAGATCAGAGAGATCTGAGAGACTGGTGTTCATTGATGCAATGGTAACCTTATAATTGTCAAATACAGAGCTTGCACTGTTTATGGTAGAATTCAGGGTATTTAACAGATCCTGAGCGTTTTTCAGTGCATTTTTGATGTTCAGGATTATGTTGTCCATGTCAGGAATGACCTGACTGGTAAATGTATCGTCGATGTCTGAGACAGAGTCGATGATCTGGTCGAGCTTATCTGATACGGCATTTTCTGCATTTGTGATCGCAGACATATCCAGACTATCGATGGTGTCAGCGGTGAGAGAGGAAATTTTCTTAACCTCTGTTTTCAGCTTGTCAAGTTTGTTGAGGGCATCTGAAACCTCATTCGTGTTGCTTATGTCAAGAGATTTGATATATTCGTCGACTGCATCGATCTTCTGCTGAAGTTTGTCTGCATCTGCCTTGATATTCTCAAGATCGGCAGATATGTTCTCTGCATCATCCTTCATATGGATAAGCTTTGTAGAGCTTTTCAGATTCTGTATGTCCTGCGCGATGCTGTCGATCTGATCCTGAAGAGAATTCCTGACAGTGTAGTAGGTTGAGCCCACTGAGTCTATATCAGACATGCTTGAATCAATGGCGGAACCCGCATCGGACAGAAGCTTGCTGCTCTTGTCAGTTGCGTCCTTGAGCTTTGTGCTGGTCTTGAGTTTGTTATTTGCCTTGATTATGGAATCTATGGTTTTCTGATATCCGGCGAGATTGTCATCGACGGTTTTGAGTGCTGTGATGAAGTCCGTTCCCTTGAGATCCTTCGACAGATCTGTGTCGGAGTCGTCAATGGCAGTGATAAGCTTCTGTGATATCGCCTTGACGTAGGTCTCGTTGATACTTGTCTTGAGAGTAGAGACCGCGGTGTCGGTTATCTTAGGTGCCACGGCATTTTTCTTCTCATTTTCATAGTAGGTGAAGCTTGGATTTACGAAGTTGTCCGTCAGGGCATTGAACATGTTGTAGGAGAAATCCTCATCAATGACGACGGCGGCATAGTATTTGCCTGATTTCACACCGTCGATGGCGGACTTTTCAGAATCTGGGAATACCCATCCGATACTGGTCTGGCTTTTCAGTTTATCAGCCACGGACTGACCCATGTTCATCTCGTTGCCGTCTGCGTCTGTGTAGCCCCTGTCCAGGTTGACGACGGCGATATTGATATTGCCAGTATTGGCATATGGATCCCAGTTTGCAAATATGTTGAACCATGCATACAGCGCAGGCAGTATGCACAGTCCAACGGCGAGAACTATTGTGAGTATACTTTTTTTGATACCGATCAGGTCGTTTTTGAATATTTTCAGTATTGTTTTCATTTTTATGTAATTCCTATTTATATAGTAAATGCATCAGCGAGGACTGATGTACATGAGAAAGTCCCCGCTGATGATCGTTCATTATTCTACAGGTCTTTGAAATGGAACTGCTTCTTTCCGGTTGCGTAGTCATCAACTATCTGTCCATGTCCGTAAAGCTTGTATTTGTAAGTTACAAGTCCCTCAAGTCCTACAGGGCCTCTTGCATGGATCTTGCTTGTGCTGATTCCGACCTCTGCGCCGAAACCGTATCTGAAGCCATCGGCAAATCTTGTGGAGCAGTTCTGGTATACTCCCGCCGAGTCGACAAGCTGCATGAAGAGGTCGGCAGTGTCGGCATTTTCAGTCACGATACAGTCAGTATGGTGTGAACCGAAGTGGTTGATGTGTGAGATAGCCTCCTGGACATTGTTCACGATCTTGACTGAGAGTACCAGGTCAAGATACTCTGTATTGAAATCGTCGTCTCCCATGATCTCAAAAACGTTCTGGCTGTCAGTTGCGGCATTCGTATGTGAACCATTGGCCTGACCGTCAGCTGTGTATGCCCGTTTGATGATCTCCGCTGCCTCTGCGGTTCCGCGTAGCTTTACACCATTCTCCCTGAGAGCTTTAGCCATGACTGGAAGCATTTCATTTGCCACATCCCTGTGGATGAGAAGTGTCTCCGTTGCGTTGCAGGCAGCGGTGTACTGTGTTTTTGCATCTATGATGATAGGGATAGCCTTCTCTATATCTGCATCCTTGTCTATGTATGTGTGGCAGATTCCGTCTGCGTGTCCCATGACAGGAATCTTGGTGTTGTTCATTATATACTGCACAAATGCATTTGAGCCTCTAGGTATGAGCAGGTCAACGGACTTGTTGCATGACAGAAGCTCATCGATCTCGTTGTGCTGGCTTGCCTGGAGCATGCAGCCCTCTGGTGCTCCGTTTGCAACGGCTGTGCTGTAGATCACATCGAAGAGAGCCTTGTTGGTGTTGGCAGTTTCCTTGCCACCCTTGAGTACTGCGCAGTTGCCGCTCTTGATGCACAGAGAAGATATCTGCACAAGTGCGTCTGGCCGTGCTTCGAATATAATACCGATGACACCGATCGGGCAGGAGACTCTCTGAAGGACCAGCCCCTCGTCAAGCTCTCTCTTGAGCTGGATCTGTCCAACCGGATCAGGGAGCTTTATGAGCTCATCGATTCCATTTGTCACGTCAGCGAGCTTGTGCTCGTCGAACTTCAGTCTCTTCTTGACTGATGCTGCGATCCCGTTCTCCTCGGCAGCAGCCATGTCCTTTGCATTTGCCGCAAATATCTCATCCTTATGTGCGATGAGTGCGTCCTTTACATGTACTAGTATATTGTTTCTTGTATCTTCTGAAAGTGCAGCCATTTTGTAGCTGTCAGCCTTCATGATGCTTGTAGCTTCCTGCATGTTCATAATATTGTTCTCCTTTATAATCCGGTATGTCATGTGCACTTATTCTGTCGTGGCACATGAGCATATAATCCATTAAATATTACCACAAGTTTGGGGAGATGACCACAGGGAAGAAGATAAAAAGAGGCCATCGCATAATATGAGCAACCCACATGGAAAATGAAATCTCCGTTGTGTATGATTGTCATATTATGTAATGACCTTTTTATATGGTTATTGAGTTGTTATATATTGCTCCAAATTAGCAGCTTATCACAACAAAGCTCTGTGCCGGAAGAGTGATAACTCCGTCAGCGATACCTGGCTGTGTGCCGTTTATTGCTATAGAATAGATAACCTTTGCGTCACCAGTCAGCTCAGCAAGCTTCCTTGACTGGGTGTCTGTATTCTTAGGGTTCACTGCAAGGAGTAGATTCCCTCTCTTATATACAAGTGGCTTTCTGCTGATGATCTCAAGGTTACTCTTGTCTAGCAGATCCGCCTGTGAACGTCTGAGAGAAGTGAGGGCCTTCACTGTATTGAGCAGGGAGTTCTGATCTGCCTCGGAAGCCTCAACATTTGCGGCATTTTCTGCAGGATCAACCGGCAGATAGAGCTTGTCGGCAGGCGCTGATGAGAAGCCCATGTTGTCACCGCTTGTCCACTGCATAGGAGTTCTTGAGCCGGTTCTTGTAAATCCGCCCTCCTTGCTTGCCATGCTTCTGAATTTCATAGCAATCTCATCGCCATAGTAGATGAATGGATTGCCAGGCATTGTCAGGAAGAATGCGTAGGCAAGCTTTAACTCATCCTCCGAGAGTCCGTAGCTGATACGTGTAGTGTCGTGATTTCCTGTGATGAGGGCTATAGCACCCTTGTCCTTTATCTGCTCGTATCTTCCCATGTATTCATCAATGAAGTGGTCGCAGGTTCCTTTGCTGTCAGCCTTGAAGAAGCTGTTGTTCTCCGTGCTGTCGTCAAGTGACTCTGGAAGAGATGCAAATGCATTCAGGTGAGCTTCGTAATCTCTTACCAGAGAGTTATATCCGTTGCCCATCCAGTCGAGATAGAAGTCCATGTCGAAGCCGGCCTTGATTGACTGTTCAGCCTTTCCCCACTCAGATACAAATGCTGACTCAGGGTACTCAGCGTGTATATCGCCGAGAATGTCCTGCCATACGGCAACAGTTCCGCTTTTATTCTCGTCATCATGTTTTACAAGTGAATCTGCCATATCTACACGGAAGCCGTCACAGCCCTTGTCGAGCCAGAAGCGGCATACGTCCTTCATAGCCTCTCTGGTTGCGATACATGCAGGATCGTACATGCTCTTGTGCCACTTTTCTGTTGGATTAAGCACTCCATAGTTGAGAGCCGGCTGGCACTTGAAGAAGTTGACGATGTAGGCACCGTTTCTTGGTGATTCTCCTGCGATGTAGTTGAGACCTGCACCGCCACAGAGCCATCCGTCAGTCCACATATATCTATCTGAGTATTCATTTGGCTCAGCTTTTTTGCTCTCGGTAAACCATGTATGCTCCTCAGATGTGTGGCCTGGAACCAGGTCGAGGAGAATGTGCATGTCCCTCTTGTGAGCCTCAGCGAAGAGGTTCTCTATGTCCTCCATTGTTCCGTATCTCTCGGCAACCTTCTTGTAATCCCTTACATCGTAGCCTGCATCGGAAAATGGTGAATCAAAGCAAGGATTCATCCAGATAGCGTTGCATCCAAGAGACTTGATATAGTCAAGCTTTGCAGTGATTCCGTTAAAATCACCGATACCGTCGCCGTTGGTATCGTAGAAACTCTGTGGGTATATTTCATAAAAAATTGCGTCTTTAAGCCATGTAGCCATAATAAATGTCCTCCTTATAAAAATGCAGCATGCGCATATAAATGCCCTTCGCGCGGCGCATGCGTTACTATTCGTTCTTCCATAATATGAGCAGCGCACTTGCAGCTATGCGCTGGTGGTTTAAGGTATAAGGTATAAGGTACTGCAAACCCACACAGAAATCTGCCTCAAAATACGGAGAACGATCTTATTAGTATTAAGAACATTCTACTCATTATAATAAAATATAATATGGAAAAATGTAATCCTTTATATGTAAATTAATAGATTTATTTTGCAGGAAAATATACTTGTTGAAAACGCACAGCAAACATAAAAATACCTGTATTTTATCTGGTTCAAATACTGGAAAAATTTGATTTAAACTGTAAAAGTTTAAACACACAAATGCTGTAATGTATGTTACAATCACAGGGTATGTGTCAGAATAAATGAAAAAACAATGCAGAATGTAATAGCTTGAAGTAAACATCTGACGCAAATAATACTGATATCTGTGAAAGGAAAAGTGTATGAGTAAAGAAAATAACAACGGCGACAGAGAAAAGTTCGCCTCCAGACTTGGGTTCATCCTCGTGTCGGCGGGATGTGCTATTGGCCTTGGAAATGTATGGAAGTTCCCGTATATATGCGGGCAGAATGGCGGAGCGATATTTATCGTGATATATCTGCTGTGTCTGTTGCTTCTGGGATATCCTATCCTTACCTGTGAGTTTGCGATAGGCAGAGGGAGTGGCAAGAGCGTTGGTTCAGCGCTTAAGGAGCTTGCGCCGAAGGGCGGCAACTGGCATAAATTCAGCTGGTATGCCTATGCCGGCAACTATCTGCTGATGATGTTTTATACTATGGTAGCGGGCTGGATGGTATACTATGTGTACGTCATGGGATCAGGACAGCTTCATGGTGGGTCAGTAGAAGCAATAGAAGACAAATTTACAGGGATGCTTGCATCACCGGGACTTATGGTCGCGATCACACTTGCGGTCATCGTGTGTTGTATAGGTATATGTTCACTGGGACTTCAGAACGGAGTGGAGAGGGTGACAAAGATCATGATGTTTGCACTTATAGTTCTGATGATAGTCATGGCAGTGAATTCGCTCATGCTCTCGGGCAACGAAGAAGGACTTAAGTTCTATCTTGTTCCAAGTATCGAGCGTGCAAATGCCAGAGGCTGGGGCAATGTATTATTTGACGCCATGACCCAGGCATTTTTTACACTCAGTGTAGGTATGGGATCCATGGAGATATTTGGAAGTTATATAGGCAAGGAGAGAAAATTGTCTGGCGAGGCGAAGAGTGTTATGTACCTTGATACATTTGTGGCACTCATGGCCGGAGTCATCATATTGCCAGCATGCTTTGCGTACGGGATCAGCCCGGACAAGGGACCATCACTTCTGTTTATGACCCTGCCGAATGTGTTCAACCACATGCCGGGAGGAAGAGTGTGGGGAATTCTGTTCTTCATATTCATGTCATTTGCGGCGCTTTCCACGGTTATCGCGGTGTTTGAGAATATCATATCGATAAGTATAGATATGTTTGGATGGAAGAGAAAGAAGTCACTTATTATAAATCTGATCGGGATATCAGTGCTCTCCCTGCCGGCTGTGCTTGGATTCAATGTGCTTTCAGGAATCACTCCGATGGGAGCGGGTACAAATATCATGGATCTGGAAGATTTTCTCGTATCGGGAAATATCCTCCCACTCGGATCATTACTTTTTGTCCTGTTCTGTACAAGAAAGAATGGATGGGGATTTGAAAACTTTGTCGCTGAGGCAGACACCGGTATCGGTAAGCCGTTTCCGCAGTACCTAAGAAAATACATGTCATACGTGCTGCCGCTTATAATTGTGGTAATCTATTTCAAGGGATACTACGATACATTTGCCCCGAAGGGACCAAAACTGCTGTGTATCTGGATGGGAGTTGCAGCATTGTTTGTTCTTTTCATAGGCTATCTGGCGTTTGGACATGGACGGGAGAGCAGGACAGATAAAAAAGAGTGAAAATTTCAGTGAATTTAACACGGACTTATTGTCTTTTGAAGCAAAACATGATATTATATAAGTACCAACAGTAAGTCCTTCGATAGTGCGTTTATCTATGTAAGTGTTCTGTGTGAGCATCGCTCGGAGGCAATTGGTATTTTAATAATATTTCAAAAAGGGATTGAAACCGCGATACAGATCGCAAGGTTCAATCCCTTTTTGATTATGTCAGCTCGTAAACACCCTTAAGTATCCCCAGTTCCCTCATAAGCTCCAGCTCATCAGTATAGTGTCCGGTCTGCAAGTGAGAATAGAACAGATTAGAAAATACATCCGCTATCTGCACAAATTTGTTGCAGGCCGAGTCAAAGTAGCTCACTGAGAAATTACCTGCGACCTGACCTGACAGTGAAAGCTCAGTGTTCAGATAATTTTCAAGGAATGATTTGTTCTCCACCCGCTCATTCCTCTCGTCAAGCTGCAGAAAGCAGTCCTCGTCAGGAAGATATCCATTCTGTATGAAGTAGAGCAGGGCAGATTTGATGGAGAAGTTGAATGTCCTGGAGATGTTGTCGAAGAAGCGGTTCGGCAGATTTTCATTCTTCATCATGATATAGTACACGTCAAAGTGATGCTTCCTGGAGAAGTAATCCACAAATATGTGCTTCATGTCTCTGTCAAATTGTGCACCTTTTAGTTCACGGAATTTGCCGTCCCGGAACATTCTCCCGCCGTGCTTGGTGATCTTGCCGGTCATGTCATCGACCTTGTCACTGTCCAGATCAAGAAGCATCTCATAGTTGGAAGAAATAAATCTCTTGTAAGCACGCTCAAGGGCGACGGGATCGAGGACATGGATCATAGACACCACGAAATACTGATCGTTTGTGGCATATTTATTGATAGAACCTGATTCGTCTATGTAAATGTTCACGATTCCTGCCCCCTTATATAATCGAATTCTTCGCCATGTCTAAGTGTTAATCCACTGATACAAGCTCTATCTTGAAGTTGAGCTCTTTGCCGGCCATCTCATGGTTTGCATCAAATGTGATGGATTCGTCATCTTTTTCAATGACCTTTACAAGGAACTGCTGTCCCATGGAATTGGCAAGGTATACCTGATTGCCGACCTCAAGATTCTCAGCGCCAGGCATATCTGCAAGAGGAGCCTTGATGATGGCCTCCGGGTCAGGCATTCCGTATGCGTCCTCAGGACGAAGATGTACATCGATGATATCGCCAACGTTCATGCCCTCAACTGCCTGATCAAATCCCGGAATCATCTGTCCTGCACCGCAAACGAACTCGATAGGCTCGCCTCTGTCATATGAAGAATCGAACTTTGTTCCGTCGTTGAATGTTCCTGTGTAGTGAACCTTACAGGTTCTTCCTGTGTTACTCATAAAAATTTGTCCTCCAATTGGGTAATATGTCATTAATTGTAACATGAAATAGAGGGAATGGATATAGGAAAAATTATGGCGTTCCGACCTCGATAAGATTGCCGTCAGGATCATAGAATCTGATGACTTTTTGTCCCCATGAATGAGTCATGAGACGATTGACATATTCAATGTTGTATGGCGACTCATCAAGTTTTTGTGCAAACTCCTCGATATTATTTTCTTCAAAATATAACTCCGAAGCATTGTTATGTGGAATTACAAGATTTTCAATGAATTCAGCCCAAATAGTTGCATCCTGAAGGACCAGCCCTCCCGTCAGGATCACATTTCCCTCGTTGTCCAAGATAACCTCAAGCCCGAAGATATCTTTGTAAAATTTTTTTGATCGTTCAATGTCATTTACGACGATTAGTACATTTTTTAATTGCATAGCGGTTTTCCCCCAAGTGTATAATATAAGTTGGTTTCTAGTGTTTAGTTTACCAAATGATTTGCAAACAGTCTACATAATATATGGTAAAATTAGAAAAAACTATTTATTGATTGCAGCGGCAGCGTATTGTGCAGTCGGCGAGGATAGAGTAAACTGAAACCAGTTTAGAATGAATGGAGATAAATTATGTTGAAATTAGGATGTCATGTGGGTATGTCGGGCAAGGAGATGATGCTAGGCTCAGTGAAGGATGCTGTGGCATTTGGCGCAAATACATTTATGCTCTACACAGGCGCACCACAGAATACGAGACGCAAGGATATATCGGAGCTTAGGATACAGGAGGCACATGAACTCATGGTTCAGAACGGCATAGAGGAGTTCGTGGTCCATGCGCCGTATATAATCAACCTTGCAAATACTGTGAATCCTGCAATCTATGAGATTGCAGTGGAATTTCTTGCAAAGGAGATTGACAGGGCGACAGCGATGGGATCACAGACCATAGTCCTTCATCCGGGCTCACATGTAGGGGAGGGCGTGGACAAGGGAATTGCAAGCATAGTAAAGGGCCTGAATGAAGTCCTGACCGCGGACACCGCATGCCACATAGCGCTTGAGACCATGGCGGGAAAGGGCAGTGAGATTGGAAGAAACTTTGAGGAGCTTACGCGAATCTATGATGGAGTGAGTCATAATGACAAGCTTCGTGTGTGCTTTGACACTTGTCACACCAGCGATGCGGGCTACGACATCATACATGATTTCGATGGAGTCGTGGAGAAGTTCGACAGACTCATCGGCAGAGATCAGATAGCCGTGTTTCACATGAACGACAGCAAGAACGAGCCGGGAGCGGCTAAGGACAGACACGAGAACTTTGGGTTTGGCAAGATAGGTTTTGAACCGCTCATGTACATCATGAACCACCCAGACTTCATGGAAGTCCCAAAGATCCTGGAATCCCCATACATCAAAGACCCGGAAAACAGCAAGAAAAGCTACGAGCCGTTCAAACGGGAGATAGCAATGATCCGAAATGGGAAATTCGATCCGAAGATGAGGGAGAAAGTGGTGGAAGATAACAGATAAAAAGGAGTTCTACTTAGTAGAACTCCCTGAATGTTTTCTTTCGGCATCTCTGCCTATCCGAGTTTTGGTAAACAAACAACCCTTATGAAGCTCAGCCATGCACTGTTTCCCGGAACATCACACGCATCATCACTTTACAGCCTGCTACGACTATTAAGTTTACGTCAGTCTGATAGGCAACTCCTGTCACCTGCATAACAGCGCTTTCGCCCTGTTTCTACTATTCATTATAAGCTGGGCCGCAAGAAAGGCAATAAACCTGTGGTTTACCCCCTGCATATCTAATGATAAGCCAAAACACAGGTAATCAGCCATTCATCTGATTCAAAAACTATAATAAAAGAGATGTATGTTGTGTATGGGCTATCGGTAGTGAAGACTGCCGAGCTTCAGAATTTTCCTGCCGAGCTGAAGACCGCAGCGCCCTTATCGCGGTCGTAAGCGAGTGCAAATGGAAAATTCTGAAGTGACAGCAGTCGAACGTGATAGCACATACACAACATACATCTCTTTTTTCATGAACTGAATACAGATGAAGGACTGATTACCGTCCGTCCCTTACTTCTCCGGATGCTCTGTCAGCCAGTGCTCGATGACCTGCGCATCAGAGTGACACTGCACAAAAGTTCCGTTGATTCTCTGGGTACTCTCAATACCCTTTCCAGTCGTGATGACAAGCTCGCCAGGCTGAGCCTCATCGAGGGCTCTTGTGAGAGCCTGCTCCCTGTCAACGATTATATAGCAAGGCTTTGTGATGTACTGCTTGATCTCCTTGCAGATCTCCTCACAGGACTCAAAGCCCGGATCCTCCATGGTGAGAACAACCTTGTCGGCATACTGCTCAGCAAGTCTTCCCATATCCTCACGGCGCTTCTTGTAACGCTCACCGCCACAGCCGAATACAACGGTTATAGACTTTGGCTTCATGGTCTTTTTAACCATCTCATACAGTCTGTACATGCTTATATAGTTGTGTGCGTAGTCGATCATAAATGTGCGATCCTTCCAGTGATATACCTGTAGTCTTCCTGGAACATATACATCTCTGATGCTGCTTCTGATCTGATCATTTGGAATGCCGATGAGAAGAGAGGAGATGATGGCGGCAACAATATTTTCAACATTGTAATCACCAATCAGGTTGGTGTTGTATGCTCTGTTCTCTCCTCCGTATATAAGCTCAAAGTAGCTGTTATGGTCTGTGAGATCTTCATTGTGGATGCTGGCGAATTCAGTGTCCTTTTCAAAGAAATCGTCATCCCTTGACATGAGCTTTTCAATTGATTCCTTGCTTCCGTATACAACAACGTGCTTGTCCCTTACTTCATTATATATAGTCTCAAAATATCTTGTGTCACTGTACAGTACAACGTTGTCGCACTGCTTCAGGAAGGATACCTTGCATCCGAGATAGTCCTCCATGGAGGCGTGCTCTGTCGGGCTGATGTGATCGTAGTCGATATTGGTAAATACTCCGACCTTGTAGTGCTCTCCGTAGATACGGTTCATCTTCATGGCCTGGGAAGAAACTTCCATTATACAGTGTGTACAGCCTTCATCTACAGCCATGTCGAAGTATGTCTGGAGTTCAATAGGCTCAGGTGTGGTGAGAGTGGTCTCAAAAACCTTTGTTCCAACATCAATCTCATGGGTTGAGAATGCTGAGCATCTGTTGTCGGTGTATTTGTCCAGTATATCCTTCATGACAAATGTAACTGTGGTCTTTCCCTTTGTTCCGGTGATCCCGACCTTGACCATGTTATCGCCTGGATTGCCGAAGAACCATCTGGCAGCAAGAGCCATGGCCTTTCTTATATCATTTACAATAATATAAGGAATGTCCACGTCGTCGTACTTTTGCTGTGACAAATATACGATGGCGCCCTGTGCGATGGCTGATTTCAGGTAATCCTCCTTAAATGAGGCACCCTTGCACACGAAGAATGTACCTGGGACCACATCCTTGGAATTGATGGTTATATGGGAAGGAGTGATGTCTTTGCAATCCTCCGAATATTCAGTTATAAGATCCTGCCTGCTTAAAATATCCAATAAAGCTGTAAATTGTAAATTCTCTTTCATACTTTTCCCCTTGGAATGTGTCTTTTATTGTATTTGTACGGACTTATGATCCGTACGACTAAATGTATCACTTATTATGCTTTCTATAAATAATTATGTCAAATAAAAAATACTCAGATCATTAGTTCTGTTCTCTTCATATTTATCTCCATTTGCATACAAATATATCCAAGCTGGTATAACCATGCCTATTATAGCATAACCTCTGGTATTATAGCACTTAAATTGTCGAAATGCGAAGCATTTTGGCCCGGTATTGATAACTTCTATCATATGCAAAAACTTATGTTGACAAAGTGCATCTGTTCAATTAAATTGTAGTCGCAATTTAAAAAGAAAGATGAACTAGTGAAGAGGTTATATGAATATAGTATAGACAGAATACATATTATAAAGAGGTGATGAAATGTCAGAGTTCATAACATTATTTATACCATTTGCCGGAACAACACTGGGAGCGGCCATGGTTTTCCTTATGAAAGATAAGATCTCTCCGCTTGTGGAGAAGGCTCTGCTCGGGTTTGCGGCGGGGGTCATGATCGCGGCGTCCATATGGTCACTGCTCATTCCGTCCATAGACATGGCGGAGGCACAGGGAAAGATAGCGTGGCTGCCGGCACTTATCGGATTTGCTCTTGGAATCATATTCCTGCTTGTTCTTGACACGGTGATACCTCACCTTCATCTGGAAAGTGACAAACCGGAGGGCGTCAGGTCAAAGCTTCAGAAGACGACCATGATGATATTTGCAGTCACGCTCCACAATATCCCTGAGGGCATGGCAGTGGGCGTTGTGTACGCCGGCGCAGCCATGGGCAATATGGGCGTGTCCATCACAGGTGCATTTGCACTTTCCATAGGAATCGCTATACAGAACTTCCCGGAGGGTGCAATTGTGTCCATGCCGCTTGTTGGCGAGGGCATGAGCAAGAAGAAGGCATTCCTGTATGGAACGCTGTCCGGAGCTGTGGAGCCGGTCGGAGGTTTCCTCACGGCGTTGCTGGCTGTCCAGGTCACACCACTTCTTCCGTATTTCCTTGCATTTGCGGCGGGAGCCATGCTCTACGTGGTCATAGAGGAGCTGATACCTGAGTCTCAGGCGGGCGAGCATACCAATATAGGAACCATCGGTGCGGCGGTGGGCTTCGCTCTTATGATGGTGCTGGATGTGGCACTCGGATAATGACGAAAAATACTAAATGATAAAATATGAGCAACTACTTATGTTGATTTTAAATATAAGTTAGCTTAAACTAACATCGTAGATCATGTGAGCTCCTGTACCCTCTGTAAACTGCTGAATCGGAGGGACAGCAGGGGTTATACTCGCGCGAAAGAGGAGGTGCCATGTGCCCTGTGGGCACATATCGGAATGCACCGACGAACTGCCGCCGACCGTAAGGGAGGGGGCGATACAAGAAAGAGGAGGTGCCATGTGCCCTGTGGGCACATATCGGAATGCACCGACGAACTGCCGCCGACCGTAAGGGAGGGGGCGATACAAGAAAGGAGAAATATAAAAATGATGAATTATCTTGAGATCGAAAAGGTAATAGGAAGAGAGATCCTTGATTCAAGAGGAAATCCAACAGTTGAGGCGGAGGTGTATCTGGCAGATGGAACAGTAGGTCGTGGTGCGGCGCCAAGTGGAGCTTCCACAGGTGAGTTTGAGGCACTTGAGCTTCGTGACGGAGACAAGTCAAGATACCTCGGCAAGGGTGTTCAGAAAGCAGTAGAGAATATAAATACTACTATAAATGACGTACTTACAGGAATGGATGCGTCTGATATATATGCAGTTGATGCAGCAATGATCAAGGCTGATGGAACAAAGGACAAGTCAAACCTTGGAGCAAATGCTGTCCTTGCAGTTTCAATCGCAGCAGCAAGAGCAGCTTCAATCTCACTTGACATTCCTCTTTATAGATTCCTCGGTGGAATCTCAGGAAACAAGCTTCCAGTTCCAATGATGAACATCGTAAACGGTGGATGTCATGCTCTGTCATCAGGACTTGACGTTCAGGAGTTCATGATCATGCCAGTTGGCGCTCCATCATTCAAGGAGTGTCTGAGATGGTGTGCAGAGGTATTCCACGCACTTGCAGGAATCCTCAAGGAGAGAGGCCTTGCTACATCAGTAGGTGATGAGGGTGGATTTGCCCCGGCACTTAAGTCTGACGAGGAGGCTATCGAGACAATTCTTGAGGCTGTAAAGAAGGCTGGGTATGAGCCGGGTAAGGACTTCAAGATCGCTATGGATGCTGCTTCATCAGAGTGGAAGAGCGAGAAGGGCAAGGGCTGGTACAAGCTTCCAAAGGCTGGAACAGAGTACACAGCAGAGCAGCTCATCGAGCACTGGGCAAAGCTTGTTGAGAAGTATCCTATCATCTCAATTGAGGATGGTCTCGATGAGGAGGATTGGGAAGGATGGCAGAAGCTCACAGCAAGACTTGGCGACAAGGTCCAGCTTGTCGGTGATGATCTGTTTGTTACAAATACAGAGAGACTTGCAAAGGGTATCGAGATGGGATGCGCAAACTGTATCCTTATCAAGCTCAACCAGATCGGCTCAGTATCAGAGACACTTGAGGCTATCAAGATGGCGCATAAGGCTGGATACACAGCAATATCATCACACAGATCAGGTGAGACAGCGGATACAACTATCGCAGATCTCGCAGTAGCACTCAACACATGCCAGATCAAGACAGGTGCTCCTTCAAGATCAGAGAGAGTTGCAAAGTACAACCAGCTCCTCAGAATCGAAGAGCAGCTTGGCGACTCAGCAGTTTATCCTGGAATCAAGGCTTTCAATGTAAAGCAGTAGGATTAATAGTATTAGCCATACAAGGCATCCCCACTGATGGAATCATCGGCGGGGGTGCTTTTTTTTATACTTTAATTAAATAAAAAAATGACTAAAAATTGCCAGATAATATGTGTGTATTTTAACATTAAAAATATGGAATCACTTGACAGATAGTGTTAAACTATACATAGGCTTATCGGGAGGTAGGAATCATGGCTTCAAAAAGAGATTATTATGAAGTTCTCGGCGTATCAAAGACAGCCACAGACGCTGAGATAAAAAGAGCATATAGAACCCTGGCGAAGAAATACCACCCGGACACGAATCCTGGCGATGCGACGGCTGCAGAGAAGTTTAAGGAGGCCTCTGAGGCCTACGCGGTACTGTCTGATGCCGAGAAGAGGAAGATGTATGATCAGTTTGGAATGGCTGCATTCGATGGCTCCGGTGGAGCTGCCGGTGGTGATCCATTCGGAGGCGGAGGCTTCCACTTTGAGGGTGGAGACTTCGGTGATATGTTTGGCGATATATTTGGCTCGTTCTTTGGCGGCGGTGGCCGCTCACAGAGAGGTGGATTTGGCGGATTCGGTCAGGGAAGCTTCAATGCGCGGGGCAGAGATATGGAGGCAAGTGTCACTGTAGATTTTGATGATGCAGTATATGGTTGCGACAAGACTCTGTCGTTCAATGATGGACGGGGAGGAAGTTCCCAGTTCACTGTACACATTCCGGCGGGTATAGACAACGGCGGTGTGATAAGACTGGCTGGCAAGGGATATCCCGGAACCGGCAAGGGTCAGCCTGGAGATATGCTGCTGAAGGTCAATGTAAGAGACAAGGCAGGTTATGAGAGAAAGGGTCTGGATATATACACCACGGCTCTTGTGCCATTTGACACGGCAGTTCTCGGTGGAGAGATATTGGTCCACACCATGTTCGGTGATGTGAAGTGCAAGATAGCACCGGGTACTCAGTCGGGAAGCAAGATAAGGCTTCGTGGCAAGGGTGTCCAGGCGAGGGGCGGCAATACCCATGGAGATCATTATGTTACCGTGAGAATTGCAGTTCCAAGGAACATTTCACCAGAGGCGAAGGATGCGCTTAAGAAGTTCACAGAGCTTGTGAACAAGGGCTGATAATATTATGTTCACATAGAAACCAGGGCGGAAAGCTCACTTTATGAGCGGTCTGCCCTGGTTTTCTCAGCTAAAGCGGGAGATTCTTGACTTTGCAGACAAAAATACATATAAAGATTACTTCAAACAATTGATTTCAGGAGGGAAAATGTTATTAGATAAAGATATACGAGAACCCCTGTTTGATTTCCTTGAGGAGCGATATGGCAAGGTGCGTATCCTTGAGGAGAAGACCGTCGGAAACTCCCGTGCGGATGTGGTAATGGTCGTTCCAGACAAGATAGTGGGAATCGAGATAAAAAGCGATGCGGATACATACACGCGGCTGGAGAGTCAGGTAGCAGACTATGATCTATATTTTGACCAGAATATCGTGGTGGTGGGAAGTACACATGCAGGTCATGTGGCAGAGCATGTACCAGACTACTGGGGGATCATATCTGTTGAAGAATATGATACAGGCATCAAGTCAGATACAGGTGGCAAGCCAGATGCAGAAGGCCTGGAGGATGGAGTGTCAGACAAGCTGACTCACAAGATCGATTTCTATGTGGTCAGGGAGATGCAGCCTAATCCACGGGCTGATCTGTTTCGTACCATACGTATATTGTGGAGACCGGAGCTTGCACATATCCAGGAGACCTACAGCCTTCCAATGTATAAAGGAAAGAGCAAGGATTTCGTCAGGACACTTATAGTGGACAGACTTCCGGCGGAAATCGTGCACCATGAGATAAGTGAGATCCTGTTCGAGAGGGATTATGCAGCTATGATAGAGCAGATACAGGAGTTCAGGAAGACTCAGGCGGCAAAGCGTGGCAAGACGGTCAGGAGAAAGAAAAAGAGATACAGAAGAAAAAAGAGAGATGCATAGAGGTGACAGAATGATAAAGAAGTATACATACGGAAATCCATTTCAGACAGAATCAGTAGTGGTAGATATTGCAGCAGAAAAGGGACAGCCAGATTACGGCAATATAGATTTAACAGCCGGATTTTCGTACACATTTGGTCTTGAGGACAGTGATATAGTGTATGGCCTTGGCGAGGCGAACAGAGGAATCAACAAGAGAGGCTACAAGTACATAAGCAACAATGCAGACAATCCGCATCATCACGAGGATGTATACTCACTGTATGCATCACACAACTTTATTATAGTTTCTGGAGCGCAGACATTTGGCCTGTATTTTGACTATCCATCCACGATCACATTTGACGTGGGATATACAAAGTGCGATGAGCTGCACATTTTCTGTGACAGCGCAGATCTGGATATCTATGTGATAACAGGTGACAGCCCATATGATATCACAAAGCAGTTCAGGAAGATGATCGGAAGAAGTTATATCCCGCCAAAGTTTGCATTTGGATTTGGACAGAGCCGCTGGGGATACAAGACGCCGGAGGACTTTGAGACGGTGGCGAGAAAATACAGAGAGAACCACATCCCGATCGATATGGTCTACATGGATATAGATTATATGGACAGCTATAAGGATTTCACCATAAATGACGACTTTGGCGATTTTTCGGAGTATGTGGAGAATCTGAAAAAGGATAATATACGCCTGATCCCGATCATCGATGCCGGAGTAAAGATTGAGGAAGGTTACGATGTGTATGAGGAGGGCGTGGCAAATAACTACTTCTGTAAGAGAGCAGATGGAAGTGATTTCGTTGCGGCGGTATGGCCGGGATATACGCATTTCCCTGATGTGCTGAACCCTGAGGCGAGACGATGGTTTGGTGCAAAGTACAAGATCCTGACAGATGCAGGTATAGAGGGCTTTTGGAATGACATGAATGAGCCGGCGATATTCTTCACACCGGAGGGCGTGAGCGAGCTGAAGGAAGCGATGAAGAAATTCATTGATAAGGACGAGACCGTGGATGATGTATGGGGAATCTCGGGAATGGCAGCAGGCGTTGCCAACAACCCGAAGGATTACGAATCCATGTACCATAATGTGGATGGTGAGATGGTGCGTCACGACAAGGTTCACAACCTCTTTGGATATAACATGACAAGGGCAGCAGGCGAGGCCCTTCGGGAGATCTCACCGGATGAGAGACGACTTTTGTTTTCACGCTCTTCATATATCGGAATGCATCGTTATGGCGGAGTCTGGATGGGTGACAACAAATCATGGTGGTCACACATCCTGCTCAACATCAAGATGCTTCCGTCCATGAATATGTGCGGTTTCCTGTATACGGGTGCGGATCTCGGTGGATTTGGCTGCAACACGACCAGAGACCTTCTGCTCAGATGGCTTGCCCTCGGAGTATTCACACCTCTCATGCGCGACCATGCTTGCGAGGGAACCAGAGAGCAGGAATGCTATCAGTTTGAGCATATAGAGGATTTCAGGAATGTGATCGGTGTCCGTTACCGGTTGCTTCCATATATATACAGTGAGTACATGAAGGCGGCCTTGACGGACGACATGATGTTCAAGCCGCTGGCATTTGAATATCCGGATGACAGGATCGCGACCCATGTTGAGGATCAGCTCATGCTGGGAAATGAGATCATGATCGCGCCGGTTTACACGCAGAATGCCATCGGAAGATATGTGTATCTGCCGGAGAATATGATGCTTGTAAGGTTTACGGCAGACGGAGCAGTTGAGCAGACGGAGATGCCTGCAGGACATCACTTCGTGGAGGTTCCGGAAAATGAGGTCATCCTGTTTGTAAGAAACGGCAAATGTATCCCTGTCGTGGATGTGGCGGAGTGCGTAGCGGATATCGACAAGACTACAATGCAGCTGATCGGCTACAGGAACAGCAGCTATATGCTGTACGATGATGACGGTTATACAAGGGAGTATGATCTGGAGAAGAATTGTGCGCTCTTATTTAAATAAGATGCATGGCAAGGGATAAGCTGGCAGAGGTCTGGTTAATATATAAGATTACCTAATAGACATCAGAAAATATAATACCAGAGAATATAACATTAGAGAATATACAAGGAAGAGAAGACATGAAGAACGTAAAATTAATAGCATCCGACATGGATCACACACTGCTTATGGAGAATGGAAAACTCCCGGATGGTTTCTTTGATTATATTGACAGGCTGGATGAGAAGGGGATTTGTTTTGTTGTAGCCAGCGGAAGACCTATGTACACCCTGAGGGACATGTTCGGAGACAAGATGGATAAGATGGTGGTCATTGGGGATAACGGTGCGGCTATCTCTAACTGCGGCAAGATCATATACAAGAGCCTGATGGATGTGGAAGAGTACCAGAGTATGATACGCTTTGTGGAAGACGAGACGGATGGTGTTGCTGTACTGTGTGCCCTATCCGGAGCATATGTCCTGAAAAAATACGAGAAGTATGCGAAGTTTTTCAAAGCATTTCTCAGTAATCTTGTGTTTGTTGATGATATGAGAAGCCTTGACGTCGAGGCCAATAAGTTTACGATATTTGCTCCGGATAAGGATGCCGCTGTGAAGTACAAAGAGATCTATACGCCACGTTTTGGAGATAACTTCTCAGTCACTGTGGGCGGAAGAGAATGGATCGACATCATGAATAAAGGTATCAATAAGGGAATGGCCATGAGAAAGATCGGAGAACTTCTTGGTATCGATACCAGTGAGATGATGGCATTCGGAGACAACTTCAACGATGCGGAGATGCTGAAGACGGTATACTACAGCTATATTGTGGCAAATGCGCAGCCTGGCATGGAGAAGTTTGCAAGGTTCCGCGCCCCATCCAATGAGGAGCGTGGAGTGCTCCAGGTTATGGAGCAGGTGCTGGCAGCCAACTTGTAGGCGAAGTATAGAAACAGACATAAATAACGGATAGAAATCAAAGGCTCAGTCTCTTATTAACAGTGGCTGGGCCTTTTATTGATAATGTAAGCAGTGACCACTAAATCTTAATATTAAACGTAATAAGATTGTAAGATGTGGATGTTAGAATAAAATCATCAGATAGAACAGACAAGAAAATGAAAAGGAAGAGGTATCATGAATATATTATCAACCCATAATCTTACAAAGACATACGGAACAGGAGACAATGTCGTGCATGCGCTTACAGATGTGTCACTTGATATTGAAGAGGGAAAATTTGTATCTATCATAGGCAGTTCGGGAAGCGGAAAGTCAACACTTCTAAATCTCTTAGGAGGTCTCGACAGGCCAACATCAGGAGATGTTATACTGGACGGCAAAGCTATTTTTGAAATGGACGATGAGGCACTTACGATATTCAGAAGACGAAAGATAGGATTTGTCTTCCAGAATTACAATCTGGTGCCGATATTAAATGTGTACGAGAATATAGTGCTTCCGATCGAGCTGGATGGAACGAAGATAGACACTGCGTATGTAGATAAAATTATGGATGTGCTCGGCTTATCGGAAAAGAAATTTTCTATGCCGAACCAGCTGTCAGGAGGCCAGCAGCAGAGGGTTGCGATAGCCAGAGCGCTGGCAGCAAAACCTTCTATCATATTGGCTGATGAGCCGACAGGCAATCTGGACAGCAAGACCAGCATGGATGTCATTGCACTGTTAAAGCTGACTGGTAAAGAGTTTGCACAGACGATAGTGATGATCACTCATAATGAAGAGATAGCAACCATGGCAGACCAGATGATCCGGATCGAAGATGGCAGGATATTCTCAGCAGGAGTACCAGATGGGGGTGAGAAGGATGCTTAGAAACAATAATCAGGCGGCGGTGAGCAGGATATATCACCGCATGTTAAAGCAGAACAAAGTGCGAAATGTAATTGTTATTCTGGCGATCGTTCTCACAACATTTATGTTCACGGCCGTATTTACATTGGGATTTTCAATAGCTAAAAATCTTAACCAGATGCAGCTCAGACTTCAGGGAACAAGATCTTCTATATATATGGAGCGTCCATCTGAAGGTCAGATAAATGATATAAAGGCCTGTCCGTCACTTCTTGCAGCGGGGATACAGATCGATGCACAGACAGTAAGCACGGGATCAGGCAAGTACAGTTATCTGCTTCAGTATGATGATGATACAGAATTTAATGAGAATCTGAAACCTGCCATAACCGATATAAATGGCAGTTATCCGAAGGATGAGAATGAGATAATGCTCACAAAGCAGATACTTGACAATATGGGTATCACGTCGCCAAAGGTAGGTCAGAATGTTACGTTTGTGATGGATGGTGAGAGAAAAAATTTTGTGCTCTCAGGCTGGTACACAGGATTTGCCAAGAGCAGCGTATGCCTGGTGTCAAAGAAATATGTGGATTCCCAGGGAATAGATATGCAGAAAGATGGACGTGTCAGTATCTCAGCAAAGGAGGGCAAGGGTGATAAACTCCAAGATGAACTTGAGAAGAATGTTACTTTGAGGCAGGACCAGAAGTTTGACGTGAAATATGATGTTCAGTCTGAAAATGGTTCAAACCGTGTTTTTATAGCTATAAGTATAGGCATTATAGCTCTTATGATACTCCTTAGTGGATATCTTCTTATATATAACGTAATGTATATATCTGTTACAAAGGATATAAGATTCTATGGAATGCTGAAGACCATCGGAGCCACGATGTCCCAGATACAGAAGATAGTGAAAAAACAGGCACTATATCTGGCTTGTATAGGAATTCCGATAGGTGTACTCCTTGGAACAGCGGTGTCATTTGGAGTTGTTCCTCTTGCTATGAACATGCTGTCGATAGACAGGGATGCTGCACTTTCATCGGCGGTCAGTTTCAATCCGGGAATATATGTATTCTCCGTGGTATTTGCATTTGCGACTGTATTTATAAGTGCAAGGAAACCGGCAAAATATGCCGGGAAGATATCTGCAATCGATGCTATGAAATATGCTGGAAATATATCCGGAACAAGATATAAGTCCACTGGCGGAGGAAGACCCCGGAAGATGGCATGGAGGAATGTGTTTCGTGAAAAGAAGAGAAGTATACTTGTGTTCGCATCGATATTCATGGGTTCAGTTACATTTCTGTGTGTGAATACATTTATATCCTGCATGGATGCGGACAGTTATATAGAGCACTATCTTCACAATGATTATGTGCTATATGGCGGCGGAGAATCAGATAACTCTAGGCCTCAGGCGACCATGGCGGACATCGTGGATCAGATGCGGAGCATTCCGGGTATGGATACTGTAGAGGCGAACAGAAGTGCAGATGTAAGACTGCCATTTGACGCTGAACTTTATGCACCGTTTATTGAGGGCGAGGATGACCCTGAATCTCTTACGACATTTTATGAGACGACGACCAACAGTGAGGCACAGTATGGGTCACCGCTGATATCGGTCAATTCTGATATGATAAAGCTTTACAACAAAACTGCCAGACAGAAGATAGATATAGAGGCATTTGAAAAAGGAGAGGTATGTCTGATAGGTTATGTAGATTCCATATCAGCGTCGGAGCGGATGACGGATAAGACTCTGACACTTGTAAATGACCAGACGGGCAGGAAGAGACAGATCACAGTTGGCGCAGCCATGATGAGAGCAGAGCAGTCAGCAATCACCGCTGGGTATTATTGGACACTTGGTGGAGCTCCGGAGGCGATATTTGTGAGTGATGCGGTGATGGATGATCTGTTTCCGGATGCGGCGATCTCATGCATCATTGCGGATGCGGAGAAAGGAAAAGAATCAGAAGTGACACCATATGTACAGCGCATCGTAAAGGAAAATCCAGTCATAGCCGGGAGTGATATCAAGTCGGTGGAGGGCTCAGAATTCAAGAAGTCTATGCTGTCGCTTGAGGTGATAGGCGGTGGAATGTCGATCATATTGATACTTATCGGAGTGGTGAATTATATCAATGTCATGATCACTGGTGTATATACGAGAAAACTGGAACTGGCAGTGCTTGAGAGCGTTGGAATGACAAAGAGGCAGATACGTAATATGCTTATGTACGAGGGCATGTTTTATGGTATTATAACAACAGTACTTATTGTGACGCTTGGAAGTCTTATGATGTATGGAGCTGGCCGGCTAAGCGTGAATATAGCCGATTATGCAGTGTTTCATTATCCGTATGCACTTGTTGCCGGAGTCGTTGTTGTGCTGTTTGCTATATGCATTGTGGTTCCGGCGATGGTGTTCAGACTTGTGACAAAAGATACGGTGACAAGCCGGCTGAGAGAAGCATCATAGATATTTGGCAGACCGGGAGTCGTGAAAATGATATGGAATCAGCATGTAATTTGGCAGACCGGGAGTCGTGAAAATGACATGGAATCAGCATGTAATTGATAGGAGAAAGTATGAAACGTATTTTGGTCGTGGAGGATGATGTGATCATATGTGGAGGTGTGAAGCTATTCCTTGAAAAGAGGGGATACGAAGTTGAAACTGCGTACTCATGCAAGGAGGCGGATGGCTGTCTGGAACATGGCTTCGATCTGATATTGCTTGACAGAAACCTTCCCGATGGAAGGGGCCTTGACTACTGCAGAGAACTGAGAAAAAGCACAAAGGTCCCGATCATCTTCCTCACGGCAAGAGATACGGAGGCTGATATGATAGAGGGGTTCCGGGCCGGCTGCGATGACTATATAGCGAAGCCGTTTTCCGTGGAACTTCTGTATCAGCGGATAGAGGCAGTCCTTCGAAGAAGTGAAAATGCACTGGACGGGGTAAAGTGCGAACGTTTTCATTATGGAGATATGAGTGTTGACTTTGAACGGATGCAGGTGTACATATCGGATGAACCGATAAAGCTGTCCGTTACGGAATACAGGATACTGGAACTGCTGATAAAAAATAAGGGGCGCGTTCTCACAAGGGATATGATCATACAGAAGATTTGGGATGACAATGAAAATTATGTGGATGAGAACACGCTGAATGTGCATATCAGAAGACTTCGTCAGAAGATAGAAAAGGATGCCGGCAATCCGGAGTACGTGATCACGGTGTTTGGAATCGGATATACATTTGGCGAGACATAGGCAGGGGTAGATAACAGAAATAATATGGATAAATATATTGAAAACTATGGTAAATATACGAAGAGAGTGAGGATGCTGTATGCATGCTCACTTCTTTTGTTTGTGTTTTTAGCAGTATTTGAGTATGTATGTTCAGGGAAAATACTTGCGGCCATAGGTGCACTGGCGTGTGGTGTAGTTATGTTTGTTGTCATAAAGTTGCTGCAGAAGGCGGATGATGACTTTATTTCGGAGGTCGTGGCAGCTATGTCGGATCTTCTGGACAATCTCTCTGAGCTGAAACGGCAGCAGGTATTTCCGGAAAATGATGACTCGCTGGTATCAAGGCTGCAGAGCAAGGTTGACAAGATAATCGATGCGCTGAAGCTTCAGAATTCCAGAGAGAGGCTGGAGCATGAGAAGATTAAGGGGCTGGTATCGGATCTTTCCCATCAACTGAAGACGCCAATATCGAACCTGAGGATGTACACGGATTTTCTGAAAAATCCGGATATAAGTGATGATGAGCGTACTCAGTACTTGCAAGTCCTTGAACTGGCGGTGGAGCGCTTGTCATTTCTCTCGGAGAGTATGATAAAGGTATCCAGACTGGAAAGCGGACTTATCAATCTCGATGTGAAAAGCCAGAGTATAAATGACACTGTGCTGCAGGCAGTGAAAGATGTATATGTGAGTGCGAAAAACGCCGATATAACTATCAGATATGATGAACAGGTGAAATGTGATATACAGCATGACAGAAGATGGACTGCGGAAGCGTGTTTCAATCTTTTGGATAATGCAATAAAATATGGAAAAACCGGAAGTGAGATAGTCCTGTCGGTCAGAAAACTAGGGCTCACGGTTGAAATCAGTGTGACAGATGAGAATGAACCAATAGGAGAGGATGAGCGTACACATATATTTGAGAGGTTTTACCGTGGCAGAAATTCCGGTGACAAGGATGGCGTTGGAATAGGTCTTTATCTGTCAAGGGAGATCATAGAAAAACAGGGCGGAATGTTAAGTGTTATTCCCCAAAAGGGCGGTAACAAGTTCGTGATCGTGTTGCAGAGCCGATGAATGGAATAATGGCATGATTATATATAAAGGAGTACATATGATTTACACATACCCGGATTATTATAAGCAATTCAGCTGCATAGCGGACAAATGCCCGGACACATGCTGCGGCAAATGGCAGATAGTGATAGATGATGATTCGTTGGAAAAATATGAGGATTATAATGGTGAGTACAGGGATGAGCTGCGCCGCAAGGTAAATTGGAAAGAAGGCGTTTTCAGACACGGCAGAAGTGGAAAGTGTGCATTTCTGCGGGATGACATGCTGTGTGATCTGTATATACACATGGGTAAGGAAAGCCTTTGTACCACCTGCAGGGAGTATCCGAGACATACGGAGGAATTCGAGAATGTGCGGGAGATATCACTTTCTCTTTCATGTCCGGAGGTGGCACGGATACTGATGAACATCACGGACAAGGTTACATTTGTGACCGAGGAGGATGACGAGGATGAGGTGTTCGACGATTTTGATTATTTCCTGTACTCCAATCTGGAGGATATCCGGGAGGCGATACTGAATGTCATTCAGGACAGAAGTGTGGACATCCGGATCAGAATCGAGCGGGTGCTTCAGATTGGCGCGTCGGCACAGAGACACTATGATGAGGGCGACCTTGTCATGTGGGATGAGTGTGAGGAGCAGGATAAGCCGGAGATTTGCAGGAAATTAGAATCTTGCCCAGAGCATTCTAATACGGAGATCAATAATGAAGTCTTTTCAGATGATGAATATGTCTTGTTACAGAGACAGTTTGGCTTTCTTCAGGGCGAGCTGGAGCTTTTGTACGACGACTGGGAGGATGTGCTCATAGAGTCACAGAGTCTTCTGTTCAGCGATGGCGCGGAAACATTTGCGGAGAACAGGAGAAGGTTTGAGGCATGGTGGCGCAGGCATTCTGCGTGTCAGGATATGGCAGATGAGCGGGCTGCGGACAGCAATGCTTCAGAAGAGAATGTAAATGCTGATGATCAAGGCATGCGCGATCTGAACTCTGATTTCTGCGATGCATCTGTCGGTGAAATACTGCCTTCTATGGAGATTGTGCTAGAGCAGATCGTAGTATACTTCATCTCGATATATCTTCTGGGAGCCGTGTACGACGACAACATCATCGGCAAAGTGGAGGCCTGCGTAGGACATGCTGTTGAGCTTTATATGCTGCTCATGGCCAGATGGCTGAAAAATGGAGAGCAGATTTCCATGGATGACCTCATAGAACTGGCATACAGATATTCAAGGGAGATAGAGCATTCTGACGAAAACCTGGAGAAGGTGGAAGTGCTGGATTGGTTTGGAAAGATAGATTAGTCTATTGGTTTGTGAGGAGATGATGAAAATTCTGGACAACATGATAGAAATGTATAAGTCTGAAATGGAAAAAGCTTTGGCGATGACTTCAACGACAGGGAGATGCTTGATACAGTGTATTACAGCTATATAGTTGCAAATACGCAGGCTGGCAGAAAGTAAAAACGATTTGCAAAATTAAGCCTTACACCGCTTGTAGAAATAAGTAACTTACAGCTTAAATGTTATAGTAAATATACTTCCGTGCGGAATATTGTCACTGACTGTTATGTCAGCACCGTGGAGCTCTGCTATGCTCCTGGCGATGCTGAGACCGAGTCCAAAGTGATTTTTATGGTCGTTGCGTCTGGAATAGAAGGTTTCGAAAATGTGCGGCTTATCTTCATCGCTTATTCCAGAACCTGTATCTGATACTGTATAGTATAGATTTGAAACATCCGCGGATACAGATATTGCTATCTGTCCATCGGCGGTGCATGATATGGCATTGTCCACCAGAATAGATAGGCATTGAAGCATTCTATCCCTGTCCATGTAGACAGGTGAAAGGGGATTGTCAGGTATGGATACTGCCAGGTCAAGACTTTTTTGCATGGCAATTGATTCAAAGCGATCGTATAATTCTATTATTATATCTTCCGGGTGAATGTCATCGAAGTTATCCCTGCCTGACTTCTTTATATCAGCAAATGTCAGGAGATTGTTCACCATATCGGTCATTCTGTCACATTCCCTCTGGGCTGTCAAAATATAATCATTGTCAGTCTTGTCAGGATTACTGCCAGACAGTCCGTTGAGACATGATTTTATGACGGTTACAGGAGTCTTCAGTTCATGGGATGCTACAGCTATGAACATATCCTGTTTCTTATAAGCCACATTTACAGGGATAAGTATCCTGCCTGTAAAAATGCATGAGAATATGGACAGAAGTATTATTGCTATGGTAGTAATGATCAGAAATAAAATCATCATTTTTGCTTTGTATGCAGACAGCGTAGCGTTGTTGAATATGGTGTGTATGGTATAGAAATTTCCACCTATATTTATGATGCTGTAGCTGTTCCAGTAGTCGGTATGATCATATCTGACAATATAAAATCTCCTGTTGTTTTCGCCCTGATTTATCGCATTGTAATAATCTTTCCAGTACATCGGCTGATTGTAAGGAGATGCAGCTTCAAAAATTGACGCGCTCTCTGCAAAGCTGTTCGTGGAGACGATTGTGTTGTTGTTTCGCAGCACGTCTATATTAAGATTTTTCTCACTATATTCATTGAGGATAGGCATGTCTATGATGCTCACCTGTTCAAGATATGAGAATAAAAGGTTTACATCCCTTGTGTACGATATGTACGTGCTGTTTGTGTACTCCTTTATCACAGTGTGGAGCAGAAGAATGGACATGGCAGTCAGAATAATTGCTATGACGGAGGAGAGAAATATGGAAAGTTTTCTTTTGAGCTGTTCTATCATATAGATGTGTCCTCCTTTCTGCAGACTAGCATGTAGCCACTGCCGTATACGACCTTTATCACAAGACTGCTATGGATGGTTTTTAATCTGTTTCTCAGAAAATAAATGTAATTCAGTATATTCCCATTTCCCACATTTGAGGTCAGTCCCCATATGGCTTCGATGATCTCGTCTTGACTTACCAGCTTACCAGCAGATCTCAGCAATAATTCAAATAGCTGGGATTCTCTGTTGGTGAGCCGCACCGACTGGGTACCACATTGAAGTGTCCGGCTGTCGAGCATATAAGTGACATCACCATATGAATAGTCAAATGTACCAATCTGTTGGGTTCTTCGGTAAAGTGCGTTTATACGAGCCAACAGCTCATCAAATTCAAAAGGCTTGACAATATAATCGTCGGCACCGTGGGAAAATGCTGCAGTTTTGTTCTCGAGTGTCCCAAGGGCTGTGAGCATAATCACGGGTATCGATATCCTGTCAAAGTATAACTGATTGAGAATGTCCAGACCGGACATGTCAGGGAGCATCCAGTCAAGCACCAGGATGTCGATATCCACCCCGGAATATATGAGCTCTGTGCTCTGCTTTCCAGTTGTACACAGCGTCACAGATATTCCGTGATCTTCCATTTGTCTTTTCAGTATTTTCCCAAGATTGAGGTCGTCCTCCACAAGCAGCAGGTTCATACATATCCCCTTTTCGTTATTGTAATCTGGAATGTAGTTCATTTCATTCTTACTTTATAGTAATTCATTTGGGGAGCGTTTGAAAGCGGTATACGCAATTTAGATGGTTTTTAGATAATCTGAGAGTCTGTAGATGCTACAATTTGTACATGAAAATATGTGAATAGAGGAAGTGCTAACTGGGGAAAAGGAGGTAATCATGGGGCGTATAAATATATTTTTACTGCTTGCCGCTGTCATGATAATATGCTGTGGCTGCGCTGGAACATCAGGAGATGAAGAGGTGGTGAAGGAACTGTCTGAATATCAGATGACACAATTGAATGTGGCGGAGGTGTATGGAATAGGAAAGACACAGGACGGTTATGTGTGTATAGGAGAAAATTCTGACGGCGAGGCTGTAAAGCTGACATTCATGTCACCTAATGGTGAGGTACAGGAGGAAAAGCTTGACTCAGCTTTCGTGATGTCAGTGGACGAGAAGATATCAGCGGCATATGTTGATGGGGATGGAAGTATATATATAGCTTTGAGCAGTGTCTTGGGAGATGGAGACATGGAGAGCAGGATAGCCGTCATAACAGGGAATGGAGAGGTCAGACAGCTATCTGATGAATTTGAGGGAAATGTGACAGCTATCAGAGTGCTTGCTGACGGATCCGGCTATATCTCGGGCTGCCCGGGCGGTGATATAAGGTGTTTTTCAATGGATGGTGAAGAGAGATTTGTCATCAAAAATATGAATTACACAGATATATGTGTGGCGAGCGACAGGATTATGGTTTTGACAGAGAGGAGCCTTCTGTCATATGACATATCCGATGGAAGTGAGACTGAAAACATCACAGCATTTGATAAGAGTATGGCGGACGACCTGGACGAGACCTTCAACGAAAAGGGGATGGATGCGGTGAGCTGCAGAAATATCATGAAATATGACGAAGATTCGGACTCACTGTATCTTATGCTGAGCACAGGTTTATATGAGTATAAGCTGAAGGATAGGCTGGGAATTAGACTTGCTACGTTCAGGGATTCAGATATTGAGTACGACTATGTGGTTGAAGGCGGTGATACATTTGTTGCGATAGCTGGTGGCAAGAGTGGAAGAAAGTATGTGGTGGTGTATTCATATGATTCAGGTTATGCTTCAGCAGAAGACAAAGAAGAGATGGGTGATAATGAAGTTACACTATATTCGTTATATTATGCAGAGAGCTATGAAACTCTCATCTCATGGTACGAGGAATACCATTCTGACATGACGGTGAAGTATACATGGGGAATAGATGATGATAATGGAATATCTGAGAGCGATGCAATAAGAGCGCTCAATACACAGCTTCTCGCTGGTGAGGGACCTGATGTTATCATAATGGACGGATTGAATGTGGGAAGCTATGAGGATACCGGAGTGCTCTTGGAATTGTCACAGGTGTATGACGATATACTGGAGGAAAATTCAGACTGTCTGGAAAATGTTCTCAACACATACAGGAAAGAGGATGGTTCGATATACGCAATTCCATCCATGGAGACGTTTACTGCAATTATCGGGCCGGAAAAAGAGGTAAAGAACATGATGGATGTACAGTCGCTTGCAGCATATATAAGCAGTCAAGACAGACCAAAATATGGAAATGACCTGTCATTCTATAATTGGGAGTGTTATTTTGATATATTGTATTCAGGATACGCATCGGAGATTGTGGATAGCAATGGAAATTATGACGAAGAGATGCTCAGAAAATTTCTAGAGGACTTAAAGCTTTTGTATGACACGGAGATGGAAAGGACGACTCAGGATCAGATTGATGAGTGGAGTGCAACGTGGGGCACCTACAGTGATCAGATAAAAAAAGCTATAAACAGTGAGTATATGAGCCCGCTGTTCAACAGCGCCTGGTCTGGAAGAAAAACAGCATTTGTGAACATGAAGACGATGGGAGAATCCTGGCGTTTTTACAGTATAAAAGAGGACTATGAGGTCGGAACAGGTGAGAGCGGCGAAAATACGGATTACGCATATGAAATATGGGGAAATGGTGGAGGAAAGGTGTTTGTGCCAAACACGGTTGTTGCGATAAATTCCAGATCAAAGAGTTTAGATCAGGCTATAAGTTTTATGAAGGATCTGTTCAGTACGGATGTACAGAAAATATATTACGGCGTTGAATGTGGAAATCCGGTCAATATGGAGGGCGTGCGGGAATGGAACAGAGAGGCACAGTCCATGGGAACTCCGGGAGGAAAGATCACCCTGGGGGGAAATGATTACATGGATTGGTCGTATTGGCGTAAGGATGAGTATCTTGAGGACTATATAGATAAATTGAGAGAGCTTGATACTCCGTCGAATACTGATGCGAGGGTGCGCAGTGTGATAAGGGATAACGTTGGAGACTATCTTGAAAATGGGGATAGTCTGGACAGCACAGTTAATTCCATAGATAAACTTTTAGGGGTGTATTTGAGTGAATAAATTAGTTAGCAGAAGGACAAAAGGAACAGTCGGATTTGTGATTCCGGGTTTTTTGGGGGTTATGATCTTTGTTGTTATTCCGCTGATGGATGTATTTATATCGTCATTTCAGAGTGTGGGGCATGGTGGCTTTTCAGGACTGCAAAATTACAAAGCGGTATGGGAAAATACGGCATTCAGACTAGCAGCAGGCAACTCCCTGCAGTTTGAGCTGGTGAGTGTTCCACTTCTCATGGTAATCTCGTTGATAGCTGCGGTAGAGGTATATGGAATGAAAAGCAGCGCAGTCAGGTTTGCATTTCTCGTGCCGCTTGTTATACCATCAAATTCACTTGCGGTGGTCTGGAGGCTATTGTTTGCTGATCTTCTTTCGGGAAAGGCGGTCTTCTGGCTGTTTGTGGGCACATTTATATTTAAGAACACAGGGTACAATATGCTTATATGGATGTCTGGGTTGTCGGCGATACCGGAGACTGTGTACGATGCTGCCAGAGTTGATGGAGCGGGAAGATATACCCAGCTATTCAGGATCACGCTTCCAAATATGAAAAGGTCATTTTTCATAGTTGCCATGTTGTCTGTGGTGAATTCCCTTAAGATATTTAGGGAGCAATATTTGATGGCAGGCAGCTATCCGGACATGAGCATATATCAGATACAGCATGTGTTTAACAACTGGTTTGAGAAGCTGGAAATCAGCAGGCTTACGGCGGGGGCAGTTATGACAGCCGTGGTATTTTTCGGAATCATACTTATAATTCGTTTGGTATGTCTCACTGATTGGCATGAGATATCAGTTAAATATAAAAGAAAGATTTTACTGAGAGGACGTGGAATCAAATGAGGTATGTAGCAGAGGGGATACATTTGTTATTGAAGATACTGGTCATAATGGGAGCGGCGCTGGCGGTAATCCCTTTATTGATTCTGTTAAGTGGAACATTTATGGGTGAGATGGAGCTGGATCAGTTGTTGTTTCAGGGGGCAGATAGTGGTGCGAGACATGTTGTGTGGCATATGATCCCGCTATATCCGACATTTAAAAATATTGTAGAACTGTTATTTGACACTCCGGAATACTATGTACTTTTCTGGAATTCCGTGAAGATAGTCGGGGTGGTGATAGCCGGACAGCTTGTGTTCGCTGTGCCAGCAGCGTGGGGGTTGTCGCGGAGCGGCAGCAGATGGGCAAATCTGATATTTGGTCTGTATATGTTCTGCATGATACTTCCATTTCAGGTGACAATGCTGTCGCAGTACATTGTGTTAAATAGGCTAAACATGATAAATACGCATTGGGCGATTATTCTGCCGTTGATGTTCTCAACCTTTCCGATATTTATTATGTATAGCGCATTTGAGCAGATCCCGGATTCAGTGGTAGAGGCGGCACGGCTGGATGGTGCGGGCAGTTTCACTATATTTTTACACATGGCCATACCCATAGCAAAGAGAGGAATCATAGCTGCAGTGATATTGGGATTTCTCGAATACTGGAATGTTGTGGAGCAGCCGGTCGTGTTTCTCAAGGACAAGTACCTGTGGCCATTGTCTGTTTATCTGCCAAATGTGACGGAGGGAAGTGCGGGAAGAGCGTTTGCATTTGCACTGTTCAGTTGTATTCCGTCACTGATCGTGTTCTATGTCGGTAGGGGAATTCTGGCTGATGGAATATCAATAGGTTCTGCCGAAGATTGATAAAGGCAGATTGTAGGAGAAAACAGGAGAAGTATTATGAGACGATTTGCAGGAAAGCGATGGACAGACTGCGGTATAAAGGCCGTTATGATCTTTATGGCGGTGGTTATTGTCGGCACATTTGTGTCGAGGTTTGCGAGCAGTGCTCTTACCCCGAGGGTTGAAACGGAGTATGCAGTGTCGGGGACGGTGTCTATGAAGGTTTTACAGGATGTGGTTATAGATGGGGATAAGAAGACGCCGGTGTATATCTATCCCGGACTCCCGACGCAGGAGATATTTGTCAGTGCAGGGGAAAAGATTAACCGGGGAGATCCGCTTATGAGGGTGGATGTGAACATGGCCAGATCTGTGTATCTTGAGAAGAAGCTTGAGCAGAAAAGCCTGAAGGAGCAATACTGGTATACATGGGGAGAAGAGATGGATGTTATGGATGACAAAATTGCAGTGGTAGATGAACAGCTCCAATCTCTGGAAAAACTTATGGATGATGATGGAATTGTTTATTCGGAGCTTGACGGAATAATATCGGAGTCCAGAGTCGATGTAGGAAATAAAACTGAGGAGAGTGCGGCTTTTGTGGTCACGGAGAAAGCAGATAAATACACTATTAAAATATCTGTGACAGAGGAACAGAAAAGGTATATAGAAAAAGGGGACAAGGTTATGGTTCAGCAGGACGGCAGCGGTGTGAATACGGAAATATCTGCGATATACAGTGATGCTGATAGTGGACAGGGATATATAGTGGAGGCAGTTATTCCAGGAGATATATTTGAAGTGGGTGACAGCGTGCTGGCAGAGATTTCACATCAGTCTGAGAGTTACAGCTCTGTGGTTCCTGTGGCCGCAATACGTGCTGATGTGTCTGGGTCATATGTGCTTGTCGAGAGACCGAAGGAAAACCTTCTTGGGACGGAATATGTTGCTGCGAAGGTATATGTGACAGTCGGGTATACAAATAATTATGACGTAGGTTTGAAGAAGAGCCCTTTGACCAGTGATGATAAGATTATTGTAAGCTCAGATAAGAGAGTGGAAGCCGGTGATACTGTACGTGAAAAATAGAAGGTTTTATAAGAGCGCTGTGATCGGCATAGTTTTCGGTATTGTATTGGTGTGGTTGTTTATATGGAATGTCATGAATGTAATAAATATAAGTATTAGGTATGATGGCGACAGAAACTATGCATTTGTCACCACAGGGCAGACTGTGTACACCAGAATGAAGGACGAGGACTATGTAAAGGGAACATATAGAATTTTCCCAGAGGAGACAGTTGCCGGGGACAGTGTATATAAAAAAGTCCAATCTGATATAGTTGTTGTTGATTTTACTGTAGAGGATATTTTAGGGGTAACCGGGGCTCTGCAAAGAGATGATACAGATGGATGCATAATAAGCGGGGAGCTTTCATATACGCTGTTTGGAAGCAGTCGCACCGTTGGCTCTATTATAAAAGTGTTTGAAAAAACTTATGTTGTCCGTTCTATCGTTGACTCTGAGGAAAGTTATATAATCGTTCAGGCAGGGCAGGAACGTGGAGGTGACTGGGAGTTTGTTGACAGTAAAACTATAAATGGCATAGTGCTCGACGTATCGGATGAGAATTATAGGAGTGAATATGCAGATGATGTAGCCTGTCATCATGGTTATGGCAACAGCTTTTACTATGTTATAGATTATCTGGATATTTTACCGGACATAAATCTGCCGTCAAAGTGGTCAGATTTTGATTTCTGGAGGGATACCTGCGATGAGCTTAAGTCCATAAATGAGAGAAAGTTGTATTCTGACAAGGATGTTCTGGAGAAATCCTATTACAGGTGCAGCCAGAAGCTGAAGAGGTATAGATTGCGAAGTGGTATTTTTGTTTTCATATTATTTGTGTGGATGATTATGATATGCAGATTCATTAGGGAAAATATAAAAAAGTAAAACAAAAAAATGGTTTACAATGGCAATTTTGTGCATATAATTAGTGATAAAAGGTGGTGAAAAATATGATTATAAGATATACGTTTGATAATTTCTGCTCCTTTAATGCAGAGAGTGAGTTTTCCATGGAAGCCCCTGGGGGAAAAGTAAAGAAACGTTTTCCTGATAATTATACAACAACTCTGATTGGATATGATCTTTTAAAGACTGCTGTAATTGTCGGTGAAAATGCAGGTGGAAAATCTAATTTTATAAACAGCTTAAAGTATTTGAAATCGTTGTTTGATACTAACTTGAAAGTGCAGTCTGTAAATGCCTATATAAATACTGATACATTGGTAAATGAGAAAATACCAAAACAGAGATTTAATATCGTGTTTGTAGCTAGAAATCATTTTGTTTATGAATATGAAGTAGTAGTGGACAGTTTGGGAATATATAGTGAAAAACTCCTAAGGAGTCAGCTCAGAAAAAGAGCTGCAAGTGAGGTATTTGAAATTAAGCGGGATTCAGACTCGAAATATATACAGAAAAGAGGAAAAGCAAAGGAAATCGCAACTGTACTGGAGAACAGCAACAATAGTTATGGCTTATTTGTAAGCAAGCTTGCGTTGTTGGGGAATGCAGATGCGGCTGAGACTGTTGACTGGATGGCAGATGTATTATATCCGGGAACTTTGCCTTCTGAACAGGTAGAAAACATAATAAGACAGGAGTCGGATATTGAAATTCTCAAAGATCCAAGATATGTGGAAATTTTCAGAATGGTGGATTATAGCATATGTGGGATAGAGGTAGATGAAGAGAAACCGTATTCAAAAACGATGATAATTCGTTCAAATGCAAATGGACAGACATTTAAACGAGAGCTTTCTCATGATTCTACTGGTGTTCGTGAATTTTTTGCATGGGCAGTGCAGATCTTTCGGGTTGTATATGCAGATAAGGTTGTATTTGCAGATGAGATGGATAGGGTGCTTAATCCAATCTTATCAGAACGTGTAATTGCATATATAAATGGAATGGAGCATAAAGGACAATTTATCTTTTCAACGCATAATGTACTTCATTTGAACTTGAAGACATATATGAAAGAACAGATATATTTTATTACAAAGAACAGGGAGAATCTTGTTTCAGAGCTTTATTCTCTTGCGGATTTTCCTGAAGTTAGATACGAAAACACAAAAATATATGAGTTTTACATGAAGGGGATTTTGGGAGGTACAGCGTTTGAGTAGAAAAAAGCGAATCCTACAGAAAAGATTTGCAATATTTTGTGAAGGAGATACAGAATACAATTATATAGATAAGATGAGAAGAAATCAGGGCGTTGAACTGGTTTTGAAACCAATTAATATGCATGGTGGGGGCTATGCAAATTTCTTGCAGAAAATAAGAACAGAGTCGCAAAGTAACTATCTGGCAAAGTTTATTATTGTGGATGCGGATAGGCTTACTACTATACAGGGCGAGCTGGATGGGTTCAATAAGCTGCTTGAATATTGCATGATTCAAAATAAAAAAGGCAACACTCCACATTTCATTATAATGGACAATCCTAATTTTGAATATGTGGCTTGCCTGCACAGTCCTGCGTATAAAGGACAGGATGTTCATAAGTTTATTCAGTCATCATTTGGTACAAAAAGTATTGCCGCTTTCAAGGGAAATAAAGATATTTACAATTATCTCAATAGTGGGGAGTTATCATATGTAAATATGCTGTCTTCACTTACCGGAAAAGATAAGCTGCTATATAACAGATATGAGATAAAGAAGAAGAACTTTGAAATAGTGGTAAAAGATACTGTGGTGGATATGGATAATATCAATATAAAGAGCAGTAATATAGAAGAGTTTTTTGATGTGATCGACTGGTGATGTGCCATGAGTTGATGATGGAGATGCAGGAATATCAACAATGAAAATTTTGCATGGTTGGTGTTCAATAAGTATTATGAGGAGATTGAAGAAAAATAAAGATATATGGAGAAGACAATAAAAATAGTGGCAATTACACTTGGTGTATTGGCGCTGATTGTGTTTATTCCGTTTGTCTGTTTAAGATACACAACCAGATATAAAGAGAAACTCGTTGATAAAACAAGTTCTCCTGATAAACAATACATATTGTCGATGTATTCGGTTGGAGAGCCGTACTGGCCATTTGGCGGTGCGCCGGGAAGGCTGATACTGGAAATGGCAAATAGCAAGGTGGCAAGAGCAGAATTTGAAATAGCCAATGACGGAGCCAGATTTGATGAGTACAGTTGGGATGTGACATGGTGTTCCGACAGAGTGGAAGTTGTATTATCCGGAAACGAACAATACGATGAACTTGTTACCATGTATTTTGATGGCGGTGTAGAAAGAAAAAGGCTTACAACGATTCGAAAACAGGCAGCTGCCACAACCACTGAAACAGCGAGAACGGATACAGAAACAACAGGTGGCGAAATACCAGGGAATAACTCTGAAGAAATGCCTGATGACGTCAGCATAACAGCTGGATATAAGGCGGTATACGATTTGTATAACGATGACAATCGCACAGAATTCGACGTCACATATGGTGCCTCGGAGCGTTCGTCCAGATGTGTGCTGAATGAAAATACAGGTATGATTGATTACATTGTCTATAATGGAAAATCACCCAATGGCAAATGCTGCATATATGTACGGTATAAGGTGGATGCGTCTGCAGATGAAACTGTTTCATACGATGAAGGGCATATGGTTGACATATATGCATATGTACTTGAAACTAAAAAAGTGGTCAGCAGCGGCAAAAAGCAGTGGGAGGATACAGGCTCTGATGAGTTTATAGATGTTACGGAAAAATAAAAATATTACTAAAGGTGAGTCCTACCTTATAAGTGGAGGTTATAAAAGCGTAAGAGTCGCCTTTGGTGATTCTTCAAGGCGGCTGAAAAATGGAGAGCAGATTTTCGTAGACGATCTTATAGAACTTGCATACAGATATTTAAGAGAGATAGAGCATTCTGACGAAAACCTGGAGAAGGTGGAAGTGCTGGATTGGCTTGATTGTGCTGCTATCAAAATAGAATTACAAACATCTGAATATATGGGTAAAGCAGTCGAAAGGCTATGACGTAAAGCTACAGGGTTTGTAAAAATAGTAGCCAGTTGCAGATACGAAACAGTTGGATCTATGCGTATGTCGCATAGATCCTTTTTGGTGCATGGTAGGAGTAGTTGTTTTTGCCTTGACGGACAAGCTTCTCATCTGGTTAAAAAGAGTGTTTTTAATTGACAATATATAGAAAAACGAGTATATTGTGGTTGGGGATGAGTAAAATCTCCAATTAAATTGATAGTCTAGAAATAGAGGATAATATAGAATTATCCATTAAATGTACCAGAACGTAGAGAGAAATAGTTGGTAAGATTTTCAGCATTCAAATATTAAAATTATTTCTTGGATGCTTAGTTGCCAAGATACTTCGTTGCTTTGCCAATGTAACGTGAGTGTATATTTCGGTAATATTGATAGAACTGTGTCCAAGCATTTCCTGAATATAGCGGATATCTACATCAGCGTCCAGCAGGCTGGTGGCAAAAGTATGTCTGAACATATGTGGGGTGATGTGTAGATCAATAGCGGCAAGTGAAGTATATTTATTTATCATTCTGCGTACAGCCTGATCGGTCAGAGGTCGACCAGATTGATTTGCAAAAAAGTGATTGCAATTTACTATTTCCGAATGAAAATCAACTTTGTATTTATTCAGTATATTTATAACAGAAGGACTTCCTATCTGAATTCGTCGCTCCTTATCGCCCTTGCCATATATAAGGATACTTCCATCATATAGGTTGATATCATTGATTTTTAATGCACAAAGCTCAGAAATTCTCATGCCAGTTGCAAATAAAAGCTCGATAACAGCGGCGTCCCTCAGAGAATTTCTTTTTTGGTAGGTGGTTTTGGCACAATTAAGTTGTTCATAAATAGTAGACAAAAATATTTCAATGGTGCGAATTGGAATTGTTTTGGGCAATATTATGGGTTCGCGAAATTTAAGCTGCAATTTATTAAATGGATTGTTATTCAGAATTTCTTTGTATTCAAGATAATGAAAAAAAGCCTTAGTAGATGCGATTTTCCTTTTTACAGTCTTGGGTTTATATGTGTTATTAAGTATTCCGATGTATTCCTCCAATATATTTGTGGAAATGTCAGTGATGTCAGATGAGCAAATATAGCTTACGAATTGATTTAAATCAATCTTATATGCTTTCAAGGTCTTTTCATCTAGGCATTTCTGTTTGTCACAGTATTCCAAGTAGTTTTTTATAGATGTTTTCATGGTGTCCATAGTTAATCTCCTTTGTATGTATTTATCAGAAATATATGGTACAGGAAAAATGAAAGAAAGTAATTAAGACTGTTTAATTTGATGTGAATAACAAAAAAATATAGGGGCAGATGACTGTTTTTATGCCCATTTGCTGAGACATCGGGTGTATAATTATCATACGTTTACCCACAATTTACATCTGCGCGGTATCGACTTTTACATGAAGGTAATACCATAAGTCTGTTGTGAGTAAAGGTTTGTTTGTATAAAAGGAGACTGGAAATGAGTAGTTACGTTATATCGGACATCCACGGATGCTACGATGAGCTGCAGAAGATGCTCGAAAAGATACAATTCGGCGATGGGGATACGTTGATAAGTGCGGGAGATTATATAGATAAAGGATCGAAGAATGCTGATATGCTGGAGTGGATCATGCGTGCGCCGGCAAATGTCATTCTGATTCGGGGAAACCATGACGAGGATTTTGTTCAGAACATAGAGGCGATGAGAATTATCAGCTATAAAATGGATCTTGTTGCTGACAGCCGGAAGGATACGAAAATGCTGTATAATGCAATGAGCAGACTTGCATGCCGTGATGACAGTGTGAGATTTGACCGCTGCGGCACGGTATGCGAACTGATAGAATCCGGATATACATTTTCACAGCTTACTTCATGGACGGAGCGGATAAAGCGCATGCCATATTACTATGATATGGAGGTGAATGACAGGAAATGTATAGTTGTCCATGCCGGATATATAAGAAAGCTTGACACACCGGAGCTTAAAGCAAAGTACAGTTCAAGGGAAGAATTCTATATGAATGCTAGGGATGATGGGTATACCATCGGCGGTATATGCCATAGTACGATAATCGCCGGGCATACGCCAACGGTTAAGGAAGGGGAATTCGCCTGGAATGATGGACAGGTGTTTTGCATGTACGATAGGGATCGTGATATATTGTTCTACGATATAGACTGTGGATGCTGGATGAGAAGTACAAGAAAGAATGCCAGACTTGCGTGTATCAGGCTGGAGGATGAAGAAGTGTTCTATGTGTAAGTTCACAAATTCTTCACAAAAATTATTAGCACTCACTATTGCAGAGTGCTAATAAAAGTGGTATAACATAATCAGTCAAAGGAAAGAGCTTCTAAATAGAAATTAACGATAAGCCTTGAAGCGATCCTTTGAGAGACATCGAATTTATTAACATATATAAACCGGGTGTTAAGAGATATCCGGTATAGATATTGGAAGGAGAGATGACTTATGTTAATGCCTAGTATTATTGGAGATAGCTTTTTAGATGATTTCTTTGGATATCCTGAGAGGACTTATGCAGCACCAAAGCAGACGCAGATGAATGGATTTATGCAGGCTGATGTAGCCGAGAGTGAGGATGCATACACAGTTGAGATGAATCTTCCAGGAGTTAAGAAAGAGAATGTGAAGATAGAGCTCAAGGATGGATATCTGATCGTGAACGCTTCTACAAAGAGTGAGACTACAGAGGAGGATAAGAAGACAAAGTACATCCGCAAGGAGCGTTACAGTGGCTCAGGCAGCAGAACTTTCTATGTTGGCAAGGATCTGACTCAGGAAGATATCAAGGCCAAGTTTGAGGACGGAGTGCTTAAGCTCACAGTTCCAAAGATTGAGAAGAAACCGGAAGAGCCAAAGTCAAAGTATATAACAATTGAATAATATTTCACAAAGCATGTAGACGCCGCGCGAAGCGCATATAATGCGTCTGCTGACTAAATACATTTCGTAGTGTTGATGACCGGCGCAGGAACCTCCCTCTTGCGCCGGTTTTTTTGTGGACTTTTACGTGGGGACGGAGGTACCTGTCCCCTCCGTCCCCGCGGGGATTGTTGATTGACAACCTTAACTCACAGATTATAATGGGAATAAGCATAATTACAAATAAGACAAGGAGATGTATGACATGAGATACAAGGCAGCGATATTTGATATGGATGGAACAATACTCAATACTCTGGAGGACCTGACAGACAGTACAAACTATGCACTTGCTCATCATGGATTCCCTGAGAGAAATATAGATGAGGTTAGAAGATTTGTTGGGAATGGCATACGAAAGCTCATTGAGAGAGCTGTGCCGGCGGGAACTGATGTGGCAACTATAGATAAGGTGTTTGATACATTTGCTTCTTATTATAAGGAGCACAGTGCCATCAAGACCAGACCATATGACGGAATACATGATGCCATCGCAAAGCTCAGGGCAGCAGGTGTGAAGACTGCGGTCGTGTCCAACAAGGCGGATTTCGCAGTCCAGGATCTGTGTGTTGACTATTTCCCAGGAATGTTTGATTTCGCACTTGGTGAGAAGTCTGGCATAGCAAAGAAACCGGCACCTGACATGGTGGGGGAGTGCCTCAGAATGCTTGGTCTTGAGAAGAAGGATGTCGTGTATATAGGTGACTCTGACGTGGATCTTGCCACAGCAAGAAATTCTGGAACGGATGTCATCATGGTTGGCTGGGGATTCAGAGACGAGGAGTTCATCATGAGCCTTGGCGCACCGTTTGTCATACATGACACACAGAAGATCGTTGATATAGTATTGGGAGAGTAGTGGATGCTTACATATTCATTTGACGACAGAGGGATGGATTTCCTCTATGAGCATTTGTACAAAGAGATAAAAAATGACATATTGATAGGAAATCTTAAAGCCCATGAGAAGCTGCCGTCAAAGAGGGCGCTTGCAGCTCATCTGAATGTGAGCGTCGTCACAGTGGAAAACGCATACAGTCAGCTCTTGGCTGAGGGATATATTTATTCCAAGCCGAAGAGCGGGTTCTATGTGTGTGACGTGAAGGCTGAGGATGCGGATGTTGTGGGAGTGAGCAATGCCTGCTATACCAGTCGACCGGAAGACCATGTGACAGAGCATACTCATGTGATCAGGGAACACGCAGAAGCCTCTGACCAGAACAGGTTCTTTGCCGACTTTGTGAACAATTCCACCCTCAGTGAGAACTTCCCATTTTCGACATGGACGAAGCTCATGAGGGAGACGATGATGGATGACCGGGAAAAGCTTATGAAGAGATCGCCGTCTGGTGGTATATTTGAACTCAGAAAGGCCATTGCGGATTATCTCTATCAGTTCAGGGGGATGTCTGTAAGCCCGAACCAGATCATAGTCGGCGCGGGAACGGAATATCTGTATGGTCTTATCATACAGCTTCTCGGCAGGGACAGCGTATACGGTGTGGAGAATCCGGGATATCAGAAGATACAGCACATATACGATGCATATCAAGTGAAATGCTGTTATATAGACATGGATGAGAGCGGTGTCAACATAGATTCGCTAGAGCGGTCCGGGGCTGATGTGGTGCATATATCACCGTCACACCATTTCCCTACGGGAACTGTCACTCCGGCGAGCAGGAGATATGAACTGCTGGGCTGGGCGGCAAAGCAGGAGGGCAGATATATCATAGAGGATGAATATGACAGTGAATTCCGTCTGGTTGGAAATCCGATCCCGGCGCTTCAGAGTATAGACGCATCTGATAAAGTCATATACATGAATACATTTTCAAAAAGTTTGTCATCAACCATACGAATAAGCTACATGGTATTGCCAATACCGCTCATGGTAAGGTATAATCATGTACTAAGCTTTTATGCGTGTACGGTGTCGAATTTTGATCAGTATACACTCACAAGGTTTATCCAGGAGGGGTATCTGGAAAAGCACATCAACAGGATGAGAAAGTTTTACAGGAACAGCAGGGACAGGATACTTGGTTGTATCAGGAGTCACAGGCTGTATCCACAGGTAACGATAAAGGAAGAGAATGCAGGTCTTCATTTCCTTATGGAGATCGACACGTCATACACGGACAGAGAGATGGTGGACAGGGCTGCCGCGGCAGGAATCAACATATCCAGCCTTAGCCAGTACTGCCACGGAAAAGAGCAGGAGGACAGCCACACGCTGGTTATCAACTATTCGGGTATAGAAGAAGATATAATAGAGGAAGCCTGTGACAGACTTCTTGAGAGTGTGGTGCGCTTGACGACATAGCACGCAGACGCCGCGCGGAGCGTATTATATGCGTTTGCAGGATTTTTTCGTATTTTTCGTAAGGAGGACAACAGATGAAGATATCATTCGATTCACTTGAGGAGCAGAATATTCAGAACTTTAAGGGCGGTGAAGGCGTATTCAAGCCACGCATGCACGTAGGCAATTACAACAAGATCATGAGGGCAACACTTCCAGCAGGAAGTTCTATAGGACTTCACACACATGACACCAACAGCGAGATCATATTTATCATCTCAGGAGTTGGAACCATGGAGTATGACGATACCATGGAGATACTGAATCCGGGCGACTGCCACTATTGTCCGCCGGGACACAGCCACAGCCTGAAGAACAACGGCGATGAGGATCTTGTGTTCTATGCTGTAGTGCCAGAGCACAACTAGAAGAAATCGATAAAATAATATATAAGAAATATAGCTGAAAAAAAGAGGTTTCCGAATGAAATACATCTGAAATATATCTGGAATTTTGGATGCGTATCAGAGTGTGGCGACCTCTTTTTGTATACTATCAAGCACTTGTATTGATATATGGCGTCAATTTGCGTCGTAAATTCTCCCCACACAAAGAAAATTCATTTGTTAATGAGAAAATAAGCTGATAAAATGTTCTTTAGTGGCATCATTCATACGTTTGCTAAACTGTGATTTAGAGTGCCACCGGGCTGGATCATATACACAAAGACTGAGAAAGACAACTGGGCTGGATCATATACACAAGAGCTGCAACAAAACATCGATCATCGCATAGGGAAAAAGATAGATGATCGATAAAGGAAGGTGCAGATATGATTTCAGAAGAAAAAACAACAAAGACAGCAGATCCAACTATATCCCGCGAGGAGGCTATAGGGATACTCAACACGCCGGATGATCAGCTTGACGAGCTGGTGGCACGTGCCGGAGAGCTCCGCGAGAAGTACAAGGGAAAACACGTTGGGATACATATTCTGACAAATGCAAGAAGTGGTAACTGCTCCCAGGACTGTGCATACTGCGCACAGTCGTGTCGTTCAAAGGCAGACATCGACAAATACCGCTGGGTTGGCGATGAGAAGCTTTACAGAGACAATGATTTTGTGGACAAATACCATCTGTCCAGACATTGTATAGGACTCAGCGGAATGAAGTTCACGGATAAGGAGATTGAAGAGCTTGCGGTGCGCATCCGCAGGATGAAGGAAAGCGGAACACACCTGTGTTGCTCCATCGGATTTCTGACGGAGAAGCAGGCGCATATACTGCGGGATGCGGGACTTGACAGGATCAATCACAACCTGAACAGCAGCCGTGGCTTTTACAGCAATATATGTTCAACCCACACATTTGACCAGAGAGTTGCAAATATAAAGATGCTGCAGAGCGTGGGATTTGAGATATGCAGCGGAGGCATCATAGGAATGGGTGAGAGCAGGGAGGATGTGGTGGACATGCTCTTGGAACTCAGGGAGATCAATCCCGAGGCGATTCCTATTAACTTTCTTCTTCCGATAGAAGGCACGCCACTGGGGGACATTGATACGTCAGTACTCACAACGGAGTACTGCCTGAAGGTGTTGTGCCTTGCGAGGCTCATGGTGCCACAGGCGGATATAAGATGTGCCGCGGGCAGGGAGAGATATTTCAAGGGTGAGGAGAAGAGACTTCTCACTGTTGTCAATTCTATCTTTGCATCGGGTTATCTCACAGAGAACGGACAGGGCATGGAGGATACGATAAAGGCGATCACGGATGCCGGATTCACATATGAGGTGGAGTCGGCGTAGCGGTTCGTTTACATAAATTTTACGTGCCTGCATATTGAAACAGAATCGTGATGTGGAGGAGATAAACTCACAGGAACAGCAGTATGCAGATGCCTATGAGAGGGCACGTCAGTAGGCGCATTGCATAGTGAGACTGCGCAAAAGTAGCAAAGGCATTTGCTTTCTGCGGTCAGATATGTTAGAATCTGTAAAAATCAAAGATAAAAATAACGTGCAGATTACGGACCGAAAAGGATAACGACTGTGCATGCTTTGGCATGCCGGCTGTTATCCTTTTTGTGTTTTATAGTGATTGCGGATAAGGAGAAGTGCATGTATCTGATGATAGACAATTTTGATTCGTTTGTATATAACCTGAAGGCGTATTTCGAGGAAATGGGAAGATGTGTGACCGTAAAAAGGTGCGATCGGATATCTCTGCATGATGTGGAAGATCTGGAGCCGGAGGGCATAATACTTTCACCGGGACCTGGGCGGCCATGGGAGGCAAAAATGTGTGTGGATGTTGTGAACATGTATAAGGGAAAGATTCCGATACTTGGAGTCTGCCTTGGACATCAGATACTTGGGTATTGTGCGGGCGCCATTGTTGAAAAAGGAAAGATGCCAATGCATGGAAAGGTGACAGAGATACATAACTGTGGAACAGGTCTGTTTGCGCGGCTGCCGGAAAGCTTTCATGTCACAAGATACCACTCATTGGTAATAAATGGCAGCAGTCTGCCGGATGATTACCAGGTGGATGCGATATCCGAGGATGGTGCAGTTATGGGAATATCACACAGAAGGCTGCCGTTGTACGGTGTGCAGTTTCACCCGGAAGCGGTACTTACGGAGTATGGTCATGATGTATTGTATAATTTTTGTATAGCGGCGGAGAAGTTTAATTGCAGATAAGGAGTCATATATGAGCAGTATGAGGCGAGTGGTAAAAAAACTTGACAGATATGTGAGTGCAGCTGATGTTTTTGAAATATATGAGGATGAGACAGGAATAGCATTTCTTGACTCATCCCTTGTGAATAATCTGGGACACTATTCGATCATCGGGAGATGCCCGTATCTCAGGCTTGTTAAGAATGGGGATACATTTGAGGTTAATGGAGATTCTGAAAAGGATATAACATTTGAAGAATATATGAGACAGTATCTTGTACAGCATATGGATAAGAGTTCGGAGGATTTGCCGATCGTATCAGGAGCGATAGGGTATGTATCCTACGATTATGGAATGGACAGGATGGGGATTGGCTCCATCAATGAAGACCTTGTGTCTGTTCCAGAGGCAGTCATGATCTTCTATGACTGTTTCGTTGTTGAAGATTGTCTAAAAAAAGAGACATATCTTGTGGCAAATGGGATGACAGGTGATGCACAGTCAAATATTGATGTAATGGAGAATGATATAGAGAAGTATTGCGGCAGGGATGATCGGGAAAATGGCAATATAATTGACAGGACGAGTGAAGATGTACAAAAGAGGAAGAAGTATAACTTGAATGTGTACGAAGAATGCAGCAGGGAAGAGTATGAGCACTCTATAAGAAGACTGAAGGATTATATAATCGAGGGTGATGTATATGTTGCAAATATGACAAGGCATATGGTTATCGACAGTGATAAAAAGCCTCTGGACGTGTTCCATGACCTGAGAGTCAGCAATCCGTCGCCATTTGGTGGATATCTTGATCTGGGAGATTATCAGATAGTGAGCGCATCTCCTGAACGGTTCATGCAGATAAAGGATCGCCATGTGTATACCCGGCCGATAAAGGGGACGAGGAGACGAGGAGAGACTGTCAGGGAGGATGAGGCGCTCAGGAGGGAGCTTGAGAAATCACAGAAGGAAAAGAGCGAACTTCTGATGATTGTAGATCTTGAGAGAAATGACCTGAACCGTGTGTGCAGACCGGGAAGCGTAAAAGTGACTGAACTGTTTTCGATAGAAGAATATGCGACTGTTTTTCATCAGGTGGCAAATGTAGAAGGCGTGCTGCAGGATGGAGAAGATGTGATGTCTCTTCTTACTGCGGCGTTCCCGGGTGGTTCTGTTACAGGGGCGCCGAAACGCAGGGCTATGGAGATCACAGATGAACTTGAATGCGGAAAGAGAAATATTTACACCGGATCTATTGGTTATATTACATTGGATGGAAAATGCGATTTTAATATAGTGATAAGAACTGTATTGTACAGAAATGGCAGGTATTATCTTGGCGTTGGAGGCGGTATTACTGTCGATTCAGATCCTGGTGCAGAGTATGAAGAGACATGGGATAAGGCAAAAGCAATACTCAGTGCATTGCAGTAGCATTTGAAAATGATGAAAATGGGAGAAATGTAAAATGAATGTAAAAATGGATGATTGCTTTCAATTTGGTCTTGGAGCATTTGAAACTATAAGTGTGGTTGACGGCAGGCCGATATTTCTTGACAGGCATCTGAGACGCCTGGAAGATGCTGCAAGATTCCTGGATCTTGGCATGCCAGCAGAACGGGGCATAGACAGGATGACTGTGCTGGAATATCTGAGAAAGTGGATGAGTGAGCATGATTACAGAGATCGATCAGGTCATATGAGGCGATGTGCGTTAAAGATCATGCTGACTCAGGAAAATGTGGTTTTTTCAATGAGAGATAATCCTTACACCCCGGATATATACGAAAGAGGGTTTGCAATGGACATAAGTAATGTTAGAAGAAATGAGACATCGCCGTTCGTATATCATAAAACCATGAATTACGGAGACTGCATTCTTGAAAAAGGGCGGGCTGGCAAAGCTGGAATGGATGAACGGATCTTCCTGAATACAAAGGGACAGATATGCGAGGGTACGGTGAGCAATATATTTTTTGTGAGAGATGGCAGGATATACACACCCGCGATAGACTCAGGTATTCTGCCTGGAACAGTAAGGGAGTATATCTGTGAATCAGAGGCGGTCACACAGACGGTGATATTCCCTGATGAACTGTCATCGTATCAGGAATGCTTTGTGACCAATTCTCTGATGGGGGTCATGCCGGTGAAACTGTTGGGAAATATCAGCTTTGATGAGAGGAACGTCACAGCCATGATAATGAGAAAATATCATAATTTTTCAGCTTTATGCCGGTAAAATGCCTTTTTGTATCATTGTGGTCCGGGCTCAGCCACTTCGCATATGGTAAGAGTGTCACCAGATATGGTAAACCTTATATCGTATCCGCCGTACAGCATTCCATAGCGTCTATTCGGTTCATCCTGATAGCCTGGTCTTGGATCCTGCGCAAGTATCTCTTTCAGGGCCTCGATCTGTGTACTTGAAAATATCGTTTCAAGTTTGGCAGAGATATCGTCAGAGAAACGTACTGACAGCTCTGGAATATCAAGGGAGTCTGTCCAGCCCCCGGTCGCATCCGGATGGCTGTCGGTGTATGGTAGATAAGGCTTGATGTCGTACACCGGTGTTCCGTCCAGTATATCGGCTCCTGACACCACAAGTCCGTGTACACAGCCGTTTTCTTCATTATATATAATGTCCAAAAGTCTCACCGATGACAGACCGATGTTGTTCGGCCTGAATGGTGATCTGGTGGCAAAAACCCCCATCCGCTGGTTACCACCCAGCTTTGGGGGTTTTACTGTTGCGGTAAAACCATTCTTGTGAGCCCTGGAGAAGTCCCACAGCAGCCATATGTGGGAGAATCCGTCAAGTCCTCTGAAAGCCTCTGCCTGATTGTACGGTGGAAGCACCTCTATAAAAGCGGCGGCGCAGTCTGTCAGACCGCTCTGCCTTGGAATCCCGAACTTCTCTTTGTAGTCACATCTCACATATCCTATTACTTCTAAACTGGTATTTATCATGTGTTTTTATCCCACTTTCTGGTTGTAATTTATAAGTCATGACAGATTATTTGCTGTACATTCAGCATGCATTGATTAACGCCGACTTTACATTCAATTTACATTGCGTTGGTTATGTATTTTACTTGTGCCATTTATCATAGTGCAAAGAAAAGAACGAAAGGCGCGCGAGTTCTTTTCCGGGAAATAAGCAAAGAATGATATGTCCCAATAATACAATATTTGCAAAGACCGGTTCAAGAGATAACCGGCACATGTAACAATTTTCGTAGAAAATTGTTATGCAGCATCAGCCATCGCCGATAGGCGATTTTGCATGGCTGATGTTCCAGAACACATGTAATAAGTTTTCGTAGAAAACTTGTTATGCAGCATCAGCCATACCATAACGCGATTTTGCATGGCTGATATTCCAAGAAAGAATATGGACAAAGTAAGGAGAAGAAGAAAATGGTTAAATTAAAGAAAGTATTGGCAGTAACACTTGGAGCAGCACTTATGGTAGGAAGTCTTGCAGGCTGTGGAAATAATTCATCAAAGAGCGCAGATGGCGGATTCGATGCAGCACAGGATATATCAGTAGTATCAAGAGAGGAAGGCTCAGGAACAAGAGGAGCATTCGTAGAGCTCACAGGAGTTGAGGAGAAGGATGCAGATGGCAATAAGGTCGACAACACAACAACAAATGCCATCACATGCAACAGCACAGAGGTCGTACTCACAACAGTAGCAGGAGATGATTATGCAATCGGTTACATATCTCTCGGAGCACTCAACGATACAGTAAAGGCACTCAAGATCGGTGGAGTTGAGGCAAGTGAGGACAACATCAACAACGGTTCATACACCCTCTCAAGACCTTTCAATATCGTTACTAAGGATGGTATCAGTGATGTTGCACAGGATTTCATCAACTACATCATGAGCGAGGATGGACAGAAGATCATCTCAGCAAATAAGTACATCGAGGTTGCGAACAGCGGAGCATTTACTTCAACAAATCCAAAGGGCAAGATTGTTGTTGCAGGTTCATCGTCAGTAACACCTGTTATGGAAAAGCTTATCGAGGCATACAAGGCGATCAATACAAATGCTGACATCGAGCTTCAGGAGAGCGATTCAACAACAGGTATCACATCAACATCAGATGGAACATGCGATATAGGTATGGCATCACGTGAGCTTAAGGACACAGAGACAGCACTTGGTCTCAAGGCAACTGTAATAGCTATGGACGGAATCGCAGTTATAGTAAATAACAACAACCCTGCTGAGGACTACACAGTAGATCAGGTCAAGGACATATTCACAGGTTCAGCAGCAAAGTGGGAGGACGTAAAGTAATCAGCTTATGCATAAACTTAAAGAAACAATTATGCATGTAGTATTCCTGATAGCGGCACTGGTATCTATCGCGGCGGTAGCGCTCATATGTGTGTTCCTGTTTGTGAATGGAATACCGGCCATTAAAGAGATAGGCTTCGGGGATTTCACCCTTGGTGAGATCTGGAAGCCTACAAATGGATACTACGGCATTCTTCCTTTCATATTAGGAAGCATATATGTAACAGCCGGAGCACTGATAATAGGAGTTCCGATAGGACTTCTTACAGCGATATATCTGGCAAAGTTTTGTCCCGACAGATTATATAAAGTTATAAAGCCATTTATCAATCTGATGGCTGGAATACCTTCGGTAGTATATGGATTCTTTGGAATGTGTGTGCTTGTACCGATGGTGAGAAGCATATTTGGAGTAAATGGTAACACGATGCTCACAGCTTCGGTACTTCTCGGTATGATGATCCTTCCAACGATTATCAGTGTATCCGAGACTTCCATCAGAGCGGTGCCTGACAAGTATTATCAGGGAGCCCTGGCACTTGGAGCAACACATGAGCGAAGCGTGTTCAAGACTGTTGTCCCTGCAGCAAAGTCAGGAGTTATGGCAGCGATTATCCTTGGTGTTGGCCGTGCAGTTGGAGAGACTATGGCGGTCATCATGGTCGCTGGAAATCAGGTCCATATGCCTGACGGAATACTGAGAGGTGTCAGAACACTCACCACAAATATAGTAATGGAGATGGGATATGCGACGGACCTGCACAGACAGGCTCTGATAGCGACGGGCGTTGTACTGTTCGTATTCATACTCATTATCAACCTCCTGTTCTCCATCATAAAGAGAAAGACGGTGGCATAGATGACAGAGAGAGTAGAAGGAACAAAGATAGTTGTCGCATGTGGCGATGACAGAACAAAAAATACAATAATCAGCACAAAAAAGACGGCACCTGAGGACGATCCTTCATCCATAGTTGATGTGGACAGCATAGAGGCTATAAACAAGAGCACATGGTCTGAGAAATGGGCTGAGTACAGAAAGAAACCGGGATCATTCATAATGTTTATCTTTGTACATCTGGCGACACTCATAACTGTGCTCTCCATAGGATTTCTGTTGGTGTATGTACTGGTAAAGGGAATCCCAAATCTTAATGCGGACATATTCAGCTGGGAATATACATCGGACAACTGTTCGCTGGTACCGGCACTTATAAATACGGTTTACATGACGCTGCTGTCCCTCCTGATAGCAGGTCCGATAGGAATATTTGCAGCGATATATCTTGTCGAATATGCAAAGACTGGCAATAAGCTGGTGGGGGTAGTGAGGATCACAGCGGAGACACTTACAGGAATACCTTCGATCGTATACGGACTATTTGGAATGCTGTTTTTCACAAATGCGTGTGGACTTAGATTATCACTCATATCAGGTGCGTTAACCCTGGCGATAATGGTTCTTCCGGTCATAATGAGAACCACAGAGGAGGCACTTATGGCAGTGCCTAAGTCTTATAGAGAAGGAAGTTTTGGACTGGGAGCCGGAAAGCTCAGAACAGTATTCAAAGTAGTGCTTCCAAGTGCCGTTCCTGGAATACTGTCAGGAATCATACTTGCGACAGGACGTATCGTGGGCGAAACGGCAGCACTCATATACACAGCAGGATCGGTTGCAAAGATGGCGACAAAGCTTACCGATTCAACAAGAACTCTGGCGGTTCATATGTATCTTCTGTCAAAAGAAGGACTTCACACGGATCAGGGTTATGCAACAGCGGTAGTGCTTCTTGTACTTGTAGTGCTTATCAACTTTGCGTCAGATAAGATTGCAGGCAGGGTTGCAGCAGATAAAGCAAATTAAGTGATGTGTCAAGTTTTATATGAAAACTTGGCATGTAGCGCCAGCCATTTGCCGAAGGCAAATTTTGCATGGCTGGTGTTCAAAAAGAATGGAGAAAAATAGATGAATAATAACGTTAAGTTCAGCGTTAAAAATCTGAACCTCTATTATGGAAAGTTCCATGCCCTTAAGGGTATTGATATGGATATTCCGTCAAATGAGGTTACAGCATTTATCGGACCGTCAGGTTGTGGTAAGTCAACATTCCTTAAGTCGCTCAACAGAATGAATGATTTGGTAGAGGGATGCAAGATAACAGGTGATGTGAGGCTTGATGGAGAGGATATATACAGCGGAATGGATATTAACCTTTTGAGAAAGAGAGTTGGAATGGTATTCCAGCAGCCAAATCCATTTCCGATGAGCGTGTATGACAATATAGCATATGGCCCAAGAACCCATGGAATAAGAAATCATGCAAAGCTTGATGAGATAGTTGAGAGATCCCTCAGACAGGCGGCAATATGGGATGAGCTTAAGGACAGACTGAAGAAATCAGCCTTGGGTCTTTCGGGTGGTCAGCAGCAGAGACTCTGTATAGCCAGAGCACTTGCAGTGGAGCCTGAGGTACTTCTCATGGATGAGCCTACATCTGCCCTTGATCCTATATCGACATCCAAGATAGAGGATCTGGTACTTGAACTGAAGGACAATTACACAATTATCATGGTTACGCATAACATGCAGCAGGCAACCAGAGTTGCGGACAACACAGCGTTCTTCCTTCTCGGAGAGGTCGTTGAGTACGCAGAGACAGAAAAGATGTTCAGCAAGCCGGCTGACAAGCGTACAGAGGATTACATCACCGGTAGATTTGGTTAGGAGGGACACGATGAGAGACAAATATGAGATGCAGCTTAGAAAGCTTCACGCAGAGATGATAGAGATGGGAACTATGATCGAGCAGGCGATCGAGACAGCGATCAAGGCTCTCGTGGCCCAGGACACAGAGCTCGCAAAGAAGGCAATCGAGGCGGATGACGCCATCGATCATCAGGAGAGAGAGATTGAGAATCTGTGCCTCAAGCTGTTCCTTACCCAGCAGCCGGTTGCCGGGGATATGAGAAATATATCCGCAGCACTCAAGATGATAACGGATATGGAGAGGATCGGAGATCACGCCTCAGATATATCAGAACTCACACTGTGCATGGCTGGCACACCATATATAAAGAAGCTTGAGCACATACAGCAGATGGCAAAAGAGACGATCGTCATGCTGGTATCAAGTATAGAGGCATATGTCAACGCAGATGAGAAAAAGGCAAAGAGTGTAATAGAGCATGACGATGTCGTCGATGATCTTTTTGACAAGGTCAAGAATGAACTCATCACAATGATACATGAGAATCCGGATGATGGAGAGCAGGCTTGTGACCTTCTTATGGTTGCCAAGTATCTTGAGAGGATTGGCGATCACGCAACGAATATATCAGAGTGGGTCCTCTTCTCGATAACAGGAGAACATGTAGACTGATGATTGAGTCATGGACGAAAAGAGGTGATTTCTATGAAGTGGGTATGTACGAAGATAAATGAACTGTCACACATAACAGGTATAGGCAATATGAAACTTTTCATAACAGTCAGCATGGTAGTGTGCGGACTTGCGGGATGTGCTGCAGCATTGCTGCTCCACATGATCCCTGTGCTTGGAGATGCCTCATTAGCAAAGCTGATGTTCATATGTGGCGGCTACGGCATGTTCCTGGTAGGAATGCTTGGAAGTGCGGTGTATCTGCTCATAAATGAGCCACTGGGAAGCAAATAAACAGATGAAAACAGAAAAAAGGTCTATGTGATACCACAAAACTGTGCCAAATATTTTGCAGGATTTTACATAGATTTTAAATTTACACAGATTTTACATACACATATCTCACATTTTACATATCCCTTTTACAATAGACTCTGATAAAACAGACGCTGTAAAAGGGATATTGTGTATACAAGTCCTTATACAGAAGTAATTGGAAATGTAATAAGGAGACAAAAGATATGGATATTTTCAATGTGTTATCCCTTCTGGGCGGACTTGCAATGTTCCTGTATGGAATGAACGTGATGGGAGATGGCCTTGCCAAGACGGCTGGCGGTAAGCTGGAGAAGATACTGGAAAAGCTCACATCCACACCTATAAAGGGTGTTCTGCTGGGCGCCGCGGTGACAGGAGTGATCCAGTCGTCATCTGCGACCACGGTTATGGTGGTTGGACTTGTAAACTCTGGAATCATGAAGCTGAGACAGGCGGTGGGTATCATCATGGGTGCTAATATAGGAACAACAGTAACATCATGGATACTCAGCCTTACAGGAATACAGAGTGACAATATATTTATTAATATGTTGAAACCCTCATCCTTTTCACCTATACTCGCAGTAATAGGAATAATATTCCTCATGTTCACCAAGTCTGAGAAGAAGCACGATATAGGTGGAATCCTTCTTGGATTTACAGTGCTCATGTTTGGCATGGAGATGATGAGCGGTGCGGTTGCTCCGCTTAAGGATGTACCGGAATTTACGAATATACTCACCATGTTCTCCAATCCATTCCTTGGAATGCTTGTGGGAATGTTGATAACAGCCATCATACAGAGCTCTTCGGCGTCTGTAGGTATACTCCAGGCGCTGTGTGCAACCGGGGCTGTGTCATTTGGGACGGCGATCCCAATCATCATGGGTCAGAACATAGGAACCTGTGTAACGGCACTGATATCATGTATAGGAACCAAGAAGAATGCCAAGAGAGCTGCGTTTGTGCATCTGTACTTCAACATCATAGGAACAGTCGTGTTCATGGTGGTGTTCTACACGGTCAATTCATTTGTACACTTCCAGTTCCTGAATGATTCAGCGAATGCAGCTGGTATAGCTGTTGTACACAGTGTGTTCAACGTTGCAGCGACACTTCTTCTGCTTCCGTTCTCAGGCGGACTTGAGAAGCTTGCAACGCTCACTGTCAGAGATAAGGATGAGGTGGAGAAAAATACTCCTGCAGAGCTGGAGATGCTCAAGCGTCTGGATGCCAGATTCCTTGAGAAACCAGCATTTGCTGTTGGACACTGTATAGAGGTCGTAAAATACATGGCTCAGCTTTCAAAGAACAGTGTTGATATGGCACTGTCACTGGTTGATAATTATGATGAAGCGGTCAGGGATAAGGTTGAGGATCTTGAGGGTATCATAGATACCTATGAGGATGAGGTCGGTTCTTACATGGTAAAGCTCAGCAGCAAGGAGCTCTCCCATGAGGACAGCCAGAAGGTGTCGATCGGACTCCATGTTATAGGCGATCTTGAGAGAATGTCGGATCACGCCATAACCATAGCGGATATATGCAGGAAGATGAATGAGGCGGGCGCGTCTTTCTCAGAAAAGGCAAAGTCAGAGCTTGGTGTATACAAGGATGCAGTTCAGAACATAGTCAGCATGACTGTGGAGGCTTACGACAAAGAAGACCTTCAGGAGGCATCCCATGTGGAGCCGCTTGAGGAAGCCATCAATGAACTCAACAGTGCGGTTAAGAAACAGCATATCAAGAGACTTCAGAAGGGCAAATGTACCATTGAGCTCGGAATATCACTGGAGAATCTTATAAACAACTATGAGAGAGTTGCAGATCACTGTTCCAACGTGGCGGTGGCAATGCTCCAGTTGAAATCAGACAACTTTGATACACATGAATATCTGGACAACATGAAGAAGGATTCAAACATAGATTTCCAGAGCATGTACACATATTACAGAGAGATGTACAAGCTGAAGTGATATCTGGCGTGCATTAATATAAAAGATAATGATAAAAATAAAATGCAATATGCATATAAATGAAAGTGGTGTTGCATATGGAAAGGAGACAAAATGGCAGTACATATTTATATTGTAGAAGACGATAAGAATATAAGAGAGATCGAGATGTTTGCTTTGAAGAATAGCGGATATGCGGTGGAGGAGTTTGAGAATGCGAAATCATTCTTTTCAAGAACTGTGGAGAAGGTCCCTGATCTGGTGCTCCTGGATATCATGCTCCCGGACATGGATGGTCTTGAGATTGTGAAGAAGCTCAGGAGCAGACCTGATACTGTCAGAGTTCCGATCATCCTTGTGACAGCCAAGACTACAGAGCTTGACAAGGTCAAGGGATTGGATATAGGGGCGGATGATTACCTCACCAAGCCATTTGGTGTGATGGAGCTCATATCCAGAGTTAAGGCGCTGCTCAGAAGAAGCAGAGCGCTGCAGGATGACAAGCAGCTGGTACTCGGGGATATAACCCTTGATTCAGAGAGACGCGAGGTGCATGTGGGCGGCGAGCTGTGTGAGCTTACCTTCAAGGAGTTTGAACTCTTAAAGCTTCTCATGGTGAATGCAGGAATAGTCCTTCACAGAGACACGATCATGTCAGATGTGTGGGGAACGGATTACGAGGGCGAATCCAGGACCCTTGATATGCATATCAAGACACTTAGACAGAAGCTTGGCGAAGCAGGTAATATGATAAAGACAGTCAGAAATGTAGGATATAAGATGGAGTAGCATATGGGTAAGAGAGACGATAAAAGGCTGAAAAAGGTTATCAATCTGGAGTTTATCATCTTTTCACTGGTGGCCATAGCGGTGACCATGGTCCTGTCGACGTTTATATTCTATGAGGTGTACAAGGCGGAGATCATAAGGGACCTGAAGGGGTATGCTGAGGTGCTTAAGAATACCGGAGATTTCGACGCGGATGACCCCGGTGTGTATGCAAGCGTGGATACCAATGACCTCAGATTGACGCTTATAGCGCCTGACGGCAGTGTTCTGTATGACAATCAGGCCGATGAGATTTCCATGCAGAACCATCTTGACAGACCAGAGATAGCAGAGGCATTTGAAAATGGTGACGGACATGTTATAAGAAAGTCGGCAACCCTCAATAAGAGCACATATTACTATGCGATACTGCTCAAGTCTGGAAGGGTACTGAGAATAGCGAGGGAGACCAACAATGTAATCAGTATGTTCCTTGCGGCTGTGCCGGTCATGCTGGTGGTGATGGCGATTCTTGTCTGTGTCACCATCATAGTGACACACTATCTGACCAGAAACATATTGAAACCAATAGAGCAGATGGCGAACAGTCTGGATGACGATACCCACATAGTTGCGTACAAGGAGATGCGCCCATTCATAGATATGATACAGAAGCAGCATGCGGATATAGTGAAGAGCTCACAGATGAGACAGGAGTTCACGGCAAATGTATCACATGAGCTCAAGACGCCACTCACATCTATATCGGGGTATTCGGAGCTCATCGAGACCGGTATGGCTACCGAGGCGGATGTGCATCATTTTGCAACTGAGATCCACAAGAACTCCAACAGACTTCTCACCCTCATCAATGATATAATCAGACTGTCAGAGCTGGATGTATCCGAGGATGCGCCACTGATGGAGAAGATCGATCTGGCGGTCATAGCCAGAACAGCCACGGATATGCTGGCGATAAACGCAGAGAAGAACAGTGTGACACTCAGCTATGATGGCAGTCACGGATATATATATGCGAACAAGATGATGATGGAGGAGCTTGTGTACAACCTCACAGACAATGCCATCAGATATAACAATAAGAATGGAAGTGTGGATGTATCTGTAAAGACAGTAGACGGCAAGGTTATACTCAGGGTGAAGGATACGGGAATAGGAATCCCGAAGGAGCATCAGGAGAGAATATTTGAACGATTCTACAGAGTGGATAAGAGCAGATCTAAGTCAACAGGTGGCACAGGACTTGGCCTTGCTATAGTAAAGCATATAGTTGCCCGCAACAATGCACAGCTTGATATGGACAGTGAACCAGGTAAGGGAACTGACATAAAGGTTACATTTGACGCATACAGGGAAGATGAACAATGATGCAGTCGAAATCAATGAATTTTGATGGGGAATGCTGTAAAAGAACAGAATAGATGCTACAATAAAAAGGAGCCTGGTGGAAGTGTTTTAGCCAGACTCCTTAAGTATATTGATATTCACACACACCGACATTAAGTTCGAAAATATGTGAAATCTTCTGAATTTAATAATATAATACAGCATGTTACGGAAAAAATCAAGTGGTAATTATGCATAACATACAATGCGATTTATACATAATTCACAAAACATGCAGTTGAAAGGCAGATAATTTTGGCGGATCGGAAGGAAACAAATTCTTGATTATTGAATTTTATAGTATTACTATATGGTCTTGAATAAGGAGAGTGATAGTATGTCAGCAAACGAATATTTAAGGGCTCAGAAGCTTGGTGAGAAGAGATATCAGGCAGCCGTAGCAAAAAATGAATATCCATATCTTCCGGTTTTGGATGAGATAATATCACCATCCGACACTGTGGGTGAGGTGAATCTTGGTCTCCAGACCATATCGCTTGACCGCGTGGTTGGAACCGCTACCGCTGCAAGGACGACGGCGTTTGCTAGTAATTTTATGCCTATATTGGATTATCATACTGAATTTGGAATGAAATGGGCCGCATTGTGTGAGTCCCACATAGAGGAAGGTATACATGACCCGATAAAGGTATATGAGTATATGAACAAATTCTATGTAGTAGAAGGAAATAAGAGAGTGAGTGTGCTCAAATACTTTGGTGCGGACTCAGTTCCTGCCATGGTTACAAGAAAGATACCTAGAAGGACAGACTCACTTGAGAATAAGATATATTTTGAATTTATAGATTTCCACAAGCAGACGGGGATCAACTATGTATATTTCTCACAGCTCGGTGGATATGATAAGCTCAGGGAGTTCATAGGGATCACTAAGGATGCGGTTTTCACAGAGGATGAGAGACTGGATTTCAACTCGGCACATCTCGCATTTGAGAAGGCTTATCTTGCTAAGAAGGGCAATGAGGAGCTCACTATAACAGTGGACGATGCCATGCTTGTATTCCTCAATGTGTATGGCTATGAAGCTCTTAAGAACATGACTACATCCCAGGTGAAGGACAGTGTTGACAAGGTATGGAATGAGATAGTCCTCACAAATGAGAAGAAGGATAAGACGGTTCTTCCAAAGCTCGATCCTGTGGAGCCTAAGAAGTCTATACTCGACAGGGTTATAAAGCCATCAGGCCCTTCGAACCTGAAGGTGGCATTTGTGTATGATAAGTCGCCAGCCAACTCGGTCTGGACATACAGCCATGAACTGGGTAGAATGGACATGGAGAATAAACTCGGAGATTCTGTCGACAGCAGAACCTTCTGTAATGTGGATACACCTGCCAAGCTGACAGAGTGCCTTGGAAGACTTGTGGATGAGAAGTATGATGTGATATTTACGACAGGGCCTGAGATGCTTCCTGAGGCTCTTAAGACTGCAGTGCTCCACCCGGAGATAAAGATACTTAACTGTTCCCTCAGCCTTGCGAACAGCCATGTGCGTACCTATTATGCAAGAATGTACGAGGTGAAGTTCCTCACCGGTATGATAGCGGGAAGCCTGTGTGCTGACGGACAGATAGGATATGTAGCTGATTATCCGATATTCGGAACAACAGCGAACATCAATGCATTTGCCATCGGAGCAAGGATGGTCAACCCTAGGGCAAAGATATATCTGCAGTGGACGAAGGTTAAGAATGCTGATCCACAGAAGTTCTTCGAGAGAAATGGAATAACATATATATCCGATAGAGACATGATCATGCCGGATGATGCGTCACGAAACTTCGGACTTTATCACTATGATCAGAATGGAGAGGTCGTCAACCTTGCCATGCCTTTCTACAACTGGGGTGCATTCTATGAGAGAATCCTTAGATCCATACTGGAGGGCAACTGGAAGCAGGAGGAGAGGAACGAGACCAGCAATGCGATAAGCTACTGGTGGGGTATGTCAGCGGGAATAGTTGACGTCATATGCTCAAAGCACCTTCCGGCCGGAACACAGAAGCTCATATCGGTTATGACAAACCTCATAAGAGAGGGCGCTATCACACCGTTCAGTGGAAAGCTTACATCCCAGAACGGAATAGTGAGAAATGAAGATGACGGAGCGATGCTCCATGAAGATATACTCAAGATGGATTGGCTTGCTGAGAATGTAGTGGGCATGCTCCCTACAGAGGACGATCTTGTCGATGAGGCAAAGACGGTAGTTGCACTTCAGGGTATAGACACACCGGAGAGTCTGGAGCTCAAGTCGGTTCCGGAAGTGAAATAAGATAAATCTCCTACGGAGAAGGTATACTGTAGTACAGGGGAATAGATACGTGAAGATTTTGTTGTTGGCGGATGAAGAATCCAAGTATTTGTGGGATTATTTTGATAAGAGTAAGGTCGAGGGAATAGACCTGATAATATCCTGTGGCGATTTATCGCCACAGTATTTGTCGTTCCTTGCGACATTCAGTCATGCGCCCGTTCTCTATGTCCATGGCAATCACGACGTGTGCTACAAGGATACACCGCCGGGGGGCTGCGAGTGCATAGACGACAAGCTTTATGTGTATAAGGGTGTCAGAATTCTGGGACTTGGCGGTTCGATGGAATACAAGTTTGGTGGTGCGGATCATCAGTATTCCGAGCGTGCGATGGCCAGAAGAGTACGGAAACTCAGGTTTAAGATCATGAGGAACAAGGGCTTTGACATACTTGTTGCCCATTCGCCTGCATACAGGATAAATGATTCCGAGGATCTCCCACATACAGGTTTTAAGTGTTTCAGAACGCTTATGGAGGAGTACAGACCTAAGTATTTTGTCCATGGCCATGTGCATATAAATTATGGAAGAGATTTTGTCCGCGAATCAAAATACGAGGACACGACGATCATAAATGCCTATGAGAGATATATTATTGAAATTTAGGCAGAAATATTTTGAAATTAAATAATTTTTGCGAAAAGACAGGAATAAATCAAATTTATTGCTGTCTTTCTTGCGAAAATGGAGTTTTTTTGATAAACTGTGGTGAGTTGATATAGTTTATTGATAAGATCCGGAGAAGCTCCGGGATGATGAACAGGGATTGGATAAAGGAAGGAGACATGAGGTTTGGAAAGAAACAGCGAGGAATATAACAGAATACTGGATGAGCTTACAGGTTATTGTACAGAATCTGGCAAGATAGACCAGAACCTCTATGTCAATTATGATGTCAAGAGAGGCCTCAGAGATTCCACAGGAAAAGGTGTACTCACGGGACTCACAGAGATATCTGATGTCATAGGATATGATGTAATAGATGGAGAGAGAGTGCCGACTGATGGTCGTCTGTATTATCAGGGGTACAATGTTGAGGATCTCGAGAGAGGTTTTCACGGAAGTAAATTCGGATTTGAGGAGACTATGTATCTTCTGTTGTTTGGAAAGCTTCCAAATGAGCAGCAGTTTAAGAGATTTGTTGAGATGATGGAGTGCTACAGGGAGCTTCCTAGAAAGTTTACAAGAGATGTTATCCTCAAAGCACCAAGCAAGAATATGATGAACGTTCTGCAGAGATGTGTTCTCACACTCTATTCATATGATGATAATCCGGATGATATAAGCATAGAGAATGTTCTCAGACAGTGTATGGAATTGATAGCACAGTTCCCTGTGATTGCCGCATATGGTTATCAGGGCTACAAGCACTATTTCCACGACATGAGTCTTGTAATACACAATCCGAAGCCGGGGCTTTCCACTGCGGAGAATTTCCTGAGGCTTATCAGATCGGATAAGAAATATACAGAGCTTGAGGCGCAGGTGCTTGACATATGTCTGGTTATACACGCTGAGCATGGTGGTGGTAATAACTCCACATTTACAACTCATGTAGTATCGTCGACAGGAACAGACACATATTCTGCAGTTGCAAGTTCACTTGGATCGCTGAAGGGACCTAAGCATGGTGGTGCGAACCTCAAGGTTCAGCAGATGTTTGATGACCTCAAGAGCCATGTCAAGAACTGGGATGATGAGGCTGCACTGGAGAAATATCTCACAGGACTTATTGACAAGAAGGGCTTTGACCATTCAGGCCTTATATATGGAATGGGTCATGCGGTATACACCAACTCAGATCCTAGAGCTAGGATACTCAAGGGATATGCAGAGAGACTTGCCCAGGAGAAGGGCAGGACAAAGGAATTTGAGCTGTACAAGAAGGTTGAGGAGATATCAGGAAGACTGCTTGCGGCCAGAAGACGCAGCGGCAAGCCTATATCGGCAAATGTAGACTTCTACAGTGGATTTGTATATACGATGCTCGGTATCCCTATCGAGCTGTTTACTCCTATATTTGCCATCGCACGTATTGCAGGATGGTCAGCGCATAGAATAGAGGAGCTTGTCAATGCTGGCAAGATCATCAGACCTGCATACAAGTATGTGGGAACACACAGAGAGTATCTGCCGATGGAAGACAGATAAAGTTATGTACGGCAGATTAAGATAAAGCCGGAGAATACAATAGACATGCATACAGCGCTTCAATCTTCAATAGACAAGGTTGGGGCGCTTAGTGCATTTGATGACAAGGAGATGACCTGGAACATGAAAGATAAGAATAAGAACGCAAAGACTGAGGAAAAGACAAATGTCATGCGCATACTTGACAGCAAGAAGATAAAGTACAACCATTATTGTTATGTGGAGACGGGCGAGACGAATGGAGAGAAGGTTGCTGCCATACTTGGACAGGATCCTGCGTATGTGTATAAGACCCTGGTGACCGTTGCGAAGTCCGGCGCAAATTACGTGTTTGTAATTCCTGTCAAGGAGGAACTTGATCTCAAGAAAGCTGCGAAGGCTGTGGGAGAGAAGTCGATAGATATGCTCAAGGCAAAGGAACTCCTCCCTCTTACCGGATATATACATGGCGGCTGCTCACCTATCGGTATGAAAAAGTTTTTCAGGACCACGATAGATGCAAGTGCTGAAAATCTTGATAAGATGTATGTGAGTGCGGGTAAGGTTGGGTATCAGATAGAGATAGCCCCTGCGGATCTGGAGAAGGTCATACGTCTGGAGTATGTGGATGTGACGGTGTAAAGGACTAAATTACGTGACAAAAAAGCTGAAATTAAGAAGCTGAAAAATTAAAAAAAGCAGGAATATGAGCCCCTATAACGAAGTTTGCTGGGTTTCATATTCCTGCTTTTAGTTTATCTGCAAAATGTATCTGCCTCAACCGATCCGTTGTTATCTCTGCCATCTTCCGGCGGCACCGCAAGGAAGAACAAGACCTGTCTCTGTGACAGGAAGTCCGATCTCATCTGCCACAACATGTCCGCCAAATCTGCTCTTTACCTCTGTGGATATCATATATGTGAGCACCGCAGGCGCGAGACCTGTTGTATATGAATTTACAAGGAAGAAAAGCGGCTTGTCACAGAGAAGCTGGCTGCAGAGCTTGATGAAAGGATGGATCTTCTCTTCGATCTTCCATATCTCACCCTTTGGTCCTCTGCCGTATGAAGGAGGATCCATGATGATCGCGTCATATTTGTTGCCTCGTCTGATCTCTCTTTCGACAAATTTCACACAGTCGTCAACTATCCATCTGATCGGTGCGTCGGCGAGTCCTGATGATGCTGCGTTTTCCTTTGCCCAGGTAACCATTCCCTTGGATGCATCAACATGGGTGACTGCAGCTCCGGCTTTGGCGGCTGCACATGTTGCGCCCCCTGTGTATGCGAACAGGTTCAACACCTTAATATCCTTTTTAGGTGAGTTATTTATCAGTTCGCTGAACCAGTCCCAGTTGGCAGCCTGCTCAGGGAATAGACCAGTGTGCTTGAAGCTGAATGGCTTCAGATTGAAAGTCAGATCCCTGTAATTTATCGTCCACTGCTTAGGCAGGCTGAAAAACTCCCATTCTCCGCCGCCTTTGTTGCTTCTATGATAATGTCCGTTCAGTTTATTCCATGCAGGATTTTTCTTTGGAGTGCTCCACAGAACCTGGGGATCCGGTCTGAGCAGAGTGTATTTGCCCCAACGCTCAAGCTTTTCTCCGTCAGAGCAGTCAATAACTTCATAATCCTTCCATCCATCTGCTATCCACATATATGTAATCCTTCCTTATAAAAATAACTTCAAAAAATATATCCTATAGATTATACTTGTATCAAAGCACTGCGTCAAGGCTGCTGTGTGCATAGATTGATGACAGAGATTAATGACGATACAGATTGTTGGTAATGGAGAAGTTGGAATAATGGCAGATATAAGTATAAAAGAATTAATAGAAGAGATGGTACAGAGTGATCCCCACAAGATTATCCTCAGTGGCGGACGCGGTGAATATAGAAAAGTGGTATTTGAGAGAAAAATCATAGGCGGTAAAAGGTGCTTTCAGATAGAAAGGTATACGGAGAAGCAGGTGTTCCACCAGAATATAGATGAGGACGAGCTTGGAGAAGCACTGGCCGGAGATCTGCAGGATGGATTCAGACAGATAAACATGTTCTCGGCCCGGGAGGAGTGGGATGTGAAGATCTCAAAGAAGGGCAAAGTAGCTGTGAATAAGAGGCACACGGAGAATAAACTCATAACTGTTCAGGGGAACAACCGAAGAAAGAAATACATACTTGAAGAGGGAATGGATATCCTGTATTTACCCATCTGGGCATATTTACAAAGGATGGCAAGGTTGTGCACTCCATGTATGACAAGTTTAAGCAGATCAACAGATTTGCGGAGATCGTGGACAATGTCATGAAGAGCTACAACAAACCTTCTATTAATATAGTAGATTTTGGATGCGGCAAATCGTATCTGACATTTATAGTTTACTATTATCTGCATGAGGTTAAGGGGCTTGATGTCCATATAACCGGCCTGGATCTCAAGGAGCAGGTGATAAAAGACTGCAATGCGCTGGCGGAACAGTTTGGATATACTGGACTAAAATTCGAACTTGGGGATATAAATGGGTATAAGACGGATGTGGATGTGGATATGGTCATGACGCTGCATGCGTGTGATGTTGCCACGGACTATGCGCTGTACAATGCCATTTGCTGGAACGCACAGTATATATTGTCCGTGCCTTGCTGCCAGCATGAGCTGAATAAACAGATGCATTCTGATGAACTGGCTGCGCTGACAAGATACGGTATCATCAAGGAGAGGATAGCTGCGCTGGCAACAGATTCCATCCGCGGACATATGCTTGAGGCGTGTGGATATAAGACTGATATAATGGAATTTATAGACATTGCACATTCGCCTAAAAATCTGCTCATAAGAGCTGTGAAGAAAAATGTATCTCCGGACAGGAGAAAGAAGACTCTTAAGGATGCGGAAGCACTTTGTGAGGAGTTTGGATTCAGACAGACTCTGATGGAGATGATTAAGGCGGATGGCAGGATATAATTGGATTAAACCTGTGGTTTGTTGTGTGTGTGATGGTTGTGGAATATTATTAAGGAGGATATCATGAGGGCTGCGCTGTATATAGATTGTGATAGCATAGAGGCAAAGGCTGTGCCTGTTATATATGAGGATATAATCAGAACGGACAAGCTTGTGATCTGCAAGATGTTTAATTCCGACAAAGACGATGACAGTTTTATGGAGAGTGCAGGGAGGTTCAGAATACAGGACTGCATGCACGGAGAGTATAAGGTGTCATCGGCGATGGTTGCGCTGGCCGTGGAGGTTATGGCGGATGCTGTGCTTTCAAAGCCAGAGCGCATATATATAGCAACGGGGGACAGTCTGACAGTACCGCTTCTCGACAAGCTGAGGCTCACGGATATAGAGGTTGTGGTTGCCGGTCCATGTGACGCAGACAAAATCCTTGTGAACAGCGCCCAGAGATATATGTATATAGATGTTCTTGCCGGAGGAAAATGCACTGCTGATATACCGGATATAGGTGATATAGCAAAGGAGATATATTCGGTTTCTTCCTATTATAAAGGACAGGGAAGAGATGCTGTCATGGAACAGGTGTATGAAGGCGTTGTGAGAAGATACCCGGATTTTGATGTCAGAAATTATGGCTATACTCATCTTGATACATTTGTGGAGAATAATGTGAGTGGAGTGAAGGTTTATACCGATGAGAATGGCGTGACAAAGCTGACGTTGGTCGATGACAGGGAGGAGATAGACACATTTGCATATGAGTATATGACGGGCAGGGGATATAAGATAGATGATATGGCAGAGCTGCTCGATGCGATTCGAAGCAGATTCCCTGGGTTTGCGATGGAGAATTATGGTTACCATACAGATTACGGGTTCATCTTAAGCTTTTCGAAGTTTGAGATATGGGAGAACAAGGGGATCAAAATGAAGAGGACATTCAAGCTGAGTGAATCTGGCGAGTGATACCCTGTAAATACCCGTTAAAAAATAATTCAAAAAAACATAAAAAAATTAAAAAAACCTCTTGATTTAAAGAAATCCCTAGTATATAATCAAACGTGCTGTGGCATGATAGCTGAGAAGCGGAGGTTGCTGCGTACATATATGACGCAGGTTTTTCGTGGAGCGAATGTCAATTTACAAAACTGGCGACAAGTCACTGTACAATATAACCGTCTGTCAAGAGGACAGAAACGACGTGATGGTTCTGGGTTTTAACTTAGGACACACACGGGAGAGTGTACAGTCACCGCTTGTTGTACTAAGATTAAGTGCGAAAAGGAGGCGGCTTTTTTTATGGCAAATCAGATTATGAGAATTACACTTAAGGCTTATGACCACAAACTTATCGACAAGGCAGCAGCACAGATTGTTGATACAGTTAAGAAGACTGGCGCAAAGGTAAGCGGACCAGTTCCAATGCCTACTAAGATTGAGAAGATCACAATCTTAAGAGCAGTTCATAAGTACAAGGACTCAAGAGAGCAGTTTGAGCAGAGAACTCATAAGAGACTTATCGATGTTGTAGCACCAACTCAGAAGACAATTGATGCATTACAGAAGATCGATCTGTCCGCTGGCGTGTTCATCGATGTTAAGATGAAATAATCAAAGTCAGACAGCAATTCAAAAGAAACCCAATTAGATGCGGACTAATTTAAAACAAACCGCAGAAACAATTAAATAACAGTACCTAATGCATTTTCGGATGTAATTTAGTATGATTGCAGATGCAATCCGCTGTGAATTAAATTAGGAGGAAACAGAAATGAAGAAGGCTATATTAGCTACAAAAGTCGGAATGACACAGATTTTCGACGAGAACGGTGTATTAACACCAGTTACAGTATTGCAGGCTGGTCCATGTGTTGTAACCCAGATCAAAACAGTTGAGAATGACGGTTACGATGCAATTCAGGTAGGATTCGGCGAGAAGAAGGAAAGAGTAACAACAAAGGACGTATCAGGAAAGAAAGTTATCAGAAATCCACATGGTGCTGGTAAGGCAGAGGTTGGTCATGCTAAGAAGGCAGGAACAACTCCAAAGGCTTTCTATAGAGAGTTCAGACTTGAGAACACTGCTGAGTACGAGCTTGGCGCAGAGATCAAGGCAGACGTATTTGCTGCTGGCGACAAGATTGATGTTACTGCTAAGTCAAAGGGTAAGGGATACGCAGGCGGTCTTAAGAGACACGGCCTTAAGTCAGGTCCTTCAGGACATGGTTCAAAGTATCACAGACATGCAGGTTCAAACGGTTCTGCAACTACTCCAGGTAGAGTATTCAAGGGCAAGAAGATGCCTGGACATATGGGTAGCGTAAGAGTTACAATCCAGAACCTTGAGGTAGTTAAAATAGATGTTGAGAACAATGTAATCTTGGTTAAGGGCGCTGTTCCAGGACCAAAGAAGTCATTGGTTATGATTAAAGATACAGTAAAGTCTGGTAAGTAGGGCTTTGGAAAGGAGAGACAACAATGGCATCAGTTAAGGTTTATGACATTGAAGGCAAAGAAGTTGAGACATTAGAGCTCAATGATGCAGTTTTCGGTGTAGAAATAAATGAGCATATAATGCATAAGGCTGTAGTTGGTCAGTTAGCCAACAACCGTCAGGGAACACAGAGCGCTAAGACACGTTCAGAAGTTTCTGGTGGTGGAAGAAAGCCTTGGAGACAGAAGGGAACTGGTCATGCTAGACAGGGTTCAACAAGATCTCCACAGTGGACAGGCGGTGGAGTTGTATTCGCACCAAAGCCAAGAGATTATTCAGTTAAGATGAATAAGAAAGAGAAGCAGCTTGCTATGAAGTCAGCACTTTCATCAAAGGTTGCTGAGAACAAGCTGGTAGTAGTTGACAAGCTTGATCTTCAGGAGGCTAAGACAAGCGTATTTGCAAAGATCCTTGCAAAGCTTTCAGCTCCTAAGGCTCTTGTAGTAACAAAGGATAAGAACAATAACGTTGTTCTTTCAGCAAACAACATTCCAACAGTTAAGACAACAGTAGCTAATTCACTTAGCGTATACGATATTCTCAAGTATGAGAAGCTTGTTCTTACTAAGGAAGCAGTTGCAGCAATTGAGGAGGTGTACGCATAATGGCAGATATCAAATATTATGACGTTATACTTAAGCCAGTGATCACAGAGAAGAGCATGAATGCTATGGCTGAGAAGAAATATACATTCCTTGTTCATCCAGAAGCAAACAAGTCACAGGTTAAGGAAGCTGTAGAGAAGATGTTCGAGGGAACAAAGGTTGCAAAGGTCAACACAATGAACAATGACGGTAAGGTCAAGAGACGTGGTATGACACTTGGTAACACAGCAAAGTACAAGAAGGCTATCGTTCAGCTTACAGCTGACAGCAAGGACATCGAGATCTTCGAGGGACTTTAAGATATAGCCGTGGGTGGCTGCGCAGTATAGCCGCTCATCACATTAGTTGTATACGCAATCAAAGCGTGAGAATAAATTGAACCGAAAGGAGAACAACAATGGGAATTAAGACATATAACCCATATACACCTTCCAGAAGAAATATGACTGGCCTTGATTTCTCAGAGATCACAAAGACAACTCCAGAGAAGTCACTCGTTGTTTCAACAAGCAAGACAGCTGGTCGTAACAATCAGGGTAAAATAACAGTAAGACATCACGGTGGTGGTGCTAAGAGAAAGTATAGAATAATAGATTTCAAGAGAAATGACAAAGATGGTATTCCAGCAACAGTAGCTGCAATCGAGTATGATCCAAACAGATCAGCAAATATTGCACTTCTGTTCTATGCAGATGGAGAAAAGAGATACATCCTTGCTCCTTTCAAGCTTGCAGTTGGCGATGTGCTGATGAATGGCGCAGAGGCAGAGATCAAGGTTGGTAACTGTCTTCCACTTCAGAATATTCCAGTTGGTACTCAGGTACACAACATCGAGCTTTATCCAGGTAAGGGCGGACAGTTAGTTCGTTCAGCAGGAAACGCTGCACAGCTCATGGCTAAGGAAGGAAAGTATGCAACACTTAGACTTCCATCAGGCGAGATGAGAATGGTTCCGATTATCTGTAGAGCAACAGTTGGACAGGTAGGAAACATCGAGCATGGCCTTGTTAACATTGGTAAAGCCGGTCGTAAGCGTCATATGGGCGTTAGACCAACAGTTCGTGGTTCTGTCATGAACCCTAATGACCATCCACATGGTGGTGGAGAAGGTAGAGCACCTATCGGTCGTCCAGGTCCTTCTACTCCATGGGGCAAGCCAGCAATGGGTCTCAAGACAAGAAAGAAGAACAAGCAGTCTAATAAGTTGATCGTAAGACGTAGAGACGGTAAGAATGTTAAATAGTTAAGGAGGAAGAAATATGGCTCGTTCATTAAAAAAAGGACCATTCGCAGATGCACATCTGCTTAAGAAGGTAGATGCTTTAAACGCTGCTAATAAGACAGAAGTTATAAAGACCTGGTCAAGACGTTCAACAATCTTCCCATCATTCGTTGGCCACACATTTGCCGTTCATGATGGAAGAAAGCACGTACCAGTATATGTAACAGAAGATATGGTAGGACATAAGCTCGGTGAGTTCGTAGTTACCAGAACATACAGAGGTCATGGTAAGGACGAAAAGAAGGGTAGAAGATAATATTAGGAATATTTGAAAGGAGGACTTTTCAAAATGGCTAAAGGACATAGATCCCATGACAAGAGACTCAGAAATGAGAACAAAGATACAAGACCATCAGCTAAGGTTTCATACGCAAGAGTATCAGTAACCAAGGCATGTTTTGTGCTTGATGCTATCAGAGGTAAGGATGTTCAGACAGCACTTGCTATCGTAGAATACAACCCAAGATATGGCTCAAGCGTTATAGAGAAGCTTTTGAAGTCTGCTATTGCTAACGCTGAGAACAACAATGGCATGAAGAAGGAGGACCTTTACGTAGCAGAGTGTTACGCTAACAAGGGACCTACAATGAAGAGGGTTCATCCAAGAGCACAGGGTAGAGCATATAGAATCGAGAAGAGAACAAGCCACATCACAATCGTGCTTGACGAGAAATAGGAGGTAAAATATGGGACAGAAAGTTAATCCTCATGGTTTAAGAGTCGGCATTATCAAAGATTGGGATTCAAACTGGTATGCTGACAAGAGAAATGACGAGTTTGCTAAGAACTTAGCAGAAGATCAGATCCTTAGAAAATACTTAAAGACAACTCTTTACAAGTCAAACATCTCAAAGATCGAGATCGAGAGATCAGCAAAGAATGTAAAGATCGTATTATACACAGCTAAGCCTGGAGTAGTAATCGGAAAGGGTGGAGCCGGAATCGAGAAGATCAAGGCTGACGCTCAGAAGTTAACAGATAAGAAGCTCTTTATCGACGTTAAGGAGATCAAGAAGCCGGATGCTGACGCTCAGCTCGTTGCAGAGAACATCGCAGCACAGCTTGAGAATCGTATCGCATTCAGAAAGGCTATGAAGTCTTGCATGGGTAGAACAATGAAGTCAGGCGCACAGGGTATCAAGTGTGCATGTTCAGGTCGTCTTGGCGGTGCTGATATGGCTAGAACAGAGTTCTACAGCGAGGGAACAATTCCTCTTCAGACACTCCGTGCTGATATCGATTACGGATTTGCTGAAGCAGATACAACATATGGTAAGGTTGGCGTAAAGACATGGATCTACCATGGTGAAGTACTTCCAACAAAGACAGTAAAGGAAGGGGGAAATAAATAATGTTAATGCCAAAGAGAGTAAAGCGTCGTAAGCAGTTCAGAGGAACAATGGCTGGTAAGGCACTTAGAGGCAATAAGATTACAAACGGTGAGTATGGTCTCGTAGCATTAGAGCCAGCTTGGATCAAGTCAAACCAGATCGAGGCAGCCAGAATTGCAATGACAAGATATATGAAGCGTAGTGGTAAGGTATTTATCAAGATTTTCCCTGACAAGCCAGTTACAGCAAAGCCGGCTGAGACTCGAATGGGTTCAGGAAAGGGAGCACTTGAGTACTGGGTAGCAGTAGTTAAGCCAGGCAGAGTTATGTTTGAGGTTCAGGGCGTACCTGAGGAGGTAGCTAAAGAGGCTCTCAGACTCGCTATGCACAAGCTTCCACTTAAGTGTAAGATCGCATCAAAGGAAGAGTTAGAGGAGGTAGCAGGCAGTGAAAACTAAGGATTTTATGAACGAATTAAATAGCAAGTCCGTTGACGATCTCCAGAAAGATTTAGTAGCTGCAAAGAAGGAATTATTCAACCTGAGATTCCAGAATGCTACAAATCAGCTTGACAACACAAGCAGAATCAAGGACGTTAGAAAGAATATAGCAAGAATACAGACAGTTATAGCCCAGAAGGCTAATGCTTAATTATCTTGGAAGGAGGAATTATTGTGGAAAGAAATCTGAGAAAAACACGTGTTGGTATAGTTACAAGTGACAAGATGGATAAGACAATCGTTGTTTCTATCGTAGATAATGTTAAGCATCCTCTTTATGGTAAGATTGTAAAGAGAACAGTAAAGCTGAAGGCTCATGACGAGAATAACGAGTGCAAGATTGGCGATAGAGTAAAGGTTATGGAGACAAGACCATTATCAAAGGATAAGAGATGGAGACTTGTTGAGATCATCGAGAAGGCAAAGTAAGGAGGCAAATTAAATGGTTCAGCAGGAAACAAGACTTAAAGTTGCTGATAACACAGGTGCAAAAGAGTTACTTTGTATCAGAGTGTTAGGCGGATCAGTTAGAAGATATGCGAATATCGGCGATATCATCGTTGCCTCTGTTAAGGATGCAACACCAGGCGGAGTTGTAAAGAAGGGCGATGTAGTTAAGGCCGTTGTAGTTAGAACAAAGCATGGCGCTCGTCGTAAGGATGGTTCATACATCAAGTTTGACGAGAACGCTGCTGTAATTATAAAAGACGATATGAATCCAAGAGGTACACGTATCTTTGGACCAGTTGCAAGAGAGCTCCGTGATAAGAAATTCATGAAGATCGTATCACTTGCACCTGAAGTATTATAAGGAGGTGTGACTATGGCAACAATGAAGATTAAGAAAGATGATATGGTACAGGTTATCGCTGGTAAGGACAAGGGCAAGAGCGGAAAGGTCGTTTCAGTAGATAAGAAGAATGGTACCGTAGTAGTTGAAGGAATCAACAAAGTATTTAAGCATAGCAAGCCAAGCATGGCTAACCAGCAGGGCGGAATCATCGAGATGGAAGCCCCACTTGACATCTCTAATGTAATGTATCTTTACAAGGGCAAGCCAGTTAGAGTTGGTTTTGAAGGAACTGGTAAGGATAAGGTTCGTGTAGCCAAAGTTGATGGCAAGACAGAGAAGATAGATTAATTGGAAGGAGGTCGTCTTAGGTGAGTAGACTTAAAGAAAAGTATGACGCTGAAATTAAGAGCGCCATGGTTGAGAAATTTGGATATAAGAATGTAATGCAGATACCAAAGCTCGATAAGATCGTTATCAATATGGGCGTTGGTGAAGCTAGAGAGAACGCTAAGGTTCTCGACGCTGCTATCAAGGATCTTGAGACAATCACAGGTCAGAAGGCAGTTGTAACAAGAGCAAAGAAGTCAGTAGCTAACTTCAAGCTGAGAGAGGGAATGCCTATCGGATGTAAGGTAACTCTTCGTGGCGAGAAGATGTATGAGTTCCTTGATCGTCTTGTAAATCTTGCACTCCCACGTGTACGTGACTTCAGAGGTATCAATCCAAACGGATTTGATGGAAGAGGTAACTACGCATTCGGTATTAAGGAGCAGCTTATCTTCCCTGAGATCGAGTACGATAAGGTAGATAAGGTTAGAGGTATGGATATAATTTGCGTAACAACAGCACAGACTGACGAGGAAGCTCGTGAGTTACTTACACTGTTCGGCATGCCTTATAGCAAATAATAAAGGAGGAGATTCGAGAAATGGCTAAGACATCAATGAAAGTTAAGCAGCAGCGCAAGCAGAAGTTCTCAACAAGAGAGTACACACGTTGCAGCATTTGTGGACGTCCACACTCAGTTTTAAAGAAGTACGGAATTTGTAGAATCTGCTTCCGTGAGTTAGCATATAAGGGACAGATTCCTGGCGTTAAGAAATCAAGCTGGTAAGAGTAAGAAGGAGGAAATTTATTATGTCAATGAGCGATCCAATTGCAGATATGCTTACAAGAATTCGTAATGCTAATACAGCAAAGCATGATACAGTAGAAATCCCTGCTTCAAAGATGAAGAAAGCTATTGCCGACATACTTTTATCAGAAGGATATGTTAAGGCTGTAGATATCGTTGAGGACGGTAAGTTCGAGACAATCAAGATCACATTGAAGTATGGTGCAGATAAGAACGAGAAGATCATCACAGGTCTTAAGAGAATTTCAAAGCCTGGTCTTCGAGTATACGCAAGCAAGGATGAGCTTCCAAGAGTACTTGGTGGACTTGGAACTGCTATTATCTCCACAAACAAGGGTGTATTAACAGATAAGGAAGCTAGAAAACAGAACGTAGGTGGAGAAGTACTTGCGTTTATTTGGTAAAAGGAGGACGGCAAAATGTCACGTATCGGAAGAATGCCTATCGCTGTACCTGCAGGCGTAACTGTAGATATAGCAGAAAATAATAAAGTGACTGTTAAAGGACCAAAGGGAACTCTTGAGAGAGTTCTCCCTGCGGAAATGGATATAAAGTTAGACGGCGATACAATCACAGTATCAAGACCTAACGACTTAAAGAAGATGAAATCACTTCACGGACTCACAAGAACACTTATCCACAACATGGTAGTAGGTGTTACAGAGGGTTACAAGAAGGAGCTTGAGGTTAACGGTGTAGGTTACAGAGCTCAGAAGCAGGGTAATAAGCTTGTTCTTGCTCTTGGTTATTCACACCCAGTTGAGATGGTTGATCCAGATGGTATCGAAACATCAGTTGATGGAAACAAGATCATAGTAAGCGGAATCAGCAAGGAAAAGGTTGGTCAGTACGCTGCTGAGATTAGAGAGAAGAGAGCACCAGAGCCATACAAGGGCAAGGGTATCAAGTATGTGGATGAGACTATCAGACGTAAAGTTGGTAAGACTGGTAAGAAATAATAAAGGAGTGAGATAAGATGATTAATAAAGAATCAAGAAGCGCAATTCGTGTAAAGAAGCATATGCGTGTTCGTAATCGTTTAGCTGGAACAACAGAGAGACCACGTTTAGCTGTATTCAGAAGTAATAATCATATGTACGCTCAGATTATTGATGATTCAGTTGGTAAGACATTAGTAGCAGCATCTACAACAGAGAAGGCTATTAAGGATGAGCTTGAGAAGACAAATGATGTTGATGCAGCAGCTTACGTTGGTAAGGTTATTGCTGAGAGAGCACTTGAGAAGGGTATCAAGACTGTTATCTATGACAGAGGCGGTTTCGTATACCACGGTAAGGTTCAGGCATTAGCAGATGCAGCGAGAGAAGCTGGTCTGGAATTCTAGTAAGGAGGAAGAACAACGTATGAAGCGTGAAATAATTGATGCAAGTAAGTTAGAGTTAGAAGATAAAGTTGTTGCCATCAAGCGTGTAACAAAGGTTGTTAAGGGTGGACGTAATTCTAGAGTTGCAGCTCTCGTAGTTGTTGGTGATAGAAATGGCCACGTTGGCGTTGGTGTTGGCAAGGCAGTTGAGACTCCAGAAGCTATCCGTAAGGGTAAGGAGGATGCTGCAAAGCATTTAGTTACAGTTCCTGTAAATGAAGTTGGTAGTATCCCTTACGACTGGAATGGACAGTTCGGCAGTGCTTCAGTTCTTCTGAAGACAGCTCCAGAAGGTACTGGTATCATCGCTGGTGGTCCTGCTCGTAGCGTACTTGAGCTTGCAGGATATAAGAACATCCGTACAAAGTCCTTAGGATCAAACAACAAGCAGAACGTAGTTCTTGCAACAATCAAGGGCCTTACAGAGATCAAGAACCCAGAGGATATCGCAAGACTTCGTGGAAAATCTGTTGATGAGATACTTAACTAAGGAGGTATTAGAAGATGGCAGATAAGTTAAAGGTAACTTTGGTAAAGTCCCCTATCGGCGCTGTACCAAAGCATAGAAAGACAGTAGAGGCTCTTGGACTTAAGAAGGTTAATAAGTCAGTAGAGCTCCCAAATAACGCTGCAACACTTGGAATGGTTAAGCAGGTAAGTTATATGGTAAAGGTTGAGGAAGTATAAGAGAAGGAGGATACGCAGATCATGGATTTATCTACATTAAAGCCGGCTGAAGGCTCAAAGCACAGTGCTAATTTCCGTGTAGGCCGTGGACATGGTTCAGGAAATGGCAAGACTGCAGGTAAGGGACATAAGGGTCAGAAGGCACGTTCTGGATCACCTAGACCAGGTTTCGAAGGTGGACAGATGCCATTATATAGACGTCTTCCTAAGAGAGGCTTTAATTGCATCAATCACAAAGAGATCGTTGCAATCAATGTATCAGCTCTTGAGAGATTCGAGGATGGCTCAGACGTAACTGTTGAGACATTAGTAGAGGCAGGTATCATTAAGAATCCTCGTGATGGAGTTAAGATTCTTGGAAATGGAGAGTTAACTAAAAAGCTCAATGTTAAGGCTAATGCTTTTTCAAAGTCAGCAGCTGAGAAAATTGAAGCTCTTGGCGGAAAAGCAGAGGTGATGTAATATGTTCAAAACCTTAATCAATGCATTTAAGGTACAGGATATACGAAGAAGACTTTTATATACGTTCTTCATTCTCGTGGTAGTCAGACTTGGTAGTCTGATTACCGTTCCGGGAATAAGTGCGGATGCAATAAGAGAGTACATGCAGAATGCCCTCGGTGATTCACTGAACATCTTCAGTTCATTCACCGGAGGATCGTTCGAGCAGATGTCGATCTTTGCATTGTCGGTAACACCTTACATTACAGCTTCCATCATCATACAGCTTCTCACCATTGCTATACCGGCTTTGGAAGAACTGCAGAAAGACGGAGAAGATGGTAGAAAGAAGATCACCGCTATCACAAGATATATGACAGTAGGTCTTGCAATCCTTGAGAGTGCTGGTCTTGTAGTAGGATTTGGAAACAAGGGAGTCATTGAGAATTATAACTTCTGGACGGTTCTTTGCATCGTAGTCATTCTTACGGCAGGAAGTGCTATAGTAATGTGGCTTGGCGAGAGAGCAACAGAGAAGGGTGTTGGCAATGGTATATCAGTAATCCTTTTGATCAACATTGTTTCAACAATGCCAAATGACTTCAAGAATTTATACACACAGTTCATGAAGGGCAGAGACTTTGTAAGATTTACACTTGTAGGACTCATTATCCTTGCAGTTGTAGTTCTTACAGTAGTATTTGTATGTGCACTTCAGGGCGCAGAGAGAAAAATTCCTGTACAGTATGCCAAGACAGTAAGAGGAAGAAAGACGATGGGCGGACAGTCCTCTCATATTCCACTTAAGGTCAATACTGCAGGTGTTATTCCGGTCATCTTTGCATCATCCATACTGTCTGTTCCACAGATCGTAGTGAATCTGTTCAACATCAAGACATCTGGTGTAGGAGCAAAGATAATCCAGGGTATGAGTCAGGGCTACTGGTTTAACAGATCTTATCCTTGGGCATCGATCGGTTTGATCGTATATATTTTACTTGTGTTCTTCTTCGCATATTTCTACACAGCGATCACATTCAATCCAATGGAGATTGCCAACAATATGAAGAAGAGTGGCGGTTTTGTCCCTGGTATAAGACCTGGACAGTCAACACAGGATTACCTTAATAAGATTTTAAACTACATCATATTTATAGGTGCTGTAGGACTTATCATAGTAGCATGTATACCAATGTTCTTCAGTGGTTTCTTTGGAGCAAATGTTTCATTTGGAGGAACATCACTTATCATCGTTGTAGGTGTTGTTATAGAGACAATTAAGAATATTGAGTCACGTATGCTGGTAAGGAACTATCAGGGATTCCTTTTAGACTAAAATATGACGTGGCAATAAACACGAATGGGAGTGTGCCGTATAGTACACTTCCTATTCGTGTATTATAGAGAGAATAGTATTTGATAAGAATGGGAAACGTTCAAAAAAATGGAGGTTGAATATATGAAGATAATCATGTTAGGCGCACCGGGCGCAGGCAAGGGAACACAGGCAAAGATGATCGCTGCAAAGTACGGCGTACCACATATCTCAACAGGAGATATATTCAGAGCGAACATAAAGAACGGCACAGAGCTTGGTGCAAAGGCAAAGGAGTACATGGATAAGGGACTTCTTGTACCAGATGAGCTCGTTGTCGACTTGGTAATAGATAGATTCAAGGCTGATGACTGTGCAAAGGGATATATCCTTGACGGATTCCCAAGAACTATCCCACAGGCAGAGGCACTTGACAAGGCACTCTCAGCAATCGGCGATTCAGTTGATTACGCTATCAATGTTGAGGTACCTGATGAGAATATCATCGAGAGAATGTCAGGCAGACGTGCATGTGTAGGTTGTGGAGCAACATACCATATCGTATACAACCCAACAAAAGTTGAGGGCAAGTGTGATGCATGTGGAGCTGATCTCATCCTTAGAGACGATGATAAGCCAGAGACAGTAGAGAAGAGACTTAATGTATATCATGAGCAGACACAGCCTCTCATCGATTACTACAAGGCAAAGGGCATCCTGAAAGAGGTTGACGGAACTGTTGATATGAAGGATGTATTCGCTGCTATCACTGATATATTAGGTGAGTAAATATGAAGGGTATTTCCATAAAATCCCAGGAAGAGATTGAGCTTATGAGAGAGGCTGGAAGAATTCTGGCGATAACTCATGAGGAGATGAGAAAAGCATTGAAGCCGGGAATGACCACATATGATATAGATAAGCTCGGTGAAGAGGTTATCAGAAGTTATCACTGTGAACCATCATTTCTGAACTATCAGGGATATCCGGCGTCGGTGTGTGTATCTGTAAATGATGAGGTGGTACACGGAATCCCATCAAAGAACAGAGTGCTTCAGGATGGAGATATAGTAAGTCTTGATGCCGGTGTTATCTATAAGGGTTACCATTCAGACTCAGCCAGAACATATGGAGTTGGCGAGATATCTGATATGGCAAAGTATCTCATAGAGGCAACGAAGCAAAGCTTCTTTGAAGGACTGTCAGCGGCCCGTGCGGGAAATCATGTGCGGGATATAGGAATAGCGGTCGAGTCCTATGCCGATGAGTGTGGACTTGGAGTTGTTGTCGATCTGGTGGGACATGGAGTTGGAAAAAATCTTCATGAAGAGCCGGAGGTCCCAAACTTCGCAACAAGAAGAAGAGGACCGAAGCTGAAAGCAGGAATGACGATAGCGATAGAACCGATGATCACACTTGGCGATTACGAAGTGAAGTGGATGCCGGATGGATGGACGGTCGTCACCGCAGACAAATCACTGGCGGCACATTATGAGAATACAATACTTATAACAGATGGAGAGCCTGAGATACTTTCAAGGGCCGATGGAATTGAGCTGTAGATGTGATATCATATGTCGTCGTTCGTAAGCACGATAACATATTCATTATATCATGGAGAACTCATAAGTTGATTTATATATATAGGAGGATTTTTGAAAATGTCAAAAGCAGATGTAATTGAAGTAGAAGGAACAGTAGTTGAGAAACTTCCAAATGCCATGTTTCAGGTAGAACTTGAGAATGGACACAAGGTTCTTGCTCATATAAGTGGAAAGCTGAGAATGAATTATATAAAGATTCTTCCTGGCGACAAAGTTACAATAGAGTTATCACCATACGATCTTACCAAGGGAAGAATCGTTTGGAGAGATAAATAATAAAAAAATGAATTTCCCTATTGCATTTTATCAATGAAAATGATAGAATGCTAATTCGTAGCGGACTTTTTTTGAAAGGAGAGTTTCTAATGAAGGTTAGAGCATCAGTAAAACCTATCTGCGATAAGTGCAAAGTTATCAAGAGAAAGGGAATCGTTAGAGTTATCTGCGAGAATCCAAAGCACAAGCAGCGTCAGGGTTAATCAAAAAAGGAAAAGAAGTATATGGATGATAGCCCATCCGGAAGTATACTTATTTTCGTGCGTCAGTACATATATCTAATGTACTGTATTATTTAAAAGCGGCTGTGGCATACGTAGATATGCCAATACAATTATAGAAATATACAACTTAGTTGAAGTTTGCGGTGTATGCATTTCACCCCATAGCGTGTGCTATGGGATACATTTGTGGATTCAGCTTAAAAGAAGATTTTACGGAGGTTATTATAATGGCTCGTATTTCAGGTGTTGATTTACCAAGAGAGAAACGTGTTGAAATTGGTCTTACTTATATCTATGGTATCGGACTTCCTTCATCACAGCGTATTCTTAAGGAAGCAAACGTTAATCCTGATACACGTTGCGCAGATCTGACTGACGATGAGGTTAGAAGACTCAGCGAGGTTATCAAGGCAACTCAGGTAGTAGAGGGAGATTTACGTAGAGAGATAGGCTTCAATATTAAGCGTTTACAGGAGATTGCTTGCTATCGTGGTAAGCGTCATAGACAGGGACTTCCTGTTCGTGGACAGAAGACTAAGACTAACGCTAGAACTCGTAAGGGTCCTAAGAAGACTGTTGCTAATAAGAAGAAGTAATATTTATAGAATATATTTGTAAAAAACCATAGGAGGTTTAGGCTAATGGCTAAGCAGGCAACTAAAAAAGTGGCTAAGAAGCGTGTCAGAAAGAGCGTACAGCACGGACAGGCTCATATTCAGTCATCTTTCAATAATACAATTGTTACATTAACAGACGCTGAAGGCAATGCGCTTTCATGGGCAAGCGCTGGTGGATTAGGATTTAAGGGTTCTAAGAAGTCAACTCCATATGCTGCTCAGATGGCTGCAGAGACAGCCGCAAAGGCTGCTGCACCTTACGGACTCAAGACAATCGACGTATTTGTCAAGGGACCAGGTTCAGGAAGAGAGGCTGCAATTCGTGCACTCTCAGCATGTGGTATAGATGTAGTTAGTATCAAGGATGTTACTCCGGTTCCACATAACGGATGTCGTCCACCAAAGAGAAGAAGAGTTTAATTAGAGGAGGTACAAACAAGATGGCAGTAGATAGAACCCCAGTTCTTAAGAGATGCAGATCTTTAGGCATGGAGCCAATGTATCTCGGAATAGACAAGAAGTCAAACAGAAGACCAAACAGATCAAATAGAAAGCAGAGCGAGTATGGACTTCAGCTCCGCGAGAAGCAGAAGGCTAAGTTCATTTATGGTGTACTTGAGAAGCCTTTCCGTAACCTTTATGCAAAGGCTGAGCAGCAGAAGGGATTAACAGGTCCTAACCTCATGACATTACTTGAGCTTAGACTTGACAACATCATCTTCAGATTAGGCTTTGCAAGAACAAGAAGAGAGGCTAGACAGATCGTAGATCACAAGCACGTACTTGTAAATGGCAAGTGTGTAAACATCCCTTCATACTCAGTTAAGCCAGGCGATAAGATCGAGATCAGAGAGAAGAGCAAGTCTCTTCAGAGATACAAGGATATCATGGCTGCAACAGAGGGTGTTCTCGTACCAGGTTGGTTAACAGCAGACAGAGATAACCTCGCAGGTGAAGTTGTAGAGAAGCCAAGCAGAGAGCAGATCGATGTTCCTGTAAATGAGACTCTCATCGTCGAGTTATATTCTAAGTAAGATTTGTTCTTTATTTATACATTTTGTAACTTGGAGTGTAGCATTTTAAAACCCGTAAAGGAGGGGCTTAGATGTTTGAGTTTGAAAAACCAAAAATCGAGATCGTTGAGACTTCAGATGACAACAAATATGGCAAGTTTGTAATCGAGCCTTTAGAGAGAGGTTACGGTATAACACTTGGTAACTCACTTAGAAGAATAATGCTTTCTTCATTACCAGGTACCGCTGTAAGCCACGTTAAGATAAAGGGTGTTTTACACGAGTTCAGCTCAATACCAGGTGTAAAAGAGGATGTTACTGAGATAATAATGAACATCAAGAATGTCGTTATCAAGAATAACTCAGATACATTTGAGCCAAAGCAGGCATACATCGATGTTGTTGGTGAGCGCGTTGTTAAGGCAGGAGATATCAAGGTTGACGGAGATATAGAGATCGTAAATCCTGATCTTGTAATCGCAAACCTCAGTGGTCCGGACGCAAAGCTTGAGATGGAGCTTACAATTGTCAACGGACGTGGATATGTAAGCCTTGACAAGAACAAGGAAGCAGATGCACCAATTGATGTCATCGCTATTGACTCAATCTTCACCCCTGTTGAAAGAGTAAACCTTACAGTTCAGAATACACGTGTTGGTCAGGTTACTGACTATGATAAGTTAACTCTTGATGTATATACAAACGGAGCTCTTGCTCCAGATGAGGCAGTAAGTCTTGCTGCAAATCTTCTGGTAGAGCACTTGAAGCTGTTCGTAGATTTATCAGAGAACGCACGTCTTGTAGATGTTATGGTTGAGAGCACAACAGACGAGAAGGAAAAGGTTCTTGAGATGAATATCGATGAGCTCGAGTTATCAGTTCGTTCATACAACTGTTTGAAGAGAGCTGGCATCAACACAGTTCAGGAACTTATAAACAAGACACCAGAGGATATGATGAAGGTTCGTAACCTTGGTCGTAAGTCACTGGATGAAGTATTAGCTAAGCTTAAGGAGTTAGGCTTATCACTTAATCAGAACGAGGACTAATAGCAGTTCCCGTATACCACTCAAGCTGAATAATAGTAAGCACAGTGAAGACCCGCAAAGGGTATAGGAGGATAATTAAAATGGCAAAGTATAGAAAGCTTGGAAAAGCAAGCGCACAGAGAAACGCATTACTTCGTAACCAGGTAACTCAGTTACTGTATCATGGAAAGATCAAGACAACAGAGGCAAGAGCTAAGGAAGTTGTTAAGATCGCAGAGAAGCTCATCACTTTAGCAGTTGCTGAGAAGGACAACTACGATGAGGTTACAGTTCAGGCTAAGGTTGCTAAGAAGGATAAAGATGGCAAGAGAATCAAGGAAGTTGTAGACGGTAAGAAGGTTACAGTATACGACACAGTTGAGAAGACAGTTAAGAAGGATCAGCCTTCAAGACTTCATGCCAGAAGAGAGATGCTCAAGGTTTTATATCCAGTTGTTGAAGTTCCTACAGATGCTGCTGGTAAGAAGGCTGGTACTAAGAAGATCGACTTAACACAGAAGTTATTCGATGAGTATGGTACAAAGTACGCAGGACGTAAGGGTGGTTACACAAGAATCATCAAGATCGGTCAGCGTAAGGGTGATCAGGCTCTTGAGGTTATTCTCGAGTTAGTATAATCGATTGATAGATTGATATTATACAGATAAATAAACAGGGCTGCAGTACATAGACGTATTAGTTTACGTTCGTGTACGGCGGCCCTGTTTTTTAATAAAATTTAGTGAAATATAGAGATTTCATTGATATAGATTGGAAAGATTATGAGCTTCATAAATGTAAAAGGACTATCTCATAAATTTAATATAAAGGATAAAGACGGCAATAAGATAGGGGAGAACTGGGCAATAAAGGATGTAGATTTTCTTGCCGACAAGGGGGAGATAATCGCGCTCCTTGGCAGAAACGGTTCAGGGAAGTCTACGTTTGCAAGACATTTGAATGGACTGCTTGCACCGCATGAGGGTTCGATAGTCATAGGTGGAAAAGACATGGCGGAGATGGGAGAGCTTAAATCCGTCAGACGACAGGTAGGAATGGTGTTTCAAAATCCCGATAACCAGATAGTCGGCAACACCCTCGCTGAGGATATAGGATTTGGGCTGGAGAATCTTGGCGTCTCCAGCGAAGATATATGGAAGAAGATAGATGAGATGCTGGAGCTCACAGGGCTCACAGCCTATAAGTATGCCAATACGTCAAGAATAAGCGGTGGACAGAAACAGCGGCTTGCAATCGCATCGTCCATGGCGATGACTCCGGATTGTATAGTGCTAGACGAGGCGACATCCATGCTTGACCCGCAGGGAGCAAAGGATATGCTGGAGCTTGTGCAGAGATTGAACAAAGAAAAGAAAATAACCGTAATAATGGTGACTCACAGGATAGCTGAGGCACTTATGGCGGATAAAGTATACATATTGGATAATAGCAGGATCGTGGCAGAGGGTACACCTGGAGATGTATTCACAGATGTTGACCGGCTTAAGAGCTATGGACTGGAGATACCGGTTGATATGAAGCGTAGGGCCGGAATACCGATCGATATCTGCTATAAATATAAGAACAGGCATATGGATATAAGAAGCGATATGAACAATGCGCAGAGTAATCATGCTGAGGATGAGAAGACTGCAGATAATTCAGAAAAATGTATAGTTGAGCTTCAGAATGTATCATATTCGTATGTGAATGGAAATGAGTCATTTCAGGCGCTTTCTGATATAAACATCAAAATATATGAAGGACAGGTTGTCGCTGTAATAGGGCAGACCGGCTCGGGAAAGAGTACACTGCTTCAAATGATAAATAAGCTGATAGTTCCACAGAGTGGCAAGGTATATCTGTATGATACGGATGTGCAGAGTGTAAGAAATATCAAGGATATCCGCAGGAGGATAGGGTATGTATTTCAGTTCCCTGAGTCCCAGTTGTTTGAGAATACGGTGCTCAATGATGTAATGTATGGCCCGATAAACTTTGGAATGTCAAAGAAAGAGGCTGAGGATGCTGCCAGAAAGGCGCTTGAGTTGGTGGGAGTACCGGAGAAATATGCGGAGTATTCTCCATTCGAATTGTCCGGTGGTTTGAAAAAGAGGGTGGCAATAGCGGGAATACTGGCATATGAGCCAGACGTATTGATCCTTGATGAGCCTGCATGTGGGCTTGACGGAGAGAGCCGGGAGCAGTTATGGAATCTCGTCAGAAAGCTCAACAGAGAGAAAAATGTGACGATCATACTGGTATCCCACGACATGGAGGATGTGTATGAGATGTCAGAGAGGATTCTTCTTATGGAGCATGGAAGGATAGTGTATGATGGAGGGACAGGTGAGTTTTTTGAGGACAGGAGCTTACTTGAGCAGTACGATATAGATGTTCCCAGGTGCCCGGAATAGGAGATTTACTATGATACGAGATATTACAATAGGACAATATTACAGTGGCAATTCTGTGATACATAGAATGGATCCGAGAACAAAGCTTGCAATAACATTTCTATATGCCATATCGCTGTTTCTTTGCAAGGACTGGATCATGATACTTGCCGCAACGGCATTCCTCTGTATATATGTGGCGGTGAGCAGGGTGCCGATAACATACATTTGCAGGGGACTGAAGGTCATATGGATGTTTATTCTGTTTACAGCAATATTCAGCGTGTTCAACGGGGACGGACGGGTACTTTGGAGCTGGCACAGACTTCGCATAACAGATAACAGTGTGATGACTACGGTGCTTGTGGTTATACGCCTTGTATACCTCATAATAGGCTCATCTGTAATGACGTACACTACAAGATCGATGAATCTGGCAAATGGACTGGAGAGCAGTCTGGGATTCTTGAAGAAAATAAAGGTTCCGGTGTCTGATATGGCCATGATGCTTATGATTGCATTGCGATTTATCCCGATATTTATGGAGGAGCTGGATAAGATCATGAAGGCACAGCTTTCCAGAGGTGCGGACTTCGAGAGTGGCAATATATTCAAGAGGATAAAGAGTTATGTACCTGTATTTGTACCATTATTTGTATCGGCGATAAGGAGGGCCACAGATCTTGCCCAGGCCATGGATGCCAGATGTTTTGACGGCAGCGAAGGCAGGAGCCGCATGAATCCGTTAAAATACAGTGGAACAGACTATGTAAGTTATGCTATAGTGTTGGTGTATCTGGGATGCATGATAGTATACAGATGTGTGATGTAGGAAATCCTACAATCTTATTTCGGGATACATGCGCACTTCGGGATCAAAAGTCGTTTGTATATAGATTTGTTTTAAACATTACAGAGTCAATGACGATCGGGCTTGATTAAGAATTGCGCTGTATGTATATTGGCCTGAGAATGTATTAGAGGCAGGAGAGTAACTCAGATACATTGATAATTATAGAAAAGGATATGGATAATTCAGATACATCGATAATATAGAAAAGGATACGGATGTGTCAGATACATCCCTAGTATGAATATGAAGAGAGTAAAATTGATCGTAGCCTACGATGGAACAAATTATTGTGGATGGCAGGTTCAGATAAATGGAATAACGGTTGAGGAAGTCCTGAATAAGACACTCAGCGAGCTTTGTCATGAGGATATAAAGGTTATAGGAGCCAGCAGAACGGATTCCGGTGTACATGCACTGGGAAATGTGGCGGTGTTCGACACTGAATCAGGAATACCTGGAGAGAAGTTTTCATTTGCGCTTAATCAGCGGCTCCCGGAAGACATAAGGATACAGGAGTCATGCCAGGTGGCTGACGATTTTCATCCGAGATACTGTGACACGATCAAGACATATGAATACAAGATATTAAACAGAAGATTTGATATGCCGACAGAGCGTCTTTACTCGACATTCGTCTATTATCCACTTGATATAGATAAGATGAAGCGGGCTGCGGCAGTGCTGGTTGGGGAGCATGATTTCAAGAGCTTCTGTTCATCAAGGTCTCAGGTGGAGAATACAGTCCGTACAATAACAGATATAACCATAGATAAAGTTGGTGATATGATACATATAAGGATAAGCGGAAATGGTTTCCTGTACAATATGGTCCGTATCATAGTGGGAACTTTGATGAAGATAGGTCTTGGAATCTGGCCAGAGGACTGTATGGAGTCAATACTTGAGGCTAAGGATAGGACGAAAGCTGGTCCGAAAGCCGAGGCCAAGGGGCTTACTCTTGTGGAGATAAAATATCTGTAGACGTAAACGGCTGTAGACGTATAATATTTGTCGGGATAAGATAAAATTGCTAATAATATGTTGGCAGTTTATAAAATAGCGTGGTTATATTTTGTATATAATAACTTGGAAAAGTGGACTTGAAATAATCTAGAAATAAGAATGAAAAGTGGAAAACATCTAGCAAAACAGTGAAAAATAGATTAAAAACATTGTGTGAAATGCACAAAAAATAATGAAAACAAGAGCCAATCATGTTATAATTACATTGAAATGCTGCTACATGACGGATATGTCAGGAATTGTTTCGAAGTGTTCGGAATATTTCAAGGTGTTTCAGTGAAGATAACATGATTGGTTTTTTTTATTTTGATTTTAGGAGGGCAAACAATGGCAAGATTTACGTTACCAAGAGATCTGTATCACGGAAAAGGTGCTTTGGAGGCACTCAAGACATTCAAGGGTAAGAGAGCTATGGTCTGTGTCGGAGGCGGATCCATGAAGAGATTTGGATTCCTGGACAGGGCAGTACAGTACCTTGAGGAAGCTGGAATGGAAGTTAAGTTGTTTGAGGGAATTGAGCCAGATCCTTCGGTTGAGACAGTTATGAAGGGTGCAGCAGCCATGCTTGAATTTGAGCCTGACTGGATAGTGGCCATCGGCGGTGGTTCACCTATAGACGCAGCAAAGGCTATGTGGATAAAGTATGAGTATCCTGATGCGACATTTGAGGATATGTGTAAGGTATTTGGAATCCCTGAACTTAGAAAGAAAGCTCATTTCTGCGCTATTTCTTCAACATCAGGAACTGCAACAGAGGTTACCGCATTCTCAATCATCACAGATTACGAGAAGGGAATCAAGTATCCGATAGCTGATTTTGAGATTACACCTGATGTTGCGATCGTAGATCCTGAGCTGGCAGAGACCATGCCTCAGAAGCTGGTTGCTCACACAGGTATGGATGCCATGACACATGCAATCGAGGCTTATGTATCGACAGCAAACTGCGATTTCACAGATCCACTGGCACTTCATGCCATCAAGATGATCCAGAATGATCTGGTTGGATCATATAACGGAGACATGGAGAAGCGTGACGCAATGCACAATGCGCAGTGCCTGGCAGGTATGGCATTTTCAAATGCACTGCTTGGAATCGTACATTCAATGGCACACAAGACCGGAGCAGCATTTGCCGATTACGGTGCACATATCATCCACGGAGCAGCAAATGCGATGTATCTTCCAAAGGTTATCGCTTTCAATGCAAAGGATGAGACAGCAAAGATTCGTTACGGCGAGATAGCAGACTTCATGGGCCTTGGCGGAGAGACCCTCGACGAGAAGATAGCTCTTCTCATCGCATATCTGCGCAAGATGAATGATGAGCTGAACATACCTCACTGTATCAAGAATTATGGACCAGACAGCTATCCATGTGAGCAGGGCTTTGTTCCGGAGGACGTATTCCTTGAGAGACTTCCTGAGATCGCTGCAAATGCGATACTTGATGCATGTACAGGCTCCAACCCAAGACAGCCAAGCCAGGAGGAGATGGAGAAGCTGCTGAAGTGCTGCTACTATGACACAGAGGTGGATTTCTAAATAAAAGATAGTATTTACAGACAGAAGAATGAATGATAATATGGTATCCGGCGGTGCACATGTATCGCCGGATATTTTTGTTGGAAAAAATAGTTGACAACAAAATGTAATTATAATATACTTGCAAAGTATGCGAAGTTTATAAGTGCGTTTCGAACCAATGCCCCGGTAAGGAATGTGCTGAATATACATTAGTAAAGAAGATTATAAAAGAATAATTTAGGAGGTACCACGATGAAGAGCTTTATGGCAAGCCCATCAACAATAGAGAGAAAGTGGTATGTAGTTGACGCTACAGGACATACTTTAGGTCGTCTTGCATCAGAGATCGCAAGCATTTTAAGAGGAAAGAACAAGCCAACATTTACACCACACATTGATACAGGTGATTATGTAATAGTAGTAAACGCTGACAAGATCCAGGTAACTGGTAAGAAGTTAGATCAGAAGGTATACTACAACCACTCAGATTATGTAGGTGGTATGAAAGAGACAACTCTTCGTGAGAAGATGGCTAAGAAGCCAGAGGATGTTATCTACCTTGCAGTTAAGGGAATGCTTCCAAAGGGACCACTTGGCAGAGAGATGATCACAAAGCTTCACGTATACGCTGGTGCAGATCACAAGCATCAGGCACAGAAGCCAGAAGTATTAGAGATTAAGTACTAAGAAGGAGGAGATTAACAGATGGCTAAGACAACAAAGTTCTATGGAACAGGAAGAAGAAAAAGCAGTATCGCCAGAGTTTACATCACTCCAGGTACTGGTAAGATCGTTATAAACAAGAAGGATATGGATGAGTACTTTGGCCTTGATACACTCAAGGTTATCGTAAAGCAGCCACTCGTTGCTACAGGCACAGAGGGCAAGTACGATGTACTCGTTAACGTATGTGGTGGTGGTTTCACAGGTCAGGCTGGAGCTATCAGACATGGTATTTCAAGAGCACTCCTTGAGGTTGATGCTGAGTACAGACCAATCCTTAAGAAGGCTGGATACCTTACAAGAGATCCAAGAATGAAGGAGAGAAAGAAGTACGGTCTCAAGGCCGCTCGTCGTGCTCCACAGTTCTCAAAGAGATAATTATATATCATTTCAGATATATCAAGAACCCGCAGAAGTCCAACGCTTTTGTGGGTTCTTTTTTTCAGAACTTTTGAGATTTAGATTAGGAGGGACAAAAGATATGGTGACATTATTGTCGAAGCTGTGGATCAAATCAGATAATTATAAGGATAGCAAGGTGAGGGAGAAATATGGTGTTCTTTGCGGAGCTGTTGGTATATTTTTGAATGTATTATTGTTCCTGGGAAAATTCTTTGCTGGATTACTTTCGGGGGCTATCTCGATCACGGCGGATGCGTTCAACAATTTATCAGATGCAGGAAGCTCGTTTATATCTATGATAGGCTTTAAGTTATCTGGTAGAAAACCGGACCCGGATCATCCGTTTGGACATGGAAGAATAGAGTATATATCAGGCTTATTTGTAGCAGTCATGATCATATTGATGGCCTACGAGCTTATTAAAGATTCAATCGGAAAGATCCTACATCCGGAACTTCCAAAATTCAGCATTCTAGTTGCCGTTATACTCGTTGTTTCAATTGGAGTAAAGATATATATGTATTTCTACAACAGGAGTATAGGCAGAAAGATAGAGAGTGCGACCATGATAGCGACGGCGAAAGACAGTTTATCTGATACATTTTCCACAATGGTTGTTCTTGCATCTGCACTTGTTGCTCATTTCTGGAAAATACCTGTAGATGGATATTGTGGGTTATTGGTGGGCGTAATGATACTCATAGCTGGCATTACTGCAATGAAGGATACGGTCAGCCCTTTGCTTGGTCAGGCACCGGAACCAGAGCTTGTGGACGAAATCAAGAAGATCGTGAGGTGTGATAAAAGGATCCTTGGTATTCATGATCTTGTGGTCCATGATTATGGACCTGGCAGACTTATGGTCAGTCTGCACGCAGAAGTTCCTTATAAGGAAGACATTCTTGAACTGCATGATCTGATCGATCAGATAGAATTCTCTCTCAGAAAAAAATTAAATTGTGAGCCTGTCATTCACATGGATCCGATAGTAGATGACGATGAGGAGACAAATGCTGCGAAAGCGCGGATCACTGAAATTATAGAATCACTTAATAAGGATAGCAGAAAAAATGAAAATGTTCAGTTTCACGACTTTAGAATGGTAAAGGGTTCAACACATTCCAATCTTATTTTTGATGTGGTTTTGCCACATGGATATCAAATGTCAGAAGAACAGATAATATCCTATATCAAGGAAAAAGTTAGTGAGTACAATAAAAATTACTATTGTGTGATACATATTGACAGAGCGTATGTAAAATAATTCCAGATGGTGAGCATCCTGACCACAGAAGAGTAAGATCTTCTGTGGTTTTTATTATTATTACATAATACATTTACAGGCATTTCCTCAATCTTAGGTTTGACTTTACTATGATAAACTGTTACTATGTTACCGTGTTGTGCCCTAATAGGGCTTATATATCGTGCAGATGCCCGGTGTAGTGTGTTTCATGCATCTGCCAAGTATATTTCAGGAGGAAAAAAGTATGAAAAAGTTATTATCACTGCTCTTAGTGGCAGCAATGGGACTTTCACTGGTTGGATGTGGCGGATCTGATAACGGATCTAAGAGTGAATCAAAGAGTGATCTGGAGTATGTAAAGGATAAGGGAACTCTCGTTGTCGGCGTTACAGACTTCGCACCGATGGATTACAAGGATGAGTCAGGCAACTGGATCGGATTTGACGCAGATATGGCATCAGCATTTGCAGAGAGCCTTGGCGTAAAGGCAGAGTTCGTAGAGATAGACTGGGACAACAAGATCATGGAGCTTGACGGCAAGACCATCGACTGTGTATGGAATGGTATGACACTTACAGATGAGGTTACAAGCTCAATGGCATGTTCAGATGCATACTGCAACAATGCTCAGGTAGTTATCGTGCCAAAAGATAAGGCAGACAAGTATCAGACTGTTGACAGCATTAAGGAGCTTACATTTGCTGTAGAGGCAGGAAGCGCAGGCGAGGATCAGGCCAAGGCGCTTGGACTCAACTATACAGCAGTAAAGGCACAGGCAGATGCACTCATGGAGGTTGCAGCTGGAACATCGGATGCAGCGATCATTGATTCACTCATGGCAGCAGCTATGGTTGGCGAGGGAACAGGTTATGACAAGCTCACATATACCGTAGGTCTTAACAGTGAGGAGTATGGCGTTGGCTTCAGAAAGGACTCAGATCTTGTAGCTGAGCTCAACAAGTTCTTTGCAGACAGTAAGGCTGACGGTTCAATGGAGAAGTGTGCTGAGACATATAAGGTACAGGCTGCACTTGCAAAGTAATAGATAAGATATAATTAGTATTTTTACCATCACTTAGAGAGAAAAATTATTATGGATTTGTTTTTTGAACAGCTCCCGGTCGTACTTGGAGCTCTTAATACAGGATTTATACAGACATTAAAATTGTTCTTCGTGACATTGCTCGGTGCATTTCCGCTTGGACTTCTTATAGCACTTGGTTCCATGTCAAAGTTTAAACCACTCAGCTATCTTATGAAGTTCATCGTATGGATAGTGAGAGGTACACCACTTATGATACAGCTGCTCATCATATATTATTTCCCGGGACTTGTATTCCACAACCCGGTATGGGGCGGCGGCGAAGGCGGAAGATTTGTTGCGGCATCGGTGTCATTCATAGTGAACTATGCCTGCTATTTCTCAGAGATTTACCGTGGAGGTATCCAGGGGATTCCTGTAGGACAGGAGGAAGCCGGACTCGTGCTCGGCATGACTCCAAAGCAGATATTCTTCAAGGTCAAGCTTTTGCAGATGATAAAGAAGATAGTTCCGGCGATGTCCAACGAGATCATAACTCTGGTCAAGGATACGTCCCTTGCCCGTATCATCGCACTTCAGGAGATAATCTGGGCAGGCCAGGCATTCATGAAGGGTTCACAGGGCATCTCTGGTGCGATATGGCCACTCTTCTTCTGCGCATTCTACTATCTGATATGGAATGGTGTACTCACAGTTTTACTTGGCAAATTAGAGAAGAAACTTGATTTTTTTAGATAGGAGGAGCCGCTATGAACGCAGTTCATACTCGGAATCGGCTCCGACGACCTGCCCTGCTGCGGAGCAGAGGGGCGATACATATTAAATAGGAGGAGCCGCTATGGCTATATTAGAGGTTGAACATATAAAAAAGAAGTTTGGCAAGACAGATGTGCTCAAGGATATAAGCTTTTCTCTGGAGCAGGGAGAGGTCCTTTCTATCATAGGATCATCAGGAAGTGGAAAGACAACACTTCTTCGCTGTTTGAACTTTCTGGAGATGCCGGACAATGGAGTTATCCGTGTAAATGATGAGATCCTGCTTGACACTGACAAGCCGGAGACACTCAAGGAGTCGGAGGTGCGCAAGAAGAGACTGCATTTTGGACTTGTGTTCCAGTCATTTAATCTCTTTCCACAGTACACTGCGCTTCAGAACGTAATGCTTGCAAGAGAGCTTCTTGCAAAGGAGAGACCGGATTTCAAAGTAAATAAGAAGAATATACTCGACGAGATAAGAGTCCAGGCAGAGGAACTTCTACGCCAGATGGGACTTGAGGACAGAATGAACAACTATCCTCACCAGCTTTCAGGCGGACAGTGCCAGCGAGTTGCCATAGCAAGGGCGCTTGCGTTGCAGCCGGACATCCTGTGTTTCGATGAACCTACATCGGCTCTTGATCCGGAGCTCACAGGAGAGGTACTTAAGGTTCTCAGAAACCTTGCAGACAAAAAGACAACCATGATAATTGTTACCCATGAGATGGCATTTGCAAAGGATGTTGCAAGCCAGGTCATATTCATGGATGATGGATATATACTTGAGCAGGGAAGACCTGATCAGGTATTTGACAATCCGAAGATGGAGAGGACAAAACAGTTCCTTTCATCATATTCATAAAAGATGTATATGATCCCGGAGTATCGACAGGAGTCGATATTTCGGGATTTTTTTATGGAGTTGATGACATGGGGAAAGGTATAAAGTATAGTAGTAGATAAGTCAGTTCTGATGGACTGATGTTCAATAGACAGGAGGAGATGCTTATGAGCAAGATACTCGTCATAGAGGACGATAAAGAGATAAACCGGCTTATCTGCGAATATTTGACAGAAAGTGGCTATGAGCTGATATCAGCCACAAATGGCATAGCTGGGCTGTCTATTCTCGAAAGCACGCCGGATATCGATCTCTGTCTGCTGGATCTCATGCTGCCGATGAAGAGTGGCGACAGGATTATGCAGAGTCTCAGGGGATTTTCGGATGTTCCGGTCATTGTGCTTTCGGCGAAGGACACGGTCCAGACGAAGATAGATCTGTTCAGGCTTGGCGTTGATGACTATATCACAAAGCCGTTTGATCTGGATGAGCTGCTTGTCAGGGTGGAGGCGGTGTTAAACCGCTGTATATACAGAGAATCTTCTGGACATCCATGCGGCATCAAAGGGATAGCTGGATATTCATATACTTACAAGCACCTCATCATGGACGACGAGGCAAAGAATGTCACGGTAAATGGCAATAAGCTGGACATCACTGCAAAGGAGTATGGGATATTGAGGCTGTTACTGACAAATCCTAACAAGCTCTTTTCAAAGGCAAATCTGTTCGAGAGTGTGTGGAATGAGACATATTATCCGGAGGACAATGTCCTCAAAGTTCACATGAGCAATCTCAGAAATAAGATAAAAAAGTATGACGACCAGGAGTACATAGAGACCGTCTGGGGCATGGGATACAAGCTTGCGGAGTGATTCTTAACCTTTTCTTTACATTTGAATTTACCATTTCTTTATGCATAGAAAGTAATATATAAAATGTGAAGAGACAGCGTGGGTGATCGCGGGATCAAAAGAGCGGGATATGATTTACATGGCGCGATCATCAGATGTGTAAATCGGGGAAGGGAGCAGTATATGGCGAGTGCGATAAGCCTTAAGGGGTTGACCAAAGTGTATGGCGATAAGCGTGTTGTGGACAATTTTTCGCTGGATGTTGAAAAGGGACACATATATGGTCTGATAGGACCAAATGGAGCGGGCAAGACCACCATAATGAAGATGATAGCGGGACTTACAGATCCTGCTGAGGGAGAGATAGAGCTGTTTGGCTCAGGCAAGGATCTGAATGCGAACAGGGAGAGAACGAGCTTTATGATCGAGGCACCGTATCTGGATAAGAGCTTTACCGCCAGGGAGAATATGGAGTACATAAGCCGGCTCAGGGGAGTGGCGGATTCATCAAAGATAGATGAGATACTTGAACTTGTGGGGCTGGCAAATACCGGGAAGAAGCGGGTGAAACATTTTTCACTTGGAATGAAGCAGAGACTTGGAATAGGCATGGCACTGCTGCCTGATCCGGAGGTCATGATACTCGATGAGCCTGTGAACGGACTTGACCCGGAGGGAATCGTGGAGGTCAGGAATCTTCTTAAGAGGCTGAAGGATGAGAGGGAGATAACGATACTTATCTCCAGCCATTTGCTTGCCGAACTTTCGGAGCTCTGTACGGATTTTGCCATAATCGACAGGGGTGTGCTGGTGGAATGCATTTCCAAGGAAGAACTGGATGAGAACTGCAGGAGCTACATAGAAGTGGCGACGGATGACATGGAAAGACTTGTGACAGTCATCGAGCAGGATCTCGGAATATCAGGTTACAAAGTGATGGAAAACGGAGACACCCGTATCTATGATATGCTGTCAGAACTTAAGACCGTGTCAAGAGCGATAACGGCATCAGGACTTACTATACTCAAGTTCCATGTACAGGGGGAGAATCTGGAGGAGTATTTCCTGTCCAGGGTATCATCATCCAGTGATGATAGTAATGCTCCGAAGAGCTTTGTTGGCAAGATGCTCAGAAAGGCAGGTAGATAGTATGAACAGACTTATGAGAGCGGAGTGGTACCGCGTGAGGAAAACCTATCATCTGTCAGTGTGGGCGGTTGCGCTGTGTGTATTTATGATTTATCTGGGGTACATGGATGTCGGTTTTGACAGTGCAAGCTCAGGAGTAGAGGCATTTGGAATGTTTCTTGAGAAGGACCTTCTGCTTATGACATATCTTCCGCTGATCATCGCGGGAATGTACGTGACATCATATGAGAACAAGGTGCTCTGTTACGAGGTAATGGCGGGCAACAGAACGTCAAGGCTGCTGCTTTCCAAGCTGTTTACAGTTGTGCCGCTCATGTCGATAATCAGTATAGCGTTGATGATCTCTCCTATACTGTATTTCGGAGCGAAGAACGGTTATGGAGATACGAAGTATCTTGCGCTCAGGATATTGATCGTTGCTGTGATATGTATCAGAGTGCTCAGCTGTTCAGTGCTCATCATGACAACTTTCAAATCAGCTGTAGGAATGTTTGTGGTGTTCCTCAGATTCCTGATACTAGAGGCATTTGGCAGCCTGATGATAGACATGGTAACTGAGGGAGGCGGCAGCGTCTCAAAGGTAACTTACTGTCTTGTGGGAGGTGGTCTGACCTGTTCCGGTCTTCCAGATATAGCATCTCAGGACGTGATAATCTGTGTGGTGGCAGGAGTTGTTGAAATACTAATCTGGTATGTGTTATCCTACAATAGCTATGAAAAAAAGTGGTTCAACTAATGACATACAGCATATGACTATGGGAATGTGCGGGTGTCTGACAGATAAGGGCAGATAGGGTATGGATATCTATTATAAGATTGTGATCGGACTGTTGCTTATTATAGTGGCAGTCCTTTTTATACGGGTGATGCAGTACAAGAGGCAGATGCGGATATTTGCGGATAAACTGAAGGCGCGCCTTGACGGCGGTGTGGATCAGGATATACATGTGGAGTATTTCGACAGGGATATCCTGCAGCTTGCAAATGCGTTAAATGACTATTCAGATCAGATAAAAGAGAAAAATCTGGCGGTGGAGAAGGACAGGGCAAGGCTGAAAAGTGTCATAGCCGGGATTTCCCACGACTTCAGAACACCGCTCACGGCGGCAAAGGGGTATATGCAGCTCATGAAAAAGGGCGGACATGTCATAGGTAAAGATCAGGAATATCTGGATATTGCCCTTGCAAAGACAGATTATCTCCGGGTGCTTTCAGATGCATTTTTCGAGGTGTCGTCAGCCGAGGCGAAGGATGACGAGATAGAGACCGCAGATGTGGATGTGGCGGCACTTCTGACATCCCAGGCATTTGAGCAGTATGACTGGGTGAAGGAGTCTGGGGTAAATGTCACATTTGACATACCGGAGCAGTTGGTCATAGTTCGGAGCAATGAGACCATGCTCAGCCGGATATTTGCCAACTTCTTCTCGAATGCGCGGAAGTATGCCAAGAGCCGGATATCTGTGAGGCTGGTATGTGAGGACGGCCGGGTGGAAGTCATATTTGAAAATGACATAGATTTGGACGATGAGATAGATGTGGATACGATATTCGATGCGTTCTGCCGTGGAAAGTCCAGACAGAAGGAGGGCGCAGGGCTGGGACTTTACATAGTAAGGTGCCTTGCGGACAAGCTGGGACATGAGGTGAGCGCGGAGGTTCAGGATGGGGGATTTGCGATAAATATTTCTATGGTGGCTGAACAGAATTATAAAGAATAATTTGGAAATAAGTGTGAATTTAATACAGAAATAGCAAAGACACTAAATGTCACTTGCCCAATGTCAGACGGGCAGGCAGCATTTGGTGTCTTTTTTGGTGGCGGACAGAAGAATGCTTAAAACAATGGGACAATTAATTCGGTAATGCGTTCTACTTCATGTCACATGAAAACATATCAGCAATCCATTCCCATAGCCGTGGCTTTGGTGGCCTGTGTCTCTCCCCTGGGATGATGTGGTGGGGCATAGATGGATGAGAGCTTCAGTGGATTATTGCCGATGTTTATTATGTTGTGCCATGTTCCGGCCGGAACACAGATGCAGTCCCCTGCGCACAGATTCTGGCGGAAGCAAAGCTCGTTCGGGCAGCAGCCCATCCTGACTGAACACTGTCCCTGTTCGATCCTGATGATCTGATCGGTATTGTCATGGATTTCCAAACCTACATCTGAGCAGGCAGGTATACACATGACGGTCATCTGCATGAAACAGCCGGTCCACACGGTTTCACGGTAATTTTGGTTCTGTAACGCTTTTTCCCGGAGATCTATAGTGCAGATGTTGTCACGGCAGTCAGGTCTGCCCGGAGAACAGTTATTGTAGCATTTCATAGGATAGCCCTTTCAAATTTAATAGTTGTTCTATTTATAGTATTCAGAAAGGATAGAATATGACAAAAATTATATATTTTTATGTACCCAGGAGGAAAGCCATATATAGAAAATGCAAAAAGTGATAAAAAAATTGAAATTAGTATTGACATTTTGTGCATAAGCAACTAATATAAGATATATCAAATGGAAACGGTTCCAAAAACGTTTCCGAAAAAAACAAAGTAACCAATAAGCAGCTCGTATAAGAGATGACTGAAGGAAAAATTTTTATTATTTTATGGGAGGAACCAATATGAACAAGAAAGGTATTGCGGCACTAGGACTGTCACTTATGATGGCAGGTACCATGTTGACAGGATGTGGCTCAGGAGATTCAGATGGAGCAGGAAAGAAGGCTGATGCAAAGGGCTCTGTATATTATCTGAACTTCAAGCCGGAGCAGGATACACAGTGGCAGGAGCTTGCTAAGGTGTACACAGAAGAGACTGGCGTTGATGTGACGGTAGTTACAGCAGCTGCTGGTCAGTATGAGACTACTCTTAAGAGTGAGATGGGTAAGTCAGAATCACCTACCCTGTTCCAGGTAAATGGACCGGTTGGTCTTGCTTCCTGGAAGGACTATTGTTATGATCTTGGATCATCACAGGTGTATAAAGAACTCACATCTGAGGACTTTGCACTTAAGGATGGCGATAAGGTCGCAGGAATCGGATATGTTATAGAGTCATACGGAATCATTTACAACAAAGAGCTTTTAAGCAAAGCTGGATACACTGAGGATGATATCAATTCATTTGCAGACCTCAAGAAGGTGGCAGAGGATATAACAGCTAATTCAGACAAATTAGGATTCTCAGCATTCACATCAGCTGGAATGGATGGCTCATCAGACTGGAGATTCAAGACACATCTTGCAAATCTTCCAATCTACTATGAATACAAGGCTGATGGAATCGATACTACAGATGCGATCAAGGGTACATATCTTGATAATTACAAAAATGTATGGGATCTGTACATCAACAACTCAACAACCGATCCAAAGCAGCTCAGCACAAAGACTGGTGATGATGCGGTTGCAGAGTTTGTTTCAGGACAGGCAGTATTTTATCAGAATGGTACATGGGCATACGCAGATGTATCATCACTTGGCGATGACAACCTCGGAATGCTCCCTATCTATATAGGAGTAGATGGTGAGGAGAATCAGGGACTCTGTACAGGAAGTGAGAATTACTGGTGTGTAAATGCTAAGGCTTCAGAGGAAGATATCCAGGCAACTCTTGACTTCATGGAGTGGTGTGCTACAAATGACACCGCACTTAAGGCAATCTGTGGTTCAAAGGGCGCTATGCCATCAGGAGCCGATGGAATGGGATTTGTAACACCATTCAAGAAGAACCTTGAGTCAACAAACCTTCTTGTAAACATCGCAAATCAGTATGTAGCAGAGGGCAAGACACCTGTAAGCTGGAACTTCACAACAATGCCATCAGAGCAGTGGAAGAACGACCTCGGATCAGCACTTACAACATATGCGGCAGATCAGACAGATGCCAACTGGGATCTTGTAAAGAGCGCATTTGTAGATGGATGGGCTAAAGAGGCAGCTGCAGCAAAGTCAAAATAAAACATATTAACAAATAAACAATAGTACACAACCCTAAAATAAAAAACATCACAAAATAAAACCAACTTAAAATATGAATAAAGTCCTGCAAGCTGCAGGACACCAGGAAGGCTAACAGCTTTGCAAAGGCAGCTCATACTCAGAGGTGTCAGACTAGAGATGGATATGTATTCATATGCAAATATGTCTACATATCCATTTTTAGACTCAGAAGATATTGGAAAGAAAATTGATATGCAACAGAGTGGAGGTTATCAAAAAAATTATGGAGAAAACGATAAAAAGATATTGGCCGGTGTTTCTGATACCGACAATGGCTGCGTTTCTTATAGGATTTATCGTGCCATTTGCCGAGGGAATATATCTGTCCTTCTGTAAGTTCACGACCATAAGGGACGCTGAATTTGTAGGATTTCAGAATTATATAGACGCATTCAAGGACTCAACATTTCCGGATGCATTTAAGTTTACAACATTATTTGCGATTGTCACACTTGTGCTTATAAATGTTCTTGCATTTCTTGTGGCACTGGCACTTACACAGAAGATCAAAGGAACTAATATATTCAGAACGGTATTCTTTATGCCGAATCTTATAGGTGGTATCGTACTTGGATATGTATGGCAGCTTATATTCGATGCCATATTCTCAAAGTTTGATACAGCCCTGAAGCTCAATGAAGTCCTCGGTTTCTGGGGATTGGTTATACTTGTGTGCTGGCAGCAGATAGGATATATGATGATCGTTTATATTGCAGGACTTCAGGCAATACCTGAAGACATTCAGGAAGCAGCCATGATTGATGGTGCAAATAGAACACAGAGACTTTTCAGGGTTACGATCCCGAACATGATGCCATCCATAACTATATGTACATTCCTCACAATAACCAACTCATTCAAACTGTTTGACCAGAACCTGGCACTCACAGGAGGCGAGCCACTCCATAAGACAGAGATGCTAGCGCTCAATATATATGAGACGTTTTATGGAAGAGTAGGATATGAGGGAGTAGGTCAGGCCAAGGCAGTCGTATTCTTCATACTGGTAGTAGCGATAGGACTCATACAGCTTAAGATTACAAGATCAAAGGAGGTGCAGCAGTAATGGCGAAGATACAGAAAACAGTAAATACAGCGGATAAAAAGCCTGTATACAGAGTGAAAGAAAAACCAACGTTGACGGGAATTCTGGCTACTTTATTCTTTACCATTATTTCCATAATATTTGTTTCACCGATAATAATCGTAATTATAAACTCGCTGAAAGCCAAGACATTTATCAGTCTGGAGACATTTGAACTGCCAAATGAGCACAGCTACATAGGCTTGGACAATTATAAAACGGCTATAACACAGTATGATTTCATTAAGGCAGTGGGCTGGACAGTTGTGATAACGGTTCTCTCAGTAGTGGCAATTTTGCTGTTCTGCTCTATGACAGCCTGGTATATAACCAGAGTCAAGAATATAGCGACAAAGATCATATATCTGCTCTGCGTGTTCTCTATGGTAATACCTTTCCAGATGGTTATGTTTACTTTGGCTGGAACTGCGGATGCACTTCACCTTAATACTCCATGGGGAATCGTGATCGTGTATCTTGGATTTGGAACAGGTCTTGCAGTATTCATGTTCTGCGGATTTATCAAGTCCATTCCTTTGGAGGTCGAGGAGGCTGCGATGATAGATGGATGTACGCCGCTCAAGACATTTTTCAGGGTTGTTATCCCTATCATGAAACCTACTTACATATCAGTAGGAATACTTGAGGCTATGTGGATATGGAATGATTTCCTTCTTCCGTATCTGGTACTCGACATCAAGAAATACAAGACGATATCTATAGTTGTCCAGTATATGAAGGGCAGCTACGGAAGAGTAGATATGGGAGCGATCATGGCGTGCCTTGTTATGGCTATCATTCCGGTTGTTGTATTCTACCTCTGTGCACAGAAGTACATCATCAAGGGTGTTGCAGCTGGTGCTGTAAAGGGATAGTAATATAATATTATTAAATGTAAAAAACAGGCGGTTGTGAGATTCGCAGCCGCCTGAAATTGGTTAAAAGGAGAGATTTCAGATGGAAAGATCAGCAGGAATACTGCTTGCTATATCAAGCCTCCCGTCAAAGTATGGAATTGGCAGCTTCTCAAAAGAGGCATATCGTTTCGTTGACTGGCTTAGGTCTGCACACCAGAGTTACTGGCAGATACTTCCCATGGGGCCCACCGGGTATGGGGATTCGCCGTATCAGTCATTTTCGACATTTGCTGGAAATCCATATTTTATAGATCTTGATACACTTGTGGATCAGGGACTGCTCACAGACCGCGAGTGCAGAGAGATAGACTGGGGCGACGATGGCAGATATGTGGATTATAGGACAATATATGAAGGAAGATATCCAATCCTGAGAAAATCATATGAGAGATGGAAAATGACTGACAGCATGGAGTTTTCCATGTTCATGGATGAGAACAAAGAGTGGATATATGATTATTCACTATTTATGGCTGTAAAGGATTCGCTTGGTGGAATTTCGTGGACAGAGTGGCCGCAGGATATAAGAAACAGGCAGCCTGATGCGGTGCAGCAGATGCAGATTAAGCTTGCGGATGAGATACATTTTCAGCAGTACATGCAGTATTTGTTTTATACTCAGTGGAATGCGCTAAAGAGCTATGCCAACAAGAACCATATAAGGATCATAGGAGATATCCCAATCTATGTAGCTATGGACAGCGCAGATGTATGGGCACACCCGGAGCTTTTCAGGCTTGATGAGGACAGGCGACCATACGAGGTTGCCGGATGTCCGCCTGATGGGTTTTCGGAGACCGGACAGCTGTGGGGAAACCCAATATATGACTGGGAGCTGAACAGGCAGACCGGTTACAGCTGGTGGATAGCCAGAATGAGACATAGCTATAAGCTTTATGATGTAGTCCGGATTGATCATTTCAGAGGCTTTGATGAATATTATGCCATTCCATATGGTGAGGAAACAGCTGTGAATGGCAAGTGGAAAAAGGGCCCTGGGATGGATCTGTTCAGGAATATAGAAAAAGCTCTGGGTAAGAGAGATGTCATTGCCGAGGATCTTGGTTTTGTGACTGATTCGGTCAGAAAGCTTGTGCATGATTCCGGATTTCCGGGAATGAAGGTTGTGGAGTTTGCCTTTGATGTGAGAGACACCGGGGCGGCATCTGACTATCTTCCACATAATTATATACGAAATTGTGTTGTATATACGGGAACCCATGACAATGAGACCCTTATTGGCTGGTGGAGCAGTATAGATCAGAGATCCAGAGACATGGCAAGGGATTATATGGCAGCTCATTATACACCGGACCGTCTGATCAATGTCCCATTTATCACGCTTGCTATGAGAAGTATTGCAGATCTTTGTATTATACCGATGCAGGATTATTTGGGGCTAGACAATAAATCGAGGATGAATAAGCCATCCACAGTTGGCGATAACTGGAGGTGGCGAACTATATCTGATGATACGGATGATGATCTTGCAGAGGAAATAGGCAGCCTTACACTGATGACCGGGAGAAGCAAGATGTGAAAAAGTACTCTCTAAAAATATTTACCGGGAAATGATAAGTAGAGTATTTTCTTGACCTCCACATAGCAAGATAATATAATTATTGGGAATAAAAGAGAAAAGTGGGATACAGCTTATGACAATAAAGGATATTGCGCGTATATCAGGTTATGGTATCGGAACCGTGTCCAGGGTGATCAACAATCAGACCGGAGTCAGTGACGCAGCCAAAGAGAAGATACTTAGAGTTATAGAGGAAAGTGGGTTTGAACCAAATGTCAATGCCAAGCACCTCAAAATGGCAACGAAATCGGCGGTTGTAGTCATTATAAAAGGAAACCAGAACATGCTGTTTGCAGATATAGTAGAGCGCATACAGAGTCAGCTTGCGGGATATGATGAAGATGTCATAGTGGAATATATAGATGAGGATGGTGATGAGATAGAGTATGCCATCAAACTAATTCGGAGCGTGAATCCAAAGGGGATCATGTTTTTGGGTGCCAATCTTGCACTTTTTGATGAACGTGTGGAGGAGATGAAGATACCTGGAGTCATAATTACAACCAGCGGAGATATTCTTGCAAATGACAACATATCCTCCATAACGATAGACGATACGACAGCGACATATGATATGACAAGGTATCTTCTTAAAAAAGGCCACAGGTACATCGGAGTCATAGGAGGACAGGTGTCCGAGAAACAGATAAGTTTCAACAGATATAAAGGCTGCAAGAGGGCTATAGATGAGTGGCAGCATGACGACCGGGCGGAGTTTACATATATTCCGTGCAGATATTCTATGAAGGCGGGGTATGAGGCCACGAAGCGTCTCTTGGAGGAACAGCCGGAGGTTACAGCAATCATGGCTCTCAGTGATACGATAGCGATCGGCGTCATGAGAGCGGCTGCTGATCTGGGCAAACATATTCCGGAGGAGCTGTCAGTTACTGGATTTGATGGAATAGAGCTGGCAGGATACTGTGTACCAAGACTTACAACAATAAAACAGAATACAGAGATCATGGCATCGAGAAGTGTTGACATCATGCTCAAGCATATAAATTATGCAGCAGCTGGTGAACATGAGATAGTACCATATTCCCTGATAGAGGGAGAAAGCGTTAAGAGCATCGGCTAGGATTCAGGGAGAATCTTTTTTATTAAGTTTGAATTCGCCTTATACTGATATATAATATACCAGTATAAGGCGAATTTTTTAATGAGATAAAAGTTTAGTAAGGCTCTGAGATTCGTATAGAGTATTTATCACAGTTTGGAGATGAGAAGATGGATCAGAATATAGAATCGGAAATATTAGAAAAACGCAAACTATGTAAAGTGCTTAAGGTGTTTAAGATTGTTTCTTTTATAGGAATATTTGCGTCATTTGTTGCGTTTATGGTGGTATCTAGAAATGGCTATGAATTAGACTCTGCTTGGCTGCTGATTCCGGCTTTGTTTGTAGGCGGATTTTTCCTGTTCTCATATATGGAGACAAATAAACTTAAAGACCTCAAGGAACTCATGGGACAGTATGTTGTACGGAGTGTCCTTGGAGAGCACTTGCAGGTGATTGAATACATGCCAAATGGATATACAAATGAGGCATTTTTACATAATTGTCCGATTCTTCCTTCATTTAATAATATGGATGGTTCTGACTTTATACATGGAATATACAGGGGAGTAGAATTTACATTCAGTGATCTCACACTCAGAACGGAAACAAAGGGTTCACCGGACGGCGAGTCCCTTGGCGATAATGTTGCCAATTTTAAAGGTCAGCTCATAATGGCTACTTCCCACAAGAATGTTAATGGTTTTGTACATATCCAGGAGAGAATTAGTCCAAGAATGAAAAACGAAAAGAAAAGTGGCATATTATCAAGAGTATTGGGTTCTGAGAATTCACGTAACAGTTTTATGACGGGCAACGCGTCATTTGATAACAGGTTCGATATATATGCCTCTGACAGCCAGCTTGCTTTGAGGGTATTGACGCCACAGCTTATGCAGGGACTTATGGGACTTGAAGGATTTATGGAGATACAGATCGCTGGCAATATGGTGGCAGTAGCGATAAAGAATGACAGAGATTTATTTGAACTTAGTAACAATGGCAGGGATAATGGTGACATGGAGGAGTATCGTCAGAAATTTAGGGATGAACTTTCCGATATTTTGAAAGTTATTGATGTCTTTGGTATGAATACAGATCTTTTTCAGTAGTTGGTTAAATGATAGAATGTTTATATACAGTGAGAATGTGTTAAATATAGGAAATAAGCGGGGAAAATGAGGGAATCTATGGATTACATAATAGACAATGTAGAATTTATAACGGAGCTTGTGAAATCAGCTTTTATCGGTATTGTGGGGATATTCTTTATCGGACTTGCGATATGGATAAAGACAAAGGAGGATCGCTGGAACTTCAAGAATATCTGTATCGGACTTCTGGCTGGTGGCATGGCACTTTTGCTAATCAGTGTATCTATGGTGGTAGATAGTCTGCAGGATGGAGGGGTAATAGCTATAGATAGGAATAATCCTGTATGGGTTATCCTGGATGTGATCAAGGTGCTGGCGTGTGTACTGATATTTGTGATAGCTGGGTATATTATGCGGTCAAAACGCATAAAAGAGAATGATATGTATGACATGGAGATAACCGGAAAGATCATAGGATACGATACCCTGACCGGCAGGACAAAATTGCCGGGATATGCACAACCCACAGTGGAATACATCGATCCATACAGCGGTGAGCCGGATTCTTATGTGGTTAATCAGGATATAAACAGAAAGAAACATCCAATCGGCAGTGAGTATAGACTGCTTTACTCCAGGGAGGAGAGAAAGGCATTTGAGAAAAAATCAAACAAGGTGTACAGGGAGATGGAGGTATTCTTTTTCGGACTGGCGGGGCTGATTTTTGTCGCGGGGGTAGTGAAATTGATAATGAATGTGTTATAAAATTTATGTTAATATGGATGTTGTAACCAGAATTTATATATGTTATAATATCGGCAGATATAAAAGGTAATAAGAGTATATCATTGTGCTTTACACAATACAGGCGCAAGCGAAAACCCCAGAGGTGGCACCCTCTGGGGTTTTCTCCGTCTATCGTGTAGGACGACGTATTTCCTAGGCTGGTTGCCGATTACTTATCTTTGTCCAGCCATTTGCAAATATAGTAGGCAACAATACTTGCTATGACAGAGATAATAAAGGTAATAAGAAGTGTTATCATATGTACTTACCCCCTTTCTGAGCCAGTATAGGGGCGGCAACAGAAATAGTATATCATAATATTATGAAAGCTAAAATCACAAAATAGATGTGTAACAATGTCATGAAATAATATTGTAATCACCGCCGATACTATGCTAATATAGATATGTTTGCGAAAATGACAAATTTTTATCACTTCAGGAGGAAAACAATGGGTGGATTTTTTGGAGTAGCGGCAAAAGATGACTGTGTGTTTGATCTGTTCTTTGGAATAGACTATCATTCACATCTTGGAACAAGGCGCGGAGGCATGACAGTGTATGGAGATAAGGGATTTGACAGATCCATACACAATATCGAGAATGCTCCATTTAGAACAAAGTTCGACAAAGATATGCAGAACATGAAGGGCTATTTTGGAATAGGATGTATATCCGATTATGAGCCACAGCCACTCATAGTGCGTTCACATCACGGAACATATGCTCTGACAACTGTCAGCAAGATCAACAATGTTGACGAGATATCCAAGGAGATATTTGATCAGGGACATTCACATTTCCTTGAGATGAGCGGAGGGGATATCAACAGCACAGAGCTGGTGGCAGCCCTTATCAACCAGAAGGATAATCTGATAGACGGAATAAGATATGCGCTGGAGAAGATAGATGGTTCTCTGTCACTCCTGCTCATGAACCAGAATGGAATATATGCAGCTAGGGATATGCACGGAAGAACTCCTGTGGTTATAGGCAAGAAGGATGGTGCATTCTGTGCGTCATTTGAGAACTTTGCCTACAAGAACCTTGGCTATCATGACTATAAAGAACTCGGTCCCGGTGAGGTTGTTGTACTAACACCGTCCAACTGCGTGACGCTTGTGCAGCCGGGCAAGGACATGAAGATATGTACCTTCCTGTGGGTATACTATGGTTACCCTGCAAGTTCATACGAGGGTATGAGTGTAGAGCAGATGAGATACAACTGCGGAGCCAGCATGGCAAAGAGAGATAACGTTAAGCCTGATATCGTAGCCGGAGTTCCGGATTCAGGAACAGCGCATGCAGTCGGCTATGCCAATGAATCAGGAATACCTTTTTCAAGACCATTCATCAAGTACACACCGACATGGCCACGTTCATTTATGCCGACCATACAGAGCCAGCGTAACCTCATCGCGAAGATGAAGCTTCTGGCAGTTGAGGATCTTATAAAGGATAAGAGCCTTCTGCTCATAGACGATTCCATCGTGCGTGGAACACAGCTCAGAGAGACAACCGAGTATCTGTTTGACAGCGGTGCCAAGGAAGTGCACATCAGACCTGCATGTCCACCACTTGTATACGGATGCAAATACCTTAACTTCTCAAGATCATCATCAGAGATGGATCTGATAACAAGAAGAGTTATCGAGAGACTTGAGAATGGAAATGTGACAGATGAGGTACTTCAGGAGTACACAGATCCTGATTCAGAGAAGTATGAGAAGATGGTTGATGAGATCTGCAAGGAGCTGCATTTCACATCACTCAGATTCAACAGACTTGACGATATGCTTGAGGCGTGCGGAGTTGAGAAGTGCAAGCTTTGTACATACTGCTGGGATGGCAAAGAGTAGAGCAGGAAAACAGCCGCATAACCTGGCATATATGGTTAGGACAGAACATTTTATGACAAATATTAAACGGTGGTAGAGATAAGGCATAGATAATATGGGTAATAGTGCAGAGAATATATCAGAGATCACAATAGAAGAGATGCAGGAACTGGATAAGGACTCGTATCTGATGGTTGATATCAGAGATGAAGTTGAGATATCCCACGGAGCGATACCGGGTGCGATGGCAGTCCAGACGGACAGGCTGATGCCAGGGAATCTGGCGGAGACAGCCAGTGAGATATTCCCGGTTGAGAAATATATGCCCGGGGACAACTCAAAGGGAAAGAAACTCATAATCTGCTGCACCCACGGAACCAACAGCATTCCGCTGGCGGAGAGACTTACAGAGCTGGGATACGATGCGGTGAGCCTTAAAGGCGGATATATATCATGGCTGCTCTACACCATGGGCAAGCAGGAACAGACTGATATATGTGCCGACGTTGAGAAGAGCCTCCGCAAGAAGTTCCACAAGAAGATATGGTGCAACTTCACAAAGGCTATCAACAGATATGAGCTGGTGAAGGAGGGCGACAGGATAGCCGTATGTATATCGGGCGGCAAGGATTCCTTCCTCATGGCAAAGTGTTTTCAGGAGCTGAAAAGGCACAACAAGTTCCCATTTGAGCTCAAGTTCATAGTTATGGATCCGGGTTACAGCCCGGCAAACCGCAAGGTCATAGAGGATAATGCCAGGATGCTGAACATTCCTATTCAGATATTTGAGTCTGATATATTTGACTCGGTGTACAACGTTGAGAAGTCACCATGTTACCTCTGTGCCAGGATGAGACGTGGACATCTGTACAGCTATGCTAAGGAGCTTGGCTGTAACAAGATAGCTCTCGGACACCACTACGATGATGTCATAGAGACCATACTCATGGGTATGCTCTACGGAGCGCAGATGCAGACCATGATGCCGAAGCTCCACAGCACCAACTTTGAGGGCATGGAGCTCATCAGACCTCTTTATATGGTAAGGGAGGACGACATCAAAGCGTGGAGAGATTACAACGAGCTTCATTTCATACAGTGCGCATGTAAGTTCACTGACACATGCACAACATGTAACAATGAGGAGACGAAGTCCAAGCGTCAGGAGATCAAGCAGCTTATAGCGACACTCAAGAAGACAAATCCGTTTGTGGAGGGCAACATATTCAAGAGTGTGGAGAATGTCAATATCGATACCCTTATAGAGTACAAGCAGGGAGGCGTGCGACACAGCTTCCTTGATACCTACGATGAGAAGAGCGGTAAGACAGAATAGATAAAAACAGCATTTGAGAGCCGTTATTTACATTTTGCAGATGTAAGTGACGGCTTTTAATGTTATTTTCATAAAAGCATGGCAATATATATCTGTTCAGCGATCGTGCAGCGATATACTGTAGTGGCCAACAGATGAAAATGACAGGGAGGATGGATGTATGCGTGTACTTGTAGTTGAAGATGAGAAGGATCTGAACAGCATAATATGCAGTAAGCTGGTCAAAGAGGGCTATAATGTGGATGCCTGTTATGACGGACAGGCGGCACTTGATTATATGGAAGCGGAGAATTACGACGGGGCGATCATGGATATAATGATCCCGAACAAGGACGGAATAACAGTCCTGCGTGAGATGAGAAATGCGGGGATACAGGTTCCTGTGCTTTTCCTCACGGCCAAGACGGAGACACAGGATATAGTCAGGGGACTGGATGCCGGAGCCAGCGATTATATGACAAAGCCATTTGAGTTCTCGGAGCTTATGGCAAGACTCAGGGTCATGCTGAGAACCCAGAATCCGGTAAATGAGAATGTGATAACCTGTGGTTCACTGGTGGTCGACATGAACAACAGACAGGCGATCAGGGATGGAAAGGTAATTGATCTCACGGTCAGGGAGTATGCTATCCTTGAGTACCTTGCTAGAAACAGAAATGTGGTAGTAACTAGGGAACAGATACGGGTGAACATCTGGAACATAGATGACGATGTCAATTCAAATGTGATAGATGTGTATATCCGTTATCTGAGAAGGAAGATAGACGATAATTATGAGGAGAAGCTGATCCATACTATAAGAGGTGTCGGCTATAAACTGGAATGTTAAAGAGAAAAATATCATTTGTAACATACACTGTTATAATCACAGCGCTTATTCTGGTGGTGGGTATATCTTGTCTGCTGGTCATCCAGAACAATCTTATGAAGGATGATATGAACCTGATGGCTTATAAGAAGCTGACACAGGAGGTAGCCCAGATCAGACGATACATAGTGTATGATTCACAGAAGAAGCCACATATAGATGATGGATTTTACGACCGTGAGGACGATCCGGACAGTAATGAGCAGATATATGTGTTCCTTCAGGAAAATGACGGCGAGATCCTTGACGGCGAGGTGCCTGAGGGATATGCGGATAATCCGGATATAAGCATAAGAGATCTTATGCATATAGATGCAGGGAAGGTCAAGTATTTTGCGGTCGTCAGGCAGGGAAGAACAGACAAAGAGTCGCTGAAGAAGACTTCTAAATACAAGATCTGTGTCATGGTATCCGTCAGGGATATAGAGAGCAATTACAGTGAACTGTTATATAAATCATACTGTGTTATTGGAATCGTGCTGATAGCATTTGTGATATATGCATTTGCTTTGAGGAAATTGATAGCAGTTCCAATGGGAAGCCTGAACCGTTCGATAGATAAGAGCGTGGACAATCTTGATTTTACAGAGAATCTGGAGTATGACGGTCCGTTCAAAGAGCTTGATATGCTGACCGATGCGAATAACAACCTGTACAGAAAAGTCCATCAGGAGCTTGAGAGACAGGCCGAGTTCAATGCAAATGTATCCCATGAGCTGAGAACACCTGTAGCAGTCATGCATGCCCAGTGTCAGCTTTCCAGGGAGATCGCGGAGAAGAATGGCGATGAGGAGATGCTTGAGAGCATAGAGGTATTCGAGAGACAGACCTCACGTATGAAGGGGCTCATAGAACAGCTTCTTCAGATGTCGGTCATGGACAATGAAAACGCAGTCATAGCGGTTGAGGATGTAGATCTGCTGGATGTGGTGGAGTCTGTGTGCGATGATGTGGAGTACATCTGTAAGAAGAATCTTAAGTTTACCTACGACCTGAAGCCGACGATGGTCAAAGCGAATATGAACCATATAGTTATCGTCGTGAACAATCTGATGTCAAATGCGGTGAAGTACAGCAATGATGGAGGTAGTATCCATGTGTCCTGCGGTGTGAAAAATGACAGCTATTTTATCTCGGTCAGGGATGAGGGCCGGGGAATGGATAAGAGCACAAAGGAAAAGATATTTGAGAGTTTTTACAGAGGTGAGCCAGACAGAAGTGCGGAGGGTTTTGGCCTGGGTCTGTCACAGGTAATGCAGATCGCCAGATATTACGGCGGAATCGTGGATGTTGACAGTGAGCCCGGAAAAGGAAGCCTGTTTACATTTAAAATCCCGGTAAATGCAGAATAATGTCTGTGGATTTTAATATATATTAATTTTTTTAATGAAAGATTAATCTTAAATGTGTATAATTTAAAATCAGTGTTTTATTGAAAATAGGAGCTATATTTATGAAAGAACGAAAGAGAATAGTACATTTACTGATCGGCCCATTGTTATTCGGGCTGTTTACGGCACTTTTGCCACACGGAGTATTCACGACATTTGAGTCAAGAGCAGCGATAGGAACCATCATGTGGATGGCGTACTGGTGGGTAACAGGCCCGGTGGACTATGCGGTAACTGCATTCCTCCCGATAGCCTTAAATGCGATATTTCAGATGACTGACATGTCGGCGGTCATTTCCAACTACGCAGACGAGACGATACTGCTTCTTCTGGGAGCTTCCATCATAAGCGTGATGTGGGAGAATACCGGGCTTGACAAGAGGATAGCCATTACATTCCTGAGACTTATCGGCAGCAGTTTGAGGATACAGCTTGTGTTCTGGTTTGTGTTGTCTGCAGTTCTGTCAGCGGTGCTTCCAAATGCAGTGGTATGTGCGACGATCACACCTATAGCGATCGCCATGCTCAAGTATATAGGAATGGACGACATCAAGACAAACAAGACTGCGTCAAAGATACTTCTCACGATAGCATATGCAACCGGACTCGGTGGTCTGGCATCGCCGCTCGGAGGTGCGATGAATCTTGTGACGGTCGAATATATACAGCAGATAACAGGCGAGGAGTACATGTACTCTTCATGGGTCGTAAGATTCCTGCCTATCATGCTCATACTTGTGCTTGTAAATATCCTGTTCATGATCCGTGATGTGAAGAAGACAGAGATGCTTGGCGGTTCAAGGGAATACTTTGTAGCAAAATACAAGGAGCTTCCTCCTATGAGCTACGAGGAGAAGATAGCACTTGTGTTATTTGTTCTTGCCACGGTGCTTGCATTTACCAGACAGCTCTACCAGAGCATACTTCCGGGACTCAAGCCGGCGTATGTATTTATCATATGCGCCATAGTATCATTCCTTCTCACCAACAAGAACGGAGAGCGTATTATGGTGTGGAAGAATGTTCAGGGTAAGATCATCTGGGGACTTATGTATATATTTGCCGGTGGACTTGCCGCCGGAACACTCATCAACAAATCCGGTGCTGCAGAGGCACTTGGTGAGTGTATATCAAAGCTTGATATGAAGGGCGGATTTATCACAGTGTTCGTGATACTTGCCGTTACACTTCTCATGTCAGATGTGACATCTAACACAGCCACGGCTGCGGTAGCCATGCCGCTGGTAATATCCATCACACAGGGCTGCGGACTCAATCCGATACCGTACATATATGTGGCATCTGTGGGAGTCAACCTGTCATACATGCTTCCGACATCCATCAGGGCGATACCGGTTGGATACGGCCTGTCGCCAAAGTATATGTTCAAAGAGGGCTGGAAGATAACTCTGCTGGTTCTGGCGGTCATGTCAGTAGTATGTGCGCTGCTGTTAAAATACTGGCCGGCGTTTAGCAGTGTATAAATAATTTTTACTTGTAGAAGAGGGAGAGGACATGTCAGTAGTAACTTATACATTTATAGTTTTTTTATTGTGTACAATAGTGCTATACTACATAGTTCCAAAGAAGATACAGTGGGTGATACTGCTCCTTGCGAGTCTTGTGTTCTACGGATATGCCGGGATAGAGTACTTGTTTCTGGTCATTGTCACGGCTGTTGTCGTTTATCTGTTCTCACTGAGGCTGCAGAAGAGTCTGGACGAGCAGGAGGAGCTGGCAAAGGATGCGGACAGAAGAACCGCACGAAAGATCAAGGCTGCTGAGAAGGCGAAGAGAAAGAAGTTCCTTGTGTGGGCACTTGTCATAGTTATCGGTGTTCTGGCGGTGTTCAAGGCATTTGGCTTTGTGCTCGACAATATAAAGAGATTCATACCATACGACGGATTGCAGAGCATTCCTGACTGGAATCTCATAGCACCTTTGGGAATATCATTTTACTCATTCATGATGATCTCATATCTCGTGGATCTGTATAACGGACGAATATCAGCGCAGAAGAATTTCTTCAGATACCTGTCATATGTGCTTTATTTCCCACATGTTACCCAGGGACCTATAGCCAGATATGAGGAAGTAGGACATCAGCTCTGGGAGGAGCACAGCTTCAATATGGACACTATCATGAGAGGTGTCTGGCTCATGCTTTGGGGATTTGTGAAGAAGATCGTTATAGCTGACAGGATAGGAGCTTTTACAACAGAGATATTTGGGCATACATTTGATTATCATGGCGGAATATTCCTGGCAGTGGGAATCGCATATTCCATCCAGATATACTGCGATTTCTCAGGATGTATGGACATAGTAAGGGGCACTTCAGAGTGCTTCGGCATCGTTCTGGGAGAGAACTTCAGAAGACCATACTTTTCACAGACACTTCCTGAGTTCTGGAGAAGATGGCATTTGTCACTGGGTGCATTCTTCAGAGAATATGTATTCTACCCGGTGTCAACATCAAAGCTGTTCCTCAAGCTCAATGTCAAGATAAGAGATCACCTAGGAAATGTGATAGGAAAGGTATTTGCAGCGAGCATACCTATCCTGTGTGTGTGGGTGCTGACCGGTCTCTGGCACGGCGCAAAGTGGAATTATATAGCATGGGGCTTGTATCACGGAGTGCTGATATGCATGTCGACACTTTTTGAGGAACCGCTGGCAAAGCTTACAAAGGCGCTCAGGATAAAGACTGACTGCATAAGCTGGGAGATATTCAGAATGCTCAGGACATTCATCCTCTGTGTCATCGGACGTCTTATATTTATGGGACAGGGAATCCGAAGTTCGATCTGGATGATCCGTTCCATGGTGTTTGATCACTCAAAGGTGTATAATATTGTGGATGAATTTTCACTTTCAGGAAGAGAGTGGAGAGTTTTGATATTTGGATGCCTTCTCCTTCTTGCTGTGTCTATCGCGCAGGAGATCATGGAGAGAAGAGGCAGCACAGGCGATGTCAGAGAATGGCTTGCAAAGCAGAACATAGTATTCAAATGGCTGGTCATGGCAGCAGGTCTGGCATTCATTGCCATTTGCGGAGTATACGGCTCCGGTGCGGGCGCATCATTTATATATGAACAGTTCTGATGAGAAGGGAGAAAGATATGCCAGCGTGGATAAAATATACAATATCAGTATTTTCGATATGTACAGTGCTTTTCCTTGGCTTGAACAAGGCGGGAGAACTGGCAAGGCCACAGGATTTTGACGCAGATGTGTGGACAAACTACTATGCGGAGGAGGATAACACCATCAATACGGTGCTCATCGGCTCCAGCTCGATGTACAGATACTGGATACCGACTCAGGCGTATGAGGAGCAGGGGTACACATCGATGCTCATAGGTACTGCGGCTCAGGATATAAGACTTGCGCCGTATCTTATGGAAGAGGCTGCAAAGACTCAGGATCTGGATCTGTTTGTGGTTGAGGTCAGAAGTATTATCATACGAGGCGATGTCACAAAGATAAAGGATGAGCATTACAATTATCGTATGGAAGTCATGACATCGGGCATGAGACCATCATCGACGAAGTTTGAGATGATACAGAAGTATTACAGAGCGGACGAGAAGTCCAAGTTCGAGCTCATGTTCCCTATTCTGAAGTATCACGATAATCTGCTGACATTTGACAGACAGGTGCTTATAGACAGACTCAATCAGGGAACGGACGAGTTCAAGACAGGCAGGCAGAGGGCGAAGATCACGAAGATCAAGGAGCCTGTGTTTGAGTCTGACGGACAGCTTCATCTGTCGGATGAGACACTCGGATATATAGATGACATAGAGGCAAAGGCAGAGGAGCTCGGAGTTAAGGTCCTGCTGGTTGCAACACCTTACTATCCATCAAAGGGCCAGGCGTCCAAGCAGCTTCAGCTTGACGAGTACATAGCCTCAAAGGGATATGATTATCTGAACATGAACAATGTTCTTGATGAACTGAATCTGGATTATTCCACAGATTTCTACAACAGCAAGCATGTAAATATTGCGGGTGCCAAGAAGGTTACCACATATCTTGCACAATATATAGAGGACAATTACGGCCTGCAGAGTAAGCTTACAGATGAGCAGAAGCAGAGCTGGACTGATGCCTGTGATGCCTGGGCAGATGAGGAAAGCAGTCTCATGGCAGAATGGGAGAAGTACAAGAAGGAGAACGAATAATGTATAAGCAGACGGTATTACATTATATTCAGGAGTATGCCCAGACGCAGCCGGACACTCTGGCGGTGTGTGAGCTAAGAAAGACAGTCACATACGCAGAGTATTGGAGCAATATAAGAAAGACTGCACACGTTTTGCAGGATATGGGCATATGCAAGGGCGATCATGTAATGATCAGATGCACACAGAACATAGATTATCTGACAGTGTTCACTGCACTGCAGTACATGCAGGTGCTTGTCGTGCCGATAGAGAAATCCACATCCGCAGAGAGGGCAGTTGAGATAGGCCAGAGAGTTGACGCAGCATGTCTCATATCAGACAAGCCTGTGGATGGAATAAAGTGTATAAGCCAGAAGAAAATAATAACCAGGATGAAGGATGAGAGCGAGGCAGAGCTTGAGCTTCCGGGTGAGGAGGACAGATCGATGCTGCTCTTCACAACGGGAACTACTGGATCTTCAAAGGGCGTTGTCATGCACCACAGAGGTGATGTGGGAATAGCCGGCAATGTCATCGAGGGAACAGCCATGAAGAAGGGCAATGTGGAGATAATACCAATGCCTCTCAACCATTCATTTGGAATAAGAAGATACCAGTCAGACATGGTAAATGGCGGCACAGTATGTCTGATGGACGGAATGGTATTTATCGGAACGCTGTGGAAGCTCATAGAGAAATACGGAGTGACATCCATGGCGATATCACCGGCATCACTCGGAATGATATTCCATTTGTCGGATGACAGGATCGCGGATTATGCAGATCAGCTTGATTATATACAGATAGGCTCAGCACCTCTTGCCGAGTCAGACAAGGAGAAGCTGCTCAGATTGCTTCCACATACAAGACTGTATAATTTCTATGGTTCATCTGAAGCCGGATGCGCATGCATACTGGAGTTCAGTGGCAATGGCAACAAGACAGGATGTATAGGAAGACCTACCGTGAACTCGGTCGTAAGATTCTCTGACGACGAGGGTAACGTGGTTACAAATGGCAGCCCGGAGTCACCGGCACTTCTGTCCTGGGGCGGTTCTATAGTCATGGAAGGCTATTACAATGACCCCGAACTCACTGCTGAGACCATTGTGGATGGATATGTTAGGACAAAGGATCTGGCATATCTGGATGAGGATGGCGACTGCATACTTGTAGGCAGGGCCGATGATGTGATAAACTATGGTGGAAGCAAGATATCTCCTGCAGAGATAGAAGACCTTGCACTTGGATATGAGCATATAGATGATGTGGCTTACACTTCAATCAAAGACCCGATCACCGGAGAGCTTCCGGTCATACTGGTCGTGCAGAAGGATGGCTATGAGGAAGCTGATTTTGAAAGCTTTCTTGCTGACAGACTTGAGAGCTACAAGCTTCCAAGAAAGTATATCTATGTTGAAAGTATACCAAAGACGTTCAAGGGTTCAGTTCTGCGAAAGGAAGTAAGAAAGCTTGCAGAGCAGAACGTATAGATGGTTTGCAGAGAAGATCATACAAAGGAGAATTGAACAATGAAAGAATTTATTGAGATGCTCAAGAAGATCAAGCCAAATGTTGATTTTGAAAATGAGGAGGCACTCGTTGACGACGGAATCCTGGAGTCACTCGATATCATCTCTATCATTTCAGAGATAGCAGATAAGTACGGAGTTGTCATCCCAAGTGATGAGATCATACCTGATAACTTCAACTCAGCGATCGCTCTCTATGAGCTTGTGGAGGATCTGAAGTAGGATCTGAAACATGATCTGAAAGTGGAATCAGATATATCTGGAACAAAAACCTGTGTATATGTTATATACACAGGTTTTTTAAAATGCACAGATGTTCATATAAATAAATTTTAAAAAGAATAGCATTTTACTGTTGACATATAATTAAATACATGTTTAAATGTTCATAGATTCAATGAGAACAATGAAAAGGAGATAACTATTATGAAGAAGTATAAGATTGAAGTTGATTGTGCAAACTGTGCAGCAAAGATGGAGGAGGCTACAAAGAAGGTAGCAGGTGTTAAGGACGCAACAGTGGCATTCATGGCACAGAAGATGAGCGTTGAGTTCGACGATGGAGCTGACGAGGCTGAGGTTATGAAGAATGTACTTAAGGCTTGTAAGAAGGTTGAGCCTGACTGCGAGATCTTTATGTAACCAAAGGCGGTTATGCATGTGCATGCTGACTGCCGGATTATGGTATAGCAGGTTGTTTAGTCACGGCTAACTGTGAAAGATCTGTGCTCTATCAGATAGGAGGATGTTATGACAAAGAAACAGAAAAAAGTGCTCAGAAGAATTATAATATCGGCGGTTCTTCTGGTTGCCATGGCTGTCACATTTACGGTGCTTGACAAGACCGGGATGGTGGATCTTGAGAATCCGTCAGTTATGTGGCGATGCATAGAGATCGTGGCTTACCTGATCCCATATCTCGTCATAGGTTACGATATACTTAAAAAGGCATTTCTCGGAATCATACACGGAGAGGTATTTGACGAGAATTTCCTCATGGCGATTGCCACTGTAGGTGCCATGGTGCTCGGTGAGTACAAGGAGGCATCAGCGGTTATGCTGTTCTACCAGGTAGGTGAGCTGTTCCAGAGCTACGCGGTGGGCAAGAGCAGAAAGAACATTACCGCACTTATGGATATCCGTCCGGATTATGCCAACATAGAGAAGGATGGCAAGCTGGAACAGGTTGATCCGGATGACGTTCAGATCGGAACAGTCATAGTTGTACAGCCTGGAGAGAAAGTACCTATCGATGGAAAGGTTGTTGAGGGAGTTTCATCACTCAACACCAGTGCCCTCACAGGTGAGAGCGTACCTAGAGAGGTTCATGTGGGTGATGAGATCATCAGTGGATGCGTCAACCTCAACGGACTTATAAAGATCGAGACAACCAAGGAGTTTGGAGAGTCGACCGTATCTAAGATCCTTGATCTCGTTGAGAACTCAAGCATGAAGAAGTCCAGATCAGAGAACTTCATCACAAGATTTGCAAAGTATTACACGCCGGCTGTATGTATAGCAGCACTTGCACTTGCAGTGCTTCCGCCATTGGTAAACATTATCATGGGTAATTCTGCAGCATGGTCCAAGTGGATCATCAGAGCACTGACAACACTTGTTATAAGCTGTCCATGTGCACTGGTAATATCCATTCCACTGAGCTTCTTTGGAGGAATCGGCGGAGCTTCGGCAAAGGGTATTCTGGTCAAGGGTTCCAACTATCTTGAGGCTCTCTCATACACAAAGTATGTCGTGTGCGATAAGACAGGAACACTCACAAAGGGTGTGTTCCAGGTTACAGAGATACATCCTGAGGGAGGAATGAGCGAAGCTGATCTTCTTGAAAAGGCAGCGCTGGTCGAGAGCTATTCCAACCATCCTATCAGCAAGAGCCTGAAGGAGGCATATGGCAAGGAAATCGACAACAACAGGGTCACAGACGCAAAGGAGATCAGCGGACACGGTGTGTCAGCGGTTGTTGATGGTCATGAGGTTGCCGCAGGAAATGTCAAGCTCATGAAGCAGATGAACATACAGGCAGCGGTTCCTACATCGGTTGGAACAGAGATACATGTTGCCGTGGATGGAAAGTATGCAGGATATATTCTCATATCAGATGTTGTCAAGCCAAATGCAAAGGAGGCTATAAGTGGTCTCAAGGCAGCAGGCGTGGAGAAGGTAGTCATGCTCACAGGTGATGCGAAGAAGGTTGCAGATGCAGTCGGAAGCGAGCTTGGCGTGGATGAGGTGAGAAGTGAACTTCTCCCTGGAGACAAGGTGGATGAGGTCGAGAAGCTCATCGCAGCCAAGGGAGAGAAGGAGAAGCTTGCATTTGTCGGAGATGGAATCAATGACGCCCCTGTACTTTCGAGAGCAGATATAGGAATCGCCATGGGAGCCCTTGGTTCCGATGCAGCTATCGAAGCTGCGGATATCGTCCTCATGGATGATGATCCTGCAAAGATAGCGACAGCCATGAAGATATCCAAGAAGACACTCAGGATCGTACACCAGAACATAGTATTTGCACTTGTGATCAAGTTTGCATGCCTTGCACTGGGCGCAGTTGGATTTGTCAACATGTGGTGGGCAATATTCGCAGATGTAGGAGTTATGATCCTTGCGGTATTAAATGCGACAAGAGCACTGAGCTTCAAAGAATAGGAGGAGACCGCATGGGAGAGATACATTTGCCGCATTGTCACTGCGACAATGAGAACAAGATCATAAAATGCATGCCGTCTGTGGAAGATTGCAGCAGCATGGCAGATATATTCAAACAGCTCAGCGATGGCACAAGGCTCAGGATACTCTGGATGCTGTGCCACCTCGAGGAATGTGTCAGCAACATAGCGGCGGCCATGGAGATGAGTGATCCGGCCGTATCGCACCACCTGAAGCAGCTCAAGGGCAGCGGCCTGATCGTGAGCCGCAGAGAGGGCAAGGAGGTATATTACAAGCTGGCAGACACGGAGACAGCCAGACTTGTACACAAGGTGTGTGAGGAGATGTTCCAGATAACATGCCCGCTTGAACAATAGAATAATATGACAGATAAATCCCCGCCGGTACCGAACAGATCAGTGCCGGCGGGGATTTTTTGCGTGGACAAGGAGATGAAGATATTATTATTTTAGGGTTTAGAGTAAAAAGTTGTTGACACATATCTGTACATAGTGTATATATAACATATAAACAGTTGAGAACAGTTTAAGGAGGTGTACATATGAGACTTTCTCAGAACTCAGGAGTGCCTATATATCAGCAGATAGCAGACAGCTTCAAGTCGGACATTCTGGCGGGCAAATATGCCCAGGGCGAATATCTGCCGTCTATCAGGGGGCTGGCACGGGATCTGAAGATAAGTGTTATCACCACCATGAAAGCTTATGAGCTGCTGGAGCAGGAGGGGCTGGTCACCGCTGAACAGGGCAAGGGCTTTTATGTGAATGCACAGGACAGTGAGATGCTGATAGAGCAGCATCTTCGAAAGGTAGAGGCATCTTTGACGGAGGCCATAGCTGCGGCACGTATTGCGGGGTTGTCGGACGATGAGCTCAAGAACATGCTTGATGCTCTGCTGATGGTACAGGACTGACGATTTGACAGGCAGAGAACAAAGTGGACAGAGAATAGGGAAAAAGAAAGACGTGAAGAGAGTTTAAGGTTTAATGGAGGATTGGATGATGAATTATGACTGCGCTGTAAAAGGGGAGAATATTTCCAAAAAGTTTAAGACATTTACACTGGATATACCTGATTTGAGGGTGCCAAAGGGATTTGCGACAGCACTCATCGGAGAAAATGGAGCGGGAAAGACGACACTTATCAATATGCTTTCAGGAATAAGGCTTGATTACAAAGGTGAGCTGACTTTCTTTGACAAGTATTCATCGGAGGAAAAGGAGAGAAGGGCGGATGTAAAGAACAGGATAGGCTATACGGGAACAGGCAGATATTACCTTCCACAGTGGACTGTATCTGATGTGGAGGAGATAAGCAGTCTGCTCTTTGACAATTTTGACAGGGACGAGTTCGAAAGATATTGCCGAGAACTTGCGATATTTCCTGATTCCCCGGACGGTGTTGCTCTGAAGAAAAAGTGTTCAGCACTCTCTGATGGAACCAGAACTAAGCTGATGCTTGCCGGGGTTATGGCGAGGGATACAGACCTGCTGCTGCTCGATGAGCCGGCATCGCCTCTTGATCCACTTATGCGAGACAAGCTGTGCCAGATGATCGGCGATTATATAAGCGACGGAGCGGGGGAGAAGAGTGTATTGTTCTCAACACACAATATATCCGATATGGAGAGTATCACTGATTATGCGATCATCATGGAACATGGAAATGTGGTCGAGTGCGGATTTGTGGAGGATCTGAAGGAGAAATATATACTGATAAAGGGAGATGCCCAGGATGCGGAGGCGGCATCAAAGATCCTTTATACCATGACTAAGAATCCTTATGGCTTTGAGGGAATCTGTCTTGCAGAGAATCTGGACAAGCTTGCAGGCATGAATGTGAGCAAGGAGATACCATCGCTGTTTCAGATAAGTGTGGCGGTCATGAAGAATAATACAAAAATGGTATTAAAGTAAAAACTGCTTAGAGTGTTTCACGTATTTATAGGAGCGTAATTATGAGGATGATAAAGGATTACAGAGCCATTACGAATGGAAAATACCGGCTAGTGTGTAATGTGTTGATACCGATCATACTGGGGGTGATACTGGCATTGATCGATATAGGAGTGAGAAAATATTATGTAACAGCGGTCATGCTCGGTGTGGGAGCGGCGCTCATGACTGCGATCGAGGTTATGGCTGATTATTGGGGATTCGGTGCAATATGTGTGAAGGGCTGCCTTGGAATGGATTATCTGAAGACGTCAACAAAGGGGAAAGCCATGTTACGGAATGCGCTTACGGCGGATCTGCTTGTCCGACCGGCGAGGATCGCGATATGCATGGTGATAGTGGCCGTACCATATGAAATTATGGTGGGTAACCCGGTAAGACTGCTTTGCCTGTCGATACTGCTCACAGCAGATATTTCCGTGTGGGCGCTGAACATTACGAGATATGTCCAGAATGTTCAGGTCATGAGTCTGCTGTCCATGCTGTCATCAGGAGCATCGGGAGCTGCGGTTATATATATAACGATATCTTCGGGATTGCAGAAGTTTACATGGCTCATAGTTGCAGCACTGGCGGTATTGCTGCCGGTTGGAATATATGTGACGCGCAGACATATGTACCGCAAGGTTGAGGCGTCTTATCTGGATATGGATTAACAGATTGTTGTTCAAGGCTGGAAACGGCTTAGACTATCCGCCCCGCCTGCCGGCGGGAGGAATGATATATATTAGACAAGGAGGATTAAGGGATGAAAGATTTGATACTTGGTTTTAAACTTCTCAGATATGGATATAAGTTAAAGACAAATGTGATGATGCTTATTTTGTTCACTGCAATAGGGTTTGTGGTCGAACTGTCATCACACGGAACGAATATTCTGGGCGGTTTCTATTTTATGCTGACTGGAATGTTTGCCTACCAGATGATAATATACATGAATGCATCGGACTATGTGCAGTCAAGCGTGATGAAGAGAAAACTGGAGGTGGGAATGCCAGTGATCGTCAGCACAGTTGTGTATCTTGTACTTTTCACAATACTTGTTGCGGAGAAATATATACTTATCAGAATGTATCCGGAGAATACAGAAAACTATCAGGATACATTGTTTATGATCATATTTATATTGTTCGGAGCTATGATATTCTGCGGTGTATGTTACAAATATTTTGTGGCAAGCTTTATTGTGTTTATGTTGGTGATAATAACCTGCATGTCGACAATCAGTTCCTGGCTGTGTCACCATCATATATCAGAGGTTATAGGCCTTGGGCTTGTAAAACTTGCTGTCCTTGGATATGCGGCCATCCTTTTGGGTGGTGTTATAGAGTATTTGATCAGTTCACTTCTCTACAGAAAACAGTTGTCAGAGTATGCAATGGGCGGACTCAGCAAGAGCATGAAGTAAATGAAAATACAACTAAACTTAATAAAATAGACGGAACAGAGCCGGTTGCGGATTGTGCAGGATTGCCGAAGAGAGGGCGGTCACAGCAGAAGATTTGTAACCGGCTCTATTGCTATTATCAGGTGAGTGGAATATAATATTTAAGAATGTGCGCACTGGAAAAATCCGGCAGCTGCGCATAAGAGTAATGTATAAAATACAGAACCATAATGGCAGACATTGATAAGTCAGCATATGAATTTGAAAAGAAAGATATAAGAAAGATATAAGAAAGATATAAGAAAGATATAAGGAAGATATAAGGAAGTTATATGGTACAGAACATATTGTTTGATCTGGATGAGACACTGCTGGACTTCAAGCGCAGTGAGAGCAGAGCGCTCTCCAATATGCTCAGGCATATAGGGGTGGAGCCTACAGAAAAGGTCATATCCAGATACAGCGAGATCAACAAATCGAGATGGAAGCTGCTTGAACAGGGGCTGCTCACAAGGCAGCAGGTTAAGGAGAGCAGATACGAGATACTATTTGCAGAGCTGGGAGTTGACTACTCTGCTGCAGAGGCGACAGCCTACTATGAGGATCAGCTCAGCCAGAAGGGATTTGTGTTCCCTGATACGATAAAGCTGCTTGATACTTTGTATGGACGATACAAGCTGTACATTGTGTCAAATAGCGGAGCATACGTACAGACTGGAAGAATGGCAGACTGCGGTATAGTAAAATATTTTGAGGATATATTCATATCTGAGGATGCCGGAGCGGAGAAACCGTCCAGAGAATTCTTTGACTATTGCTTTGGTAGGAGACCAGAGATAAAGGCAGATGAGACTGTGATCATAGGAGACAGTCTGACATCAGATATTCAGGGCGGAATAAATGCTGGGATAAGGACGATATGGTTCAACCCTGATGGTCAGCAGGCGGCGGATATACATCCGGACTATGAGGTGAAAAAACTTATGGATATTCCGGCGCTGCTTGAAGAGTTGTAAGCAAAAAAACAAAATTATTTATCGGGACCGGATACAAATGAGTCCGGATATAAATGAGTCCAGATTGAAATAAACAGTAATAGTCAAATATACAGAGGTAGTACATGAAGATAAGAGATTTGATAACACAGGACAAGGCGACACTCTCATTTGAGGTGTTCCCGCCAAAGAAGGATACAGACTTTGCGGATGTTGAGGCAGCGGCGCTTGGTATAGCGGCATTTAAGCCGGATTACATGAGCGTTACATATGGTGCCGGGGGAAGCACCAAGGGACATACGATCCAGCTTGCCCAGGAGATCCAGGAGAAGTACGACGTGCCGACCATAGCACATCTGACATGCGTGTGTGCCAGCAAAGAGGGCATCAAGACTGCGCTTGCTGACATGAAGAATGCCGGTATAGAGAATATACTTGCTCTCCGCGGCGATATACCGAAGAACTATGATGGACAGGTATTTGCAGAGTTCTCACATGCATCAGAGCTGGTGGAGCTCATCAAGGAGACAGGAGATTTCTGCGTGGGCGGAGCATGTTACCCTGAGGTACACCCAGACTCGGCAAATAAGCACGAAGACATAATTGGGCTTAAGAAAAAGGTCGATGCTGGATGTGATTATCTCACGACCCAGATGTTCTTCGACAACAACATATTCTTTAATTTCATGTACAGAATCAGAGAGGCGGGAATATCAGTGCCGATCATACCGGGCATTATGCCTATAACAAGAAGAGTACAGGTCAAGAATGCTGTCAAGCTCTCAGGTTGTAACGTGCCGGAGAGATTCAAGAGCATAGTCGATGCATTTGGCGATACTGAGGCTGCGATGAGGCAGGCGGGAATTGCATATGCCACAGACCAGATCATAGATCTCATGGCAAATGGAGTGAAGCATATACATGTGTATTCCATGAATAAGCCTGAGGTTGCGGCAGGAATACAGAAGAATCTATCGGAAATACTTAAGATATAAAATTTATTGACAGACCTAGAGTCGGGACATCATGAGGGACAGCAATAGGATGGTGTTCAATGAAAGGAGTATCGGGTTATGAAACCGGTTATATCAGTGATTTTTACAGCCGGAAGCGGTGTGGAGACATGCCGGACAAAGCTGGCTGGCCAGACATTTAAGGAGTACGAGATAATAGAAGCGGACAGATTCGCGGGGATTGAGCGCGCGCATGGAGAATATATACTGTTCGTGGATGGCTCGGAGGTTTATCCGGAGAACATGCTGGAGAAGCTGCATGACGCCGCAGAGCAGAGCGGGGCGGACATGGTGATTTCGAACTGCGAGCTTATAGACAGTGACGGTGGGAAGACCTTCGGAAGAGGTGTACATTTTGAGTGGGTTCACGGCGGAAAGCAGGTGTTTAACTGGAAGGACTGCCGTGGCAGGATCATGAATGTGGTACGACCATTAGTTGGCAATAAACTCTACAGAAAGCAGTTCATAATAGATGCAGGACTGGGCATTGCCGGTTGTGACAGCGAAGCGATATATTCGGCAATTGGAGCTGTAGCGGCGGAGAAGATAGCATATATAAGCAATCTGACATTTTCAAGGAATGTTGTTCCTGAGAGTGAGGCTGAGAAGCTGCCGGATGTTCCGAAGACCGTTGACTGTGTGACGGAGCATGTGAAGGGCATGGCAGACAGGACTGATCTGTGGAATGCTGTTATGTACTTTGCCATACGTCAGTATGTGGACAATTATGAGAAGTATTGCAGAGAACTGGATTCTGCAGAGAGAATAGAGTTTTACGAGAAAGCGCACAGCGTATTTAACAGTGAGATATTTGACGGATTGACAGAGAAGGGACTCAATGATGACAAGTTATTCCGCAAATATTCCATCATAAAGAAACATGATTCATCGGAGCTGAAAAAGCTCAAGACGAGAAGGATAATAGTGTCGCTCACATCCTATCCCGCTAGAATTGCGGGCATAGCACAGATGCTTGAGTCGATATATTCACAGACCAGAAAGGCAGATAAGATCGTTTTGTGGCTGGCGGAGGAGCAGTTCCCTAATAGGGATGACGATCTCCCGGATGATCTCAGAAAGCTGCAGTTTGAGGATAAGCTGGAGGTCAGATGGTGTGATGATCTGAAGCCGCACAAGAAGTATTTCTATGCGCTGCAGGAGTTCACGGACGACGTGGTCGTGACGATAGATGACGATCTGCAATATCCTCCATACATGCTTGAGAATCTGTATATGTCATATTTACAGTATCCAGAGGCGGTATCCGCTGTGAGGACACACTGGATGGTCATTTCGGATAAAGGGCAGCTTATTCCGTACAGGTATTGGATGAAGGAGACGGTTGCCTGTCTGTACAGACCAAAGATGCAGTTATTTGCAACCGGGGGCGCAGGAACTTTATATCCACCAGGAATTTATGATGATAAGTGGTTCGACAAAGACAAGATGGTGGAGATGTGCCTGTGGGCGGATGACATCTGGCTTAAGCTAATAGAGATCATGTCAGGAGTTCCGGTTGTGGCGGCTATGCCATGTGAGGATCTTCGGTACTTACCGGGCTCACAGGAAATAGGCCTTTACCATAAGAATGTGGACGCCGACCAGAATGACGTTCAGTTACAGAAGATAGAGGAATGGCTTAAACCTGAATATGGAGATAATGCACTTGCGAAGAAGATTCTTGAATATGATGGAGAGCCGGTAGAGGATGCACTGATCAGGGTATGTGAATGTCATGAAAAAGAACGCAGAGAATTGAGGGATGAGATTGGTAGAAATTCCAGACAATTAAAGAAACGCATTGAAGAAAATGAGCGTGCCTACAGGGAAAAGTCAGAGATAAATGCCAAGCTTCAAAGAACATACAAGGAAAAGTCGGAGATAAATGCAAAACTACAGCAGACATATAAGGAAAAGGCTGACAGGGGTATCCGGATAAAAGAACTTGAGAAGGAGAAATCTGATCTTCAGGCAAAACTTGGAGAACTTCAGACAGAAAAAGCAGATATTCAGAAGAAATTGGAACAGCTTCAGGCAGAGAATGTTGTTTTGCAAAAGCAGCGTTCAATATGGTATAAAATAAAAAAGTGATAAAAATAAAGAAAGAAGGAAATAAAAATGACACTTGAGAAGTTACAGAAGGATATGATAGCAGCAATGAAGGCAAGGGATAAGGAGAGAAAGGACAGCATCTCATCCCTCGTATCAGCAGTTAAGAAGGTCGGAATCGATAACGGCTGCAGAGACAACATTCCTGAGGATATAGTTGACAGTGTTATCCTCAAGGAGATCAAGTCTGTAAAAGAGCAGATCGATACCTGCCCTGCAGACAGAACAGATCTTCTGGAGCAGTACAAGGCAAGATATGATGTGTTCAACGAGTATGCGCCAAAACTTCTGTCAGAGGATGAGGTGAGAGATATCCTCACAACAAAATTTGCAGATGTGATAGCAACAAAGAATAAAGGCCAGATCATGAAGGCTGTTATGGCTGAACTCAAGGGCAAGGCAGACGGCAAGGTCATCAATCAGGTTGTGGCAGAGCTTTGCAAGTAGAGGAGAAAGTGTTTTGAAATTTGTAGGAATTGAAAAGAAAGAACAGGGAAAGTTCATCACACGATACGATGTTCAGTACGAGACTGTAGACGGAATAGTTAAGAACTATGAGATGATAAGCAGGAATGGAGAAATCACCGATTTCGAGGGACTTCATGGCAAGGCAGCAGATGCGGTGGTCATCATCGCCACAGACGAGGCAGATGAGAGGATCCTTATAGATAAGGAGTTCAGACTTGCTCCGGGTGAATGGGTATATAATTTCCCTGCCGGACTCATAGATCCGGGGGAGACTCCTGAGGTCAGTGCCAGACGTGAGCTTATGGAGGAAACGGGACTTGAGCTGTACGAGATCAGTGACACAATAGGGACAAGCTACAGTGCTGTAGGATTTTCAAATGAGACAAATATGTGTGTTGTAGGCAAGGCGAGAGGCGAGTTCAAGCCGAGCACTTCAACTCTGGAGGAGATCACTCCAGGATGGTACACAAAGGCAGAGGTAAGAGAACTGCTCAAGACTGAGAAGTTTGCAGCCAGAACACAGGCCTTCTGTTATGTGTGGAGCAGACAGTGATATGAGAATGAAAAAGGAGAAATAATCTATGGAAAAATTACCTGGAAAGGGAATGGTGACGGCATCGTCGCTTATCATGCTCATATGGGGGCTTGTAAATGCCGGATATTATGACATTGCAAAGCTTGTGCTTGCAGATGAGCCATCGACAAAGGCTGTCGTATGTGGCGTTGTGGCCGGAATAGCATCGCTTGCAGCCATCATAGGCGGTATATTTGGAATAGCCGGAAGCAACAAGGTTGCAAAGGCGTCTGCCATAGTTGTATGGGCAGCATTTCTGGTGATACTTGCGATAATAAGCGGTATAGTGACACTGGTGTCCGGTGACAGCAAGCTTATAGCCGTTGTCATGATGATCGTTGGAATAGTTGTTCCGGTTGTCATGTTTATGGGAGCCGCGAAAAACAGAACAATCAGATAATTAATTGCTTTTTAGATATTGTCAAGCTATAGATAGTTGATAATAAAGATGTGGATTACAGGAGGAGATTGATGAGTAAGCAAAAAACTCTAAGACAAAAAATGATCATCATTGCATTGGCATTTTTGTTACCGGTTATTATAACGTTGATTGTTATGGCTGTGTGCGGAGTGGTACCATTTGGTAACAAGTCTACGATGATCTGGGATTCATTGCTACAGTATAAGGACTATTATGGATATTTATGGGATGTGTTTCATGGAAATTCAGGTATAGAATATTCTACAGGAAAAGCACTTGGCGGCAGGATGATAGGGATAGTAGCTTATTATTTGTCTAGTCCATTAAATTTGTTTATTGTGTTTTTTTCAAAGGCGCAGATACCACAGTTTATGGCATTTATGATTTTGCTCAGAATTGGTTTGTGTGGAATAACAGGATACATATATGTTGATAAAAGGTTCAAAATATCGGTGATACCAGGCCTTGTATTATCATCGTTATATGCACTTATGGAATATAATGTGTATAATTGTAGAAACGTTATGTGGCTTGATGGAGTTATTATTTTGCCATTGATAGCACTAGGAGTATGGAAGTGCGTTGATAAGAAGAAAACGGGGCTGCTATTTACTTCTGTATTCGTTGCAATTTTCTGTAATTGGTACACTGGCTATATGGTATGTCTGATGTCAGGAATATTATTTATTGTTGAATATCTTAATGCAAATGACTTTAGTATAAAAAAAGCGTTGAAAACAGAATGGAAAAGTATATTTAGATATATAGTAACAATGTTATGTGGAGTGTTGGCGAGTCTGTGTATACTTCTTCCTGCGTGTATGGCGCTTGTTGGAGGAATTGCAACAAATAATACCGTTGGATTGAGCCGTATAGTTAATATGGATATAACACAGTTCCTTAGTGGATTTGATGTTGGTGCGAAAGTGAATGCGCAGGATGCACCCCCTATTTTTACGGGAACCATCGTTCTTATTGCTGTTGTTGCATTTTTCTTTAATTCTGCTGTGAAGAAAAAAGAAAAAATCTGTATGGCATGTCTGCTTGCTTTGTTGTGCAGCTGTTATTGTCTTAGAGATTTAGAACTTGTGTGGACAGCCTTTGTTAGAAGCACTTCATACTTCTTCAGATTTAGTTTTGTACTCTCTTTTGTAATGATAATGATCGCTGCAAGAGAGGTTCAATTATGGGAAAAAGACCAGGTATCAAAAAAAGAAGTAGCTTCTGCAATGGGGGTTGTTGCAGTAGGTTTGGCATTTTTATATTATATAAAGAAAATAAATTCACCGCGTAATATAGTCATTATTTATATGGCAATTTTGGGTATAGGGATAATAGTGCTGTTATGTGGTAACAATAGAAAAAATGTTTCCAAGGTAGTATGCTTTGGAGTGGCATGCCTGACTGCGATAGAAGCCGGTTATAATGTGTACATTGCTTTTTCTGAATACAATAATGATGCAAGGAGTTTTTCTGATTACACAGTTGTTGCCGAGAATATAGTCGATAGTCTTAATGAGACTGAGAAGGGAAGCTTTTTCAGATATGAAAATGATTATAATTATCTAAAGACTATTGGAAGAGATATAGCGACGGGGGAGTCACTGCTGTATGGTTATAATAGCATAGAGCATTATAGTTCAGCTTATGATTTTAATGTTGACAGATTTCTAGCTTATATGGGATATTCTGATATCCCTGGGGAGAAGCTTTTTTTACGTGAGACATATTGGAATAGTCCTATGTTGCTGACAGATTCTTTGCTGTCAATAAAATATGTCCAATTAAAGAGTCCGGCATCAGGATACGAGAAAACGGATCTGAAGACTCAGTATGCACAGGTATATAAAAATAAATACGCTTTGCCCCTCGGCTATCCGGTGAATGACGATATAAAGAAGGTTTCATTTGGCAATGACCCATTTGAAAATCAGCAGAACCTGTTATCCGCTATGCTTGGTGAAGAAGTAGATGTATATGAGAATGTTGATTCAGAATATATACATACTGACAAGAATGGTAATGAAGAATGGAAATTGGATGTAAAAAAAGATGGACCGGTATACGTGTTTGTTGATGGAAGCAAAACACATAGTAGCTTATATGATAACAATTGTGAGGTATATGTAAATGGCGAGTTGATTCAGAATGCATGTCACAGGTTTGAAATCAACAGCATGTACATTGGTGAATATAAGGCTGGAGATCAAATAGATTTAGTTATAAAGAGAAAAACCAATAGGGACAAGAAGCATACATTGTATGTATCGCAGCTGAATACAGATGTGTTTGAAAAAGCGATCAATATTCTTAACACTGGATATAAAACAGATTTAAAAATTTCTAAAAATAGAATTACTGGTGAAGTAGATGTTGACGATGATACAGAAATACTGCTTTCAATACCTTATGAAGATGCATGGTCTGCTGTTGTGGATGGTAAAGAGGTTAAAATTGATGAGCTTGCAGATACTTTTATGGGAATAAAACTTGATAAGGGTAAGCATACAGTACAAATGGTTTATCATACGCCAGGTTTGAGGCTGGGGCTGATCATGTCACTTGCTGGATTCCTGATTTATGCAGGTGTAGAGATAGTTAAGAAAAAAATGAAAAAACAGAAAAATAAAACGGCATAATATATTATGGAAAATAGTTATAAATTTTTTCAGAATACACAATGTGAGTTTTTCCCGTGTCATAAAGTGGAGAAAGTAGAGAACTTTAATTGCATGTTCTGCTACTGCCCACTTTATCGCGAGGAACGGTGCCTAGGTAATCCTGAGTATGTGATCAGCCGGAAAGGGCAGCGGATAAAAGATTGCAGTAATTGTCTTTTAGTACATCAGCCAGAGATGTATGATATGGTTATTGGACGCCTTCAGAGGGAAGATGAGCTTTTGCATATAGATCTTCGAAAGCTCAAGACTCAGGTGAAAGAACGATTGATGCAGATTACCCATATAAATGAAATAGATGCAGATATGAAGTATGAGCATCAGATCAATATTGACAGAATATTGGATGGGGTTATGAAAGATATGTCTGGATCTTGTGCGGTGGATGTTCTTTTACAGGAATTTGCTCCTGAGTGCATTTGCCCCGGCTATTTTACTTTTTGTGGGAAAAAGATAGAGTGCGGAATATTGACACAGCTTGACATCAGTCTTATTGATAAAGGTTACATTTATGCATTTCATGCACCGGTTGTAGATCTGGAAAACACTGGTTCTGTGCTTGACCAGTATTACATGGAGGCATTTCAGGTGGCATGCATAGATGTCATAAGAGGGTGGCTGCAAGGATATCTTGAGAGAAAGAACAGTGTATATGAGAAGAAGTATTGCAGTCCGTCGTTCGGTCCAGGATACTATGGAATGGGCATGGAGGCAGTACCTGAGCTGCTGGGGCTTATGGATGCATCACAGGTAGGCGTGTCATGGAACGGAGAATGCATGTCGCCGAAGATGAGTCTTGTTGGAACATATCTGATCGCGGGTGAAGATGTGTTTGAGATAGATTCTGATTGCAGAGACTGTATTGGACATAGCGGTGGCTGCGAATTCTGTATAAAGCACTGATTTTATACCAAGTAGGAGCAGGAGTGTTCTGCTCCTACTTAGAATTATAGTTATTAGTCCAAATCGAAACTAAAGACCGCTTTGTCGAAATTGCGGTTCTTTAAATCTTCATCTGAAATGATCCAAAAGATATTCCATAGACAACCAACGTTGTAACCATATTGAAACAGTAGATGAGTTTTTGTGTTTACATCCGGTATATTACCCCCCGTAGGATAACCGAATAATTTGTTTCCGTCATACGAAAGATATTCGATATCATAATCTGGAGCAACTTCTTCAAGACGGTCAAATAGGTCACAGTCAAGCACATCTCCCAGTGGCTGATAATCTGTGGTGAGTTCAAACTCGACGGCCTTTTCCTCAAAAGTTTCTGTAAAATACTTTGAATAATATGGAACAGGCGGCTCAGTTCTCTTTAAATTTGACAGGTCGCCATTGTACCAGATCACCTTGTGATAAGCCGAATTTTCGGGGGCGTCAGCAACGCTTTCAACCCATTTGTTGGTCTGGTGAATTGAGTCGATTTCTCCGCTCCAGAAAAAATATAAAATACCCGTGTGCGGAAGCTTGTTTTCAATATCTAAGTCGGCAATGTCCGCAAGATTGATTTGAGCAACAAGCTGCATTGCTGATTTTTCGTACCGCTCAGTGTCATCTCCGCGCTTGCAGGAATAGCCCGACATTGTGGGATATGGAATTTCGGGCGGAAGATCGGGAAAGCCGCCGATTTTACTTGTGCCTTTTGCAATTACATTTTCCTCATCCTTCATACACATTTTAATAGTATTTTTTCGGTAGTCTTTAATACTTTCTGCAATATCAGTGTGTCCTTCTTTAATAAGGAATTCAATCAAATCCATTTCGTGCATTTTCGCCTTATACCCCCTAATCTCTATTTGTTAAAGTCAACACATCCAGTATATCTCATATCGCCTAATTTGCATACACATGTAATGGACATCCTACCTTTTAGATTCCCGTGCCAGAAATACAAGACTGACGGTAAGTGTCACAGCCTCGGTCGCAGGTGCAGCAAACCACAAACTGTTGCCACCGGTCAAAACTGGGAACGTCAGTATACACACGCTGCTGAGTATGATGTTTCGGAGCAGTGATATACACAGCGACTGCCCGGATTTCAGTATGGCCTGGAGATAGTAGGAGGTCATCAGGTTGATCCCAAATGGCACAAATGCAAAGAAGTACGCTCTGACACCAAGATCAGCAATGACACCAAGGCCTTCATTCATATCTATAAATACATTGCACAATGTTCGTGGAAAAAGTATTCCAATAAGTGAGAACAGTGCACCCATGATCAGGATGGTTGTGTAAGCCATTCTTTTTATGGCGTTTATTCTGCCTATGTTATTTGCTCCGTAGTTGGTCGAGATCACAGGCTGCACAGACTGACCAACTCCTGTGAACAGAGAATTGAACAGGATGACGCAGTTGGAGATGACGCTGTATATGGACAGGGCATCCTCGCCGCAGTACTTCAATATCTGTATGTTAAACAGCAGTACTATAAATCCATTTGCAAATTCATTGAAAAAGCTCGGGATACCGGCTGTCACGATATTCTTCATGCTGTTCAGGAGCCTGTGTGGCATTATGAAACGCAGCTCATTCTTCTTGCTGAGAAAATGCGATGAGGCGACAAGTACCTGGATCATCATACCGATAACAGAGGCAAGTGCGGCTCCGCCGATTCCCTGCTTCAGCGGGAATACCAGTATGATGTCCATCACGATATTGAACACTCCGCCTAGCAGGACTCCTGCCATGGCGCGGTTCGGATCATTGTCAGCTCTCACAAATATAGCTACGAAGTTGGAAAATACTGCAACCGGCAGGAACATATTTATATAGTGCATGTATGACATGGCATATGGGTATAGAGTGGCATTTGCACCCATGAGCCTCAGCAGTGATGGCATACATGTTACGTACAGTATCCACAGCAGTGCGGTGATTGCCGCGATCATCATGAATGACACGGTGAAGTAACGGTTAGATTTCACTGTGTTGCCACTTCCTCTGTGCACGCTCATCTGTACTGATCCACCTACGCCAAAGAGAATTCCGGTTGACATAAGTATGCACAGCAGAGGCGTTGTGATGCTCAGAGCGGCCAGGGCATCAGCTCCAACACCTTTGCCGATGACGATGGCATCAGTCAGGGTGTATATGGACATGACCATGGCACTTCCAAGGGAAGGAATGAGGAATTTGAAGTAAAGCTTTTTCAGATCGTCTTTTAATAGATTCATTTGTAAATCTCCTTAATAAAAAAAGTTTATAATTGAAAAAATGAAAAGCATATGATCGCGGGTACACATTATCCTGCCAGCTGCATAAAAAAAGAGCCAGATAAGATAATCATCTTATCTGGCTCATGAAAATTCTGATATATTGTATCGCGATTCATGTTCCATCCGGGAATCCTGCATCTGCAGAACACCTTGCAAGGTATATTAATATTCAACATACCGTCCGACTTGTGTTATTATAACAGGAGGCATAAAAATGTCAAGGATTAATAAGGGGGTATTATGGAGTATAGAGTGACAGATGCAAATGATATAGATATGCTGATGGATGTCAGATTGTCCATGCTTAGGATAGTCAATGATCTTCCTGCAGATTACATATTTGATGATGAATTGGTGGTGAGCAGCAGAAGGTATTTTCTTGAGGGTGATCAGACAACAGTTGTAGCTGTCAATGACGGAAGATGTGTGGCGTGTGCCAGTATGTCTTATATTGAAATAATGCCAACATTTTCTCACTCATCAGGAAAGAGAGCACATCTCATGAATGTATATACAGAAGAATCCTATCGGAGGAGGGGAATCGCCAGACAGCTTGTGAATATGCTTATAGAGGATGCGCGTGTACATGGTGCCACGGAGATAAGTCTTGATGCCACGGAAAGCGGCAGACCGCTGTACGAATCAATGGGATTTAAGGCATCTGAGGAGTGCATGGTTATAGATATACAGCAATTATGATGCTTTGGATAATATACGGTTTACATACATATATTTACGGAGACAGACGGAGGCAGACATAGCTATGGAGGTAAGAGATAGCATAGAAAAAAGACACAGTATTAGAAGGTTTAAAGATACCCCAGTGGAGCCGGCGATTATAAGACAGCTTATCGAGGTGCGGCGATCCAGAACCTGTTGCAGAGAATCCGGAGATGCGGCCTGGAAAGAAAATGGATGAAGTGCTAGAATACAGATAATTACAACAAGGAGGACGTACAGCCATGTCACTGGAAAAGGCAGAAAAGTTTCTTGAAGATAAAGGATATGGAGACAGGATCATACTTATGGACGCTCCGACGTCAACTGTTGCCATGGCGGCGGAGGCGCTTGGAGTTGAGCCGGGCATGATCGCTAAGACCATGGCGTTCATACAGGATGACAAGATAGTACTCATACTCACCGAGGGCATAGCCAGAGTTGACAATAGGAAATATAGAGACAGATTCCACGTCAAGGCGAAGATGGTGCCATTTGATAGCGTGGAGGAGCTTGTCGGACATGCACCGGGCGGAGTGTGTCCATTTGGAATAAATCTGGGGATAGATGTATACCTTGATGAGAGCCTCAAGAGATACGAGAGGGTTTTTCCTGCGGCGGGCAATGACCACAGTGCAGTGAATCTCACCATCTCTGAGCTTGAGGATGCATCTGGGGCTGCCGGCTGGGTTGATGTGTGCAAGGAGCCGGAGAAGTAAGCTGTTAATCAGGTTAATATGAGTCTGCGGATGGTGCTTATTATACGAATTAAGTATTTGGGAAAGGAAGAATGGGTGTATGGACATAACGATGCTTGGAACAGGAAGTGCACTTGTGACAGAGTGTTATAATACATGCTTTGTGCTGTCAGATGGAGACGAACATTTTCTAGTGGATGGCGGCGGTGGTAACGGCATACTGTCACAGCTTAAGAAAGCGGGTTTTAACTGGCAGGACATGAGGACAATATTTGTGACGCATAAACATATGGATCATATACTCGGCGCGGTGTGGATGATCCGCATGATATGCCAGCATATGAAAAAAGGTTCGTATGAAGGCGAAGCCGTTATATACGGACATGACGAGGTCATCGCTTTACTTAGGGAGATGGCAATGCAACTTCTTAATAAGAAGGAGACAGTATATATTGGTGACAGACTTCATCTGGTTGAGGTGAATGACGGCGATACGAAAGAGATAATGGGCAAAAAGGTCACATTTTTTGATACTGGTTCAACTAAGACAAAGCAATTTGGATTCTGTATGGATATGGGTGATGGCGCGAAAATTACGTGCTGCGGAGACGAGCCTTACAATGATTGTGAGGAGAAGTATGCGAGAGGCAGCAAATGGCTGCTCCATGAGGCATTCTGCCTGTATTCTGAGGCGGATATATTTGATCCATACGAGAAACATCACTCAACAGTCAAGGATGCCTGTGAACTTGCAGAAAAGATTGAAGTTCAGAATCTGTTGCTATATCATACAGAGGATAAAAATATAACACATAGAAAAGGATTGTACGTGGCAGAGGGCAAAAGGTATTACAGTGGCAACCTGCATGTGCCAGATGATTTGGAGAAAATAAGACTTTAGAGATGGGCAGGAAAGAATATAGTCAAAATCTGAGAGAAATTAGAAGATGAATGACTTTCTTGAACAATAGAATTGTTTGAAAATTCAGGCAACTAGAAAAGAGTTTGCTAAAGATAGGCGATAAAAAGGAGAGATCGAAATGTACAATCCAATAAAAGAACTGACTAAGCGGGAATGGCTTATCTGGCTGAGTTCCCTGGCTATAGTGCTGGTGTCGAATCTTCTCACTGCAGATCTGGACATACTCACACTTGCGGCGGCACTCATAGGTGTGACATCGCTTATATTTGCGGCAAAGGGAAATGTGTGGGCGCAGATATTGATGGTCGTATTCAGCATATTATACGGTATCATATCCTTCAGGTTCCGTTATTGGGGGGAGATGATAACCTACCTCGGGATGACGATGCCGATGGCGGTGTGGTCAGCCATAACATGGTTTAAGAATCCATCGGAGGGCAACAGCAGTGAGGTAGCCATACAGAAACTGACACGCAGGCATGTGATATGGCTCACTGTCAGCACAGTGCTTGTAACGGTTGTATTCTACTATATACTCATGATACTTGACACGCCGAATATAGTATTCAGCACAATATCCATAGTCACAAGTTTCCTGGCGGCTGCGCTCACCATGCTGAGATCGTCATACTATGCGGTGGGATATGCAGCAAATGATGTAGTACTCATAGTATTATGGGTTCTCGCATCTTTTGAGAATCCGTCATATATTCCTGTAGTTGTAAACTTCGTCATATTCTTTGTGAACGACATGTATGGATTTGTGAGCTGGAAAAAGAGAGAAGTGAGGCAGGCTGTGGATATGTAGCAGATAAAGGAGGTGCAATTTGCAACATAAATAGACAGTAGTACAATGTTTAAAGTGCTGACAGCTATATGCCCATAACTGTCAGCACCATAATCTGATTATTATTGCTGAATATCGGCAATATACACTGTTTTGATGTATACATAGTGCGCTGCCAGACAGAACGATATAATAATAAATAGAACATAAGTGAAATCTTATCATAATAGGAGGACGCATAGATGAATATAAACATAAGAGAGTACATGGCAGCAGATGCAAAGTCAGCATCAGAGATCTGGAACCAGGTTGTGGATGATGGCGTGGCATTTCCACAGGAGGAAGTCCTGACACCGGAATCAGGAGATGCATTTTTCAAAGAGCAGACATATACCGGTATCGCCGAGAACGCAGAGAGTGGTGAGGTGGTAGGACTCTACATACTTCATCCGAACAACGTGGGAAGATGCGGACATATATCTAACGCCAGCTATGCCGTGAGACGCGACGTCCGCGGTGAACACATAGGAGAAAAGCTTGTGCTTGACTGTATCTCCATGGCAAAGAAGAAAGGCTTTGGAGTGCTCCAGTTCAATGCCGTAGTAGCATCAAATGTACATGCACTCCATCTGTATAAAAGGATTGGTTTTACTCCGCTGGGCGTTATCCCGGGAGGCTTCAGAATGCCGGATGGACATTACGAGGATATCATTCCGCACTATTATGACCTTAGAAAAGATGCAGATCAGTAATGAGTTGCAGCATATGGTGTAACATCACAGAAAAATATGTTGATGTTACGATCTGACAGCGGTATACTTGTTGTCAGAGAATTGGATAGTATATGGGGAGCTGGCGAGTTAGCCGGCTGAGAGGAGGCTGAACGCTTCGACCCACAACCTGATGCGGATAATGCCGCCGTAGGGATACGTTTGATACATACATAATGATGTAAGAAAGAAGAGACGCATTCCCTCGTCTCTTCTTTCTTTTTTCATAAGGAATAATCCACGTGAGTGGGATGTTCCTAAAGTGGCTGATTGGGGGCACCACCTTCCGCCACTATAAAAGTGTAAGAGAAACAAATATTAGATCTGGAACAGATTTATAAAGCCGGATCAGATTGGAGGAACAGATGAGGAATTACACAACACAGATGGACGCAGCAAGAAAAGGCATAGTAACTCCTGAGATCGAGAAAGTTGCCGAGAAAGAGCATATGTCCACTGAGGCGCTGATGAAACTGGTAGGAGAGGGCAAGGTAGCGATACCAGCTAACAAGAAGCACACATGTTTAAACCCAGAGGGAGTTGGAAGCATGCTGAGGACCAAGATCAATGTCAACCTCGGTGTGTCAAGAGACTGCAAGGATTATGGTATCGAGATGCAGAAGGTTATGAGTGCTGTCGAGATGGGAGCAGAGGCGATCATGGATCTGTCAAGCCACGGCAACACACAGCCGTTCAGACAGAAGCTCACTTCAGAGTGTCCGGCTATGATAGGAACTGTGCCGGTATATGACAGCGTTATTCATTATCAGAGAGATCTCGCAACTCTTACTGCACAGGATTTCATCGATGTGGTACGTCTTCATGCGGAGGATGGAGTTGATTTTGTGACTCTCCACTGCGGAATAACAAGAAAGACAATCGAACAGATCAAGAAACATAAGAGAAAGATGAATATAGTCAGCCGTGGCGGCAGTCTTGTATTTGCATGGATGACCATGACAGGCAATGAGAATCCGTTCTACGAGTATTTTGACCAGATCCTTGATATATGCGAGGAATACGATGTGACGGTATCACTTGGAGATGCATGTCGTCCGGGATGTCTTGCGGACGCAACGGATGTATGTCAGATAGAGGAGCTTGTCAGACTTGGAGAGTTGACAAAGCGCGCGTGGGATCATAATGTACAGGTTATGGTTGAGGGCCCTGGTCATGTGCCACTCAATCAGATTGCAGCCAACATGGAAGTTCAGAAGACACTCTGTATGGGCGCACCATTCTACGTACTTGGACCTCTTGTCACAGATATAGCACCGGGATACGATCACATCACAAGTGCCATAGGCGGAGCGGTCGCAGCCATGAACGGCGCAGCATTCCTCTGTTACGTCACACCTGCAGAGCACCTTGCCCTGCCAAATGTAGACGATGTCAGGCAGGGAATCGTCGCATCCAAGATAGCAGCCCATGCGGCAGATATAGCAAAGGGGATACCTGGAGCGAGGGATATAGATGACAAGATGGCGGATGCGAGACGTGTCCTCGACTGGGATGCACAGTTTGCATGTGCCATAGATCCTGAGACTGCAAAGGAGATCAGGGACAGCAGAAAGCCTGATGACGAGTACAGCGACACGTGTAGTATGTGCGGTAAATTCTGTGCTGTCAGATCGATGAACAAGGCGTTGTCAGGGGAATACATAGATATACTGTAATTACCAAGAAACTTAAAATATAAAAAGATCCGGCAGTATATGTCCATCTCGGCATGTACTGTCGTTTTTATATGCATAAAAATATATGGAAATAAGTACAAAAAAACGGGTGTTCAGCCGAAGATGTTTACTATTTTGCCTATTGTAATGCCGGGTGAACGAGTTTAGAATAAAACCGAAAACAGGAGTAAATTATAGAAAAGAAGGGAAAAAAGTGAACAAAGATCTTACTGTGGGAAGACCTGAATCCGTGCTTTGGAGATTCTGCCTTCCACTTTTTGGAAGTGTAATATTTCAGCAGCTTTACAACATAGCGGACAGCTTTGTGGCGGGGCAGTTCATAGGAGAAAATGCTCTGGCGGCGGTCGGCAACAGCTATGAGATAACACTTATTTTCATAGCATTTGCATTTGGATGCAATATAGGCTGTTCGGTCATAGTATCCCAGCTGTTCGGGGCAAAGAAATACAGCGAGATGAAGACTGCGGTCTGGACTACTCTCATAGCAAGCGCGGTACTTGTGGCGGTTCTCATGCTGGTTGGATTCCTGCTTGGAGAGAGACTGCTGGCACTTATTGATACCCCGGATGAGCTGATGAGAGATTCGCTTACTTATCTGAACATATACATAATGGGCGTGCCATTTTTGTTCTTCTACAACATAGCGACAGGAATATTCTCTGCTCTGGGCGACTCGAGAACACCGTTCATATTCCTTGCCATCTCATCGGTGTCCAATATAGCCGTTGATATACTGTTTGTAAAGACATTTGAGATGGGGGTAAATGGAGTTGCGTGGGCTACATTCATCTGTCAGGGCGTGAGCGCTGTACTTGCGATAATAGTTGTGTTCAGACGCCTGACAGCAGTTCGCACTGAGGGGAAGGTCCGTGTATTTTCGGGAAGCATGCTGGGCAAGATAGCAGTCATAGCCATACCGAGCATACTTCAGCAGAGCTTTATCTCAGTTGGAAATATAATTATTCAGAGCGTCATCAATGGATTTGGAGCCTCTGTCATAGCGGGCTATGCGGCGGCTGTAAAGCTCAACAATCTCGTCATAACGTCATTTACAACACTTGGAAATGGAATATCCAACTATACCGCACAGAATCTTGGCGCGGGTAAGATCGACAGGATAGGACAGGGACTTAAAGCTGGAATAAAACTCATATGGGGACTATGCATACCATTTGCGGTTTTGTACTTCTTCTTTGGCCGTTATGGCATGTATCCATTTATGGAGAACAGGACAGGACTTGCCCTTGACACGGGAGTCACGTATCTCAGGATACTGGCGCCGTTCTACTTTGTAGTATCGGCAAAACTTGTAGCTGATGGAATACTAAGGGGAACAGGCATGATGGGCAGATTCATGACATCGACGTTTACGGATCTGATACTCAGAGTGGTGCTGGCGATAGTGCTGTCAAGAGTTATAGGTTCCGCCACAGGAATATGGCTGGCCTGGCCGATAGGCTGGACTATAGCAACAGTCATGTCACTGTTATTCTGTGTGAATGGTATTAAGAAGCTGAAAAGAGAAAAAACAGGGAGGATAGAATAGATGACAGATAAAATGACTCAGAAGAGCCATGAAGATATGAGTAAAGAAATAAACAAAGATGGTGTGGCGGTGCGTACACGGGGATATCATATATGGAGAGTTATATTCTGTATAATAGGCGTGCTGGGAATGCTGATGTTCATATATCCGGTGTTCAGAGGTTGCCATGTGAATATAGGAACCCTGCTGGGAACAGGCGTGTTTGCACTTCTCACATTGTATGGAGTATTCAGGGCAAAGATAGACAAATCTGTCAGAAAGCTTTGGGATAAAAAAGCAGGAAAGATATGCTTAAGTTTCGTGCTTGCACTTGTCACTGCTGCGCTTGCCCTTGTTGTGGTCATCACTTATCACATGGTCTATGCGGCTCATGTAAAGCCTAAACAGGATGCCACAGTCGTAGTGCTCGGATGCGCAGTTAGAGGCGGTGGACCAAGCCTTATGCTGAGGGAGAGACTTATAGCAGCACAGGATTATCTTGAGGAGAACCCGGAGGCCGTATGCGTTGTATCCGGTGGACAGGGCGCAGATGAGAGCATGTCGGAAGCTCAGTGCATGTATGAATACCTTACAGAGCACGGAATTGCTCCGGAGAGAATATATATGGAAGACAAGTCCACGTCCACAAGGGAGAACATAAAGTTTTCGGCTGAGATCATCAGACAGAACGGACTGCCGGACAAGATGAATATAGTGACAAATGAATTCCACGAGTACAGGGCAAAGCGTATAGCGGACAAACAGGGCATAGAGACGGGATCCATAGCCGGAAGCACTGCATGGTGGCTGCTTCCGACATACTATGTCAGGGAGATGGCAGGCATACTGTATGAGTGGATCAGTGGCTGATACGTGGACAGGTGCGCTGCGAGGCGGACAAAGTGAATACAATGATCCGCCGGACACCCATGCAGGTATATTTGGTCGAAATGCACAGATAACCTTGAAAAAACCTTGTAATATTTCTTGAAAAATGCATGTAAAAACGTACTTCTAAATAGAAGAAATTATGTTATAATGGCTCTGTATGATACAAATACAGTATCCAGTTAAAAGGAGAATGAGATGAACAAATTAGAACTTCAGAAAAAAGCTGTAGAAGTTCGCAAGGGCATTGTCACAGGTGTATACAATGCAAAGAGCGGACATCCAGGCGGCTCATTATCAGCAGCAGACCTGTTTACTTATCTTTATTTCGAGGAGATGAATGTGGATCCTAAGAATCCTGAGGACGAGAATCGTGACAGATTCGTGCTCTCAAAGGGACACACAGCTCCGGGCTACTACGCAGCACTTGCGTTAAAAGGCTTTTTCCCAATAGAAGACTTAAAGACACTCAGACATGTTGGATCTTACCTTCAGGGACATCCTGACAAGAAGCACACTCCAGGAGTGGACATGTCATCAGGATCACTGGGACAGGGACTCTCAGTTGCAGTAGGTATGGCACTTGCAGCCAAGATGCAGGGCAAGGATTACAGAACATACTGTCTCTGCGGTGATGGAGAGATCCAGGAGGGACAGATATGGGAGGCAGCTATGTTCGCAGGACATAGAAAGCTTGACAATCTGTGCGTTATAGTAGATAACAACAATCTTCAGATTGACGGAACGGTTGAGGATGTATGTTCACCATATCCTATAGATGAGAAGTTCAAAGCATTCAACTTCCATGTTATCAATATCAATGGCAATGACTTTGACGAGATCGACAGGGCATTTGCTGAGGCAAAGTCCCACAAGGGTGAGCCTACAGCGATCATCGCCCACACGATCAAGGGCAAGGGTGTATCATTCATGGAGGACAAGGCCGGCTGGCATGGAAAGGCTCCGAATGAAGAAGAGTACAAGATCGCCATGGAAGAACTTGAGAAGGAGGCTGCAGCATTATGATAGAGAATAAAGCAATCGCAACCAGAGAGAGCTATGGCAATGCCTTAGTAGAGATCGCAAAGGAGCACGATGATCTTGTTGTTTTAGATGCAGACCTTGCAGAGGCAACCAAGACAGTTATTTTTAAGAAAGCTTATCCTGAGCGACACGTTGACTGTGGCATCGCGGAGGCGAACATGGCAGGAATAGCTGCCGGAATGTCAACATGCGGATATGTTCCATTTATGAGTTCATTTGCAATGTTCGCTGCAGGACGTGCATTTGAGCAGGTGAGAAATACTATCGGATATCCACATCTGAATGTGAAGATCGGTGCAACCCACGCAGGAATCTCAGTAGGTGAGGATGGAGCAACACATCAGTGCTGTGAGGATATCGCACTCATGAGAGAGATCCCGGGCATGGTTGTCATTAACCCATGTGATGATGTAGAGGCAAGAGCAGCAGTGAAAGCTGCATACGAGTATGTTGGACCTGTATATCTCAGATTCGGAAGACTGGCAGTTCCAGTACTCAATGATGAGAGCACATACAAGTTTGAGATCGGCAAAGGGGTTAAGCTCAAGGACGGCAAGGACATATCTATCATAGCTACAGGACTTTGTGTATCTGAGGCTGTGAAGGCTGTGGATATGCTCGCTGCTGACGGTATAGATGCTGAACTCATCAACATCCACACTATCAAGCCTATCGATGAGGATATCATCGCTGAGACAGCTCAGAAGACAGGAAGAGTGTTCACAGTTGAGGAGCACTCCATCATAGGTGGTCTCGGAAGTGCTGTTGCAGAGGTGCTTGCTGAGAAGTGTCCTACAAAGCTGACAAGGATCGGTGTGAGAGATACATTTGGTGAGTCAGGCCCTGCAAAGGAACTGCTTCACAAGTACGAGCTTGATGCAGAGGGTATCTACAAGCAGATCAAGGCTGCGCTGTAATCCTAATGTGATCATTTGGAGACATAACAGAGAACACAAGATAAATAGCTGATACTAAATATCTGTGAAAGATATAGAGAGTTATATACAGATGGGGGAGCCTGCCGGTGGCAGGCTCTTTCCATATATACATATGAACTGTCAGATGGGCGGTAGACACTGCAGGCATCCGGCAGATTCTGTGATTAACATACACAAGGGCTGAAGACCAGATGAAACTGGAAACTTTACAGAAAAGAGGTAGGAATCATATGGGCAGAGAGTATGTAGAGGAGCTTAAGAACCGCGTGCTGAATGGTGGAGCGGAGATCACATATGATGAGGCTCTAAAGCTTGCACATGAGGATCTGGATATACTGGCGGCTTCAGCAAATGAGATAAGAGAGCATTTCTGCGGAGACCGGTGCGATGTGTGCTCGGTCATAAGCGTGAAGGAGGGCAGATGCACAGAGAACTGCAGATACTGTGCACAGTCCAGGATAGCGAAGAAGGATGTACCTGAGATAAATCTTCTGGGTGAAGAAGCGGTTACTGAGGGTGCATCGATTGACTGTGGCAAGGGAAGCTTCAGGTACTGCCTTGTGGCTGAGGGCAGGAGACTTTCAAAGCGTGAGGTCGAGCTTGCTGAGAAAACGGTCAAGGATATACACGACAATGTGGATATCAACATATGCGCGTCATTTGGCCTGCTGGATCAGGAGGACTTCACGAAGCTTAAGGGTGCGGGACTATCGATGATACATAACAACCTTGAGACCTCTCCGGCATATTTCCCGGAGGTGTGTACCAGTCACACACAGGAACAGAAGAAGGCGGCAATACGCGCTGCAAAGGATGCGGGACTCATGGTGTGCAGTGGCAGTCTGTTCGGCATGGGCGAGACACTTGAGGACAGGGTGGCACTTGCATTTGAACTCAGAGAGCTTGGCGTGGATTCGGTTCCGATGAACCTCCTCAATCCGAGGGAGGGAACGCCGTTCTATGACAAGACACCTCTCACTGAGGAGGAGTACGTCAGAACGATAGCGGTATACAGATTTGTCATGCCAAAAGTCATGATAAGGCTTGCGGCCGGAAGAGGAAGATATGAGGACAACGGCGAGGCTGCACTTGCAGCCGGGGCAAATGCGGTCATAAGCGGTGACTTCCTGACCACCGATGGCACATCATTTGACCTTGACTTTGACATGATAAGAAGAAACGGATTTGTCACGGACAGAAAACATTCATAGACATTAGTGGGTGCTCCGTGCGCAAGGCAATTGGATGAGAAGGATTAACTGCACGCAAATAAGAGAATATAACAGGCAGAATAAGTTTTAGAAGGAGAATTATATGAAGATTTATGACAGGATCATGGGACTTGGAACAAAGATGACAGACATGGATGCATCCACATATCAGGGCGCATTCATAGGCAAGATATCCTACACAGTAGACAGAGAGAAGGCAGAGGCTGCCGATAGCATCACATATGAGTATGGTGATGTTAAGGAGAACGCATTCATGTACATACTCTCTATCCTTGGAAAGGTAGAGGGAGAAGAGACTCCTGTTGAGAAGATGACCATCACACTCGTAAAGGCATCAGACAAGGAGAAGGAGATCAAGAGAGTGGAGAAGACGGATTATGAGGACGAGAAGCCATTCCACACATTTACAAAGGAAGAGGTTTATGCATTCAGCAAGGAGACAGGAGACGAGAATAAGATCCACCTCACAGACCATCCTGTAGTTCAGGGAATGTTGCTCCTCCGCACAGCAGCATGTGCACACGAGGACCTGAAGAGACTTGACGTTAAGTTTGTAGAGCCTTCATACGCAGAGGAAGAGCTCATGTGGGGCAGCAATGGCAGAGAGCTTGTGCTTTATGCAGATGGCTATGTAAAGGCTTCATTCAAGGTTGTGAAATAGTTTCCGCTAACAGACGATCATTATGATAGATACAAAATAGGCGTCATACCTGATCAGGTATGATGCCTATTTTGTTGTTTGAATTAAGACTAGTTTATTCTTATGAAATCGGATCTTACATATCCGGTGTATTTCTTTGAGCCCTTGGTGTAAGTGATCTTATACCACGCATTCTTGCCGGAATATTTGCAGCCGCTGATCTTGACCTTTGATCCTCTGGCAAGTTCCCGGATGATACGTTTGTTGGTTCCTGCCCCTGCCCTGAGACGGACCTGGCTGTCAATGACTGTTCCGCTCAATGAGCTGGCTTTTGCGGGAGCTTTTGAAATGTCGCCATATACTATCGAACCATTGACATTCTTATATGCAAGAATCCTGTAGCCGAAGCCGCTCTTCAAAGCAGGAAGTATACAACTGGTTGTTTTGTAAGAGAATATTTTCTTTACTCTTGTGTATTTGTTATGGGCAATATCATATTTGTATATGATGTAGCCGGATACATTTGAAAGCTTCTGCCAGTGCAGACAGCGATACGAACCGAGAGGAGTATACTTAAATGAAGATGTAAAGGTTCGTGGCTTTGTACATTTGCTGAACTCCAGGCGGTTGCTGTACATGATCACACCGTTGTATTCATAATACGCCCTCACGCCGAATTTGTATGTTGTGGCGGGAGAAAGTCCGGTAAAGTTATAACTTCTGGATTCGTCGCCTATGCATCTTGCAATTCTGTCATATTTACCAGTGGACGTGTTGTATTTGTACACGAAATAGCCTGTGACTCCGGAAATCTTGCTCCAGCGGACATTAATGGAACTGGAAGTCCTGTCTGCTATTGCGGCCTGGGCAGGCATGTCCGGGGCGGTATCGAAGATTGGAGGTTCAGGATCTGTCGATGCAGTTACAGCCTCTGCATAGATGGCGGTGCAGCTATATTCTTGCGAGTAAGCTCCGAATACAGTGCCGGTATTTAATTTATGGTATCCGCGCACCATGTAGGTATATTTTTTACCGCTGGTGAGACCGTTATCAGTGTAGGTCAGAGTGCCGGCCCCCTTTGTTGTTCCAATCGACACATATTTTCCTTCGGCCTCATCGTAACGCACTATCTGATAACCATATACCTCAGGAACCTTATTCCAGGTGAGGGTTATGGATGAGCTGGTCGATGACTTAAATGTGAGTTTTGTAGGTGCTGCCGGTGTATTTACATATTTGAAATCAAGATCCGTCGGATAGCTTATTCCGGCGACGGTTCCGTTGTCATCGTACTGCCAATATGAATGAGTGGCGGTCAGCGTGTCTGAATCGTTGTACTGCGCATTCCATATTGGGTATTTGTTGTTTATACTGGTGATGTTCATGTCATCGGTTATAACACTTTTGCTCGCATACAGCATGCCCACGTAGCCACTTGCTTCCACTGTACTGCAAAAAGTGTTGATGACCGTGGTGGCAGCGCTTTTGGACAGGTGCGCATTGTAGAGCCTGCCGGTCAGTCCACCCTCCCATGCGTATTCGTAGTCCATGACGATGGGAAGTGTAAGGTTGTAAGAGGATACGATGTTCAAGGTGTATGCCGCCTCCTGCCTGGCCTCGGTGGCGTTTATGGCCTGAGAGTAGAAGTACGCTCCGACATCAATCCCTGCCGCAGTTGCATTCTTGACATTCTCAGCAAATTTGGAGTCGACGAAATATGCACCTGAACCATAGTACCTTCCTCCAGCCCTGATAAAGGCAAATGTAACGCCGCTGGATTTTACCTTGCTCCAGTTGATGGAACCGTTCCACTCCGATACATCTATCCCCTTCATGACAGTGGAGTTCTTGAACTGGGATGCGTGTGTATATGTTGTCGATGAGAGCGTGGCAACACCATAAGGATTAGCGCTGTCTGACTGCTTTTGCAACTGCCTTATCGTCTCAGGATCGTTGCCGTAAATACTATATATGTGGTCGATCTCGGCATCGGTCAACTGAGTGTAGTCAAAGTTACCTTCATCCACAACCTCTTGGACCTCAGATCTGGTCGATGATGTTGAGATGGTGGAGGTGTCAGCCGCGTATACTGTGGCAGAGTGGAAGATATTATCTGCCGCAGTCAGTATAAATATTCCAAGGGAAATAATAAAAAGTTGTTTAGATAATCGTTTTATTCTCATGTAAGCCTCCTAATATAAATGTTACAATTATATTACAAAAAGATTATTAAAATATTATTAATAAAAGGCCTGCGTGAGAAAAATATTGAGAAAAATATAAAAAAATAGGGGAAAGCAGGAGATACAAAGTATGTATGCTTTTCCCTATTTTAATTGTGTAAGTATAAGAATTACTTGACACGTATGAAATCAGATCTTATATAGCCGGTATATTTTCTGGAGCCTCTGGTGTATGTGACCTTATACCAGATATATCTTCCAGACTTTGCATAGCCGGAGATCTTGACTTTTGAACCCCTTGCAAGCGTTCTGACTACTCTGCTGTTTGTTCCGGCTTTTGCACGGAGGTTTACGCTGCTGTCAGTGATTGTTCCGGTAAGAGATGTATTCTTGACCGGTGCATTTGACATTGCTCCGTAGTATATCTTGCCGTTGTACTTCATGTAAGCAAGAACACGGTAACCGTAGCCTCTTCTGAGGTTAGGAACAAAACAGAAATTTGTCTTGTTGGATGTTATCTTCTTAACTCTTGTGTATTTGTTTGCCTTCTGATCATACTTGTATACGATGTAGCCGTCAGCGTATGACAGCTTTGACCACTGGAGGAATCTCTGCGATCCAAGTGGTGTGTATTTGAAGGATGATGTAAAGGTTGCCGGGAGAGTGCAGGAGCTGAAATCCTTGCGGTCACTGAAGCCTGTGAATCCATTCCGCTCTGTGTATGCTCTCACTCCAAATTTGTATTCTGTTCCGGCTTTAAGTCCTGTAAATGTGTATGTTCTGTTGCTGCTTCCGCTGATACGTGCCACCTGCTCAAATGACTTGCTGGACGTATTATATTTGTATACCGTGTAGCCCGTGGCATCAGAAATCTGTGTCCATCTTATGGTCACGGATTTGGCTGTCCTTGATGCGGTTGCGATCTGGGAAGGAACAGCAGGTCCGGTAAATCCGCTCACTGCGCTGGCTGTCTCTGTGTAGTGGTATGTTCCATTTTTCTTGTAATATGCACATACCGTGTAGCTGTACTCGGTTGAATGAGGAAGTCCCTTGTGTGTGTATGTGTCAGTAGACTTGGAAGAGATCTTTGCAAGCCTTGTCCAAGTAGCATTGGATGGCTCCCATACATATACGATATATCCGTCAACATTTTCCTGCTTATTCCACTTCAGTGTAAGTGAGCTTGTGTAGGCTGAAGTGATCTTGAGCCCTGTAACCTCGCCTGGGTCGGTGGTTATGGTCTTGGCATCTGACAGAACGTGCCAGATGGTGTTGGTATCAGTTGTTGTGTATGCGCGTACCTTGTAGTTATATTTTGTGCCAGGATTGAGCTGGCTGTCGGTAACGTCGCAGTCGTCAGGAGAATTGGTCGTGGCAATCGTCTCGTAGCTGCCTGATGAACCGTTGCTTCTGTATACTCTGTATCCTGTTGCTGCAGGGATAGGTGACCATGAAAGTTTTACAGATGTAGGCGCTGTAACTGTAGCCGCAAAGTTCTCTATGGTATCAGCTATTGTAATACCGGTACACTCTGCTGAGTAGGTTCCGTAGATGGCTCCTGAGCTCAATTTGTAATATCCGCGTACCTTGTATGTATACTTTTTACCGTCCTGAAGATTCTTATCTGTAAATGTAGTTGTTCCGGCACCCTTGGCAGTTCCCACGGAGACGTATTTATCTTCGGAGCTGTCGTAACGCACGATCTGGTAAGCATAGACCTCAGGGATCTTCGTCCATGTCAGTGTGATAGTGGAGTCTGTGCACGCTGACTGTGTCAGAGATGAAGGCGCGGCAGGAGATTTGACATATCTGAAATTCATATCAGTTGCATTGCTGATTCCTGACACCTTGCCGACGTCGCTGTACTGCCAGTATGAATGTTTCACTGTGAGAGTGTCCGTGTCGTTGTACTGGGCATTCCATATAGGATATGACTGTGCGATCGAAGATGCGTTCATGTCGTCTGTGATGACAGTCTTGCTGGCGTAGATCATGCCTACGTAGCCCTTTGATTCAACTGCCGCACAGAATGCTTTTATGACATTTGTAGCTGCGCTCTTGGAAAGGTGGGCGTTGTACAGACGACCGCTCAGACCTCCATCTTCCCATGCGTATTCATAATCCATGACAACGGGATAAGTTATGTTGTAGCCTGAGATCAGGTCGGTAGTGTATTTGGCTTCTGTCTTGGCCTCCGATGTGCTGATGGCCTGTGAGTAGAAGTACACACCCACGTCAACACCTGCATTCAGTGCATTTTTGATATTATCCTTGTATGTAGAATCGATGAAATATTTTCCTGAACCGTAGTAGCGTCCGCCCACACGTATGAATGCGTAGGATATTCCTGCGGCTTTAACCTTTTTCCAGTTGATGTTGTCGCCGTTCCACTCGGATACGTCTATGCCCTTGATGACTTTGTAGCCATCGAACATAGAAGAGTGGGTATATCTGGCACTCAGCGTAGCTATATCGCCGGTGGCGTTGTAATCGGATTGACGCTGGAGCTGTTTGATGGTTTCGGGATCATTATTATACAACTCGTATATGTGATCGATCTCTGTACCGTCCAGCTCTGTGTAGTGGAAGTTTCCATCGTCCACCACCTGCTGTACATCCTCCCTCGTCGATGTAACGCTTATGTCGGACATGTCTGCGGCATAGGCTGTTTCGGGCACGTTGCCGGCAAATGCGAATACACTTATACCCAGAGCAGCGCCCAGAATTATCCTGGTAAATTTTCTGATAATCATGAATTCCTCCCGTTTTGTAAAAAGTTTTTAGCACAGTTTACATAATATAATGTACGCTATGAAAAGTCAATAAAACTGCACTGATTTGTTACGAATATATTACAAAATGCTTATTAAAATCCAGCTAAAACATAAAGCCTGAATGAAAAACAAGAAAAAAGTCGGTAAAGGTTGATGTTTTTCATATTAAATACATAAAGTCTATGTTATAATTAGCAGGCATATGAAATTTGGAGGACAATAACTGTTGGATGATAAAAAAAGAGTTGGATTTTTAGGCGCGCTGAAGAACATGTTCGTAGGTGTCGTAAAACCGGAAGCTTATTACAGAAATGGACGATTTGGACGGATGTCATCGGCGATGCTGATAACATTTATCATGAGCACACTGACTTATCTGGTGATATTCTTTATTCCATATAACCAGTTGTTTGGCGGCGGAAGGTTTGCGGACAGGATAGACCGGAATATGGAGGATTTTTCACTGACCGGAGATGGTTTTTACTACGATGGGACATTCGACTGGTCGGATGATGAGAACATGTCCTACATAAAGATCGACACATCGAAGACGAAAGTGGATGAAGCTGTTGCAAGAGACCTTGCTGCAGACGGCGGGTATCGTACCGTATTCATCATATCAGCGGATGAGATACTCACATATAACTCAGGAAGAACACAGATCATAAGATGTAAGGATATATATGAATCCCTGAATGAGACATATGGATTCAAGGCTGTTACAAAGCAGGATGTGATCGATCTCATAAATAAGCTCGACACACCAGTGCTTGTGCTTGCATGGGTATTTCAGATAATTGTTGGATTTGTGCTCACGTTGTTCTGGTCACTGCTCATAACGGTAGCGGGACTGATAGCGGCATCCATGAAGAAGATAGAGGTATCATTTGGCACTATTTACAAATCTGCCATATATATAAGGTTATTATGGTATTTCCTCATGATGGTCATTGCAACATACATATGGCCGGCGAAGAGAACGATGGGGATGCTGGCGCTTTTCATATCTGTGATATACATATTTGCCGCTGTATCGCAGTATCATAAGAATACCCCGGATGACGATCCACAGGAAGGTCCGGCACAGGTAGAACAGAATGATCTGGCGCAGGAATTTGCCCAGTATGAGCAAAGGTAAATAATTATAGAACACATTCAAATACAATATATAAAACAGTAGGAGGAGTATTCATATGAATTTGAGAAAGACAAAGATAATTTGTACATTGGGACCGGCGACGGACGATGATGAGGTGCTCAGAAAGCTCATGATCGAGGGTATGGATGTTGCCAGATTCAATTTTTCTCATGGTGATCATGCCCAGCACAGGAAGAACAAGGACAGAGTGGAGAAGCTTCGTGAGGAGCTTGGACTTCCGGTTGCAACACTGCTTGATACTAAGGGCCCGGAGATAAGGGTTGGGGACTTCAAGGAGGGCAAGGTTGAACTCGTAGAAGGACAGACATTTACACTGACGACAGAGGATGTGGTGGGCGACCAGGCAAAGGTATCCATTACATACAAGAATCTTGTGAACGATGTCAAGCCGGGAGATACCATACTCATCGATGACGGCCTTATAAATATGAAGATAGAGAAGGTTACTGATAAAGATATCGTGTGCCGCGTGGAGAATGGCGGACCTGTATCAAACCACAAGGGTGTAAATGTTCCAAGAGTTAACCTCACCATGCCATACATAAGCGATGTAGACAGGGCGGATATAATCTTTGGTATTGAGAATGATTTCGATTTCATCGCTGCATCATTTGTAAGATCAGCCGACGATATACTTGAGATCAGGAAGATCCTTGACGAGTATGAGTGTGACAATATCAATATCATCGCCAAGATTGAGAATATGCAGGGCGTTGACAATATAGACGACATAATCAGAGTGTCCGATGGAATCATGGTCGCAAGAGGAGATATGGGTGTTGAGATACCTCTTGAGGATGTGCCTATCATCCAGAAGATGATCATCAAGAAGGTATACAATGCGGACAAGCAGGTCATAACAGCTACACAGATGCTTGACTCCATGATGATACATCCAAGACCTACCAGAGCAGAGGCGACAGATGTTGCAAATGCCATATATGACGGAACAAGTGCAATCATGCTCTCAGGAGAGACCGCAGCGGGCAAGTATCCGGTTGAGGCTCTTCACACCATGAAGACCATCGCAGAGAGAGCAGAGCGAGACATAGATTACAACAAGAGATTCTTCAACAGGGATGCGGTGCAGAATCCTGATATAACGAGTGCTATATCACATGCGACATGTACAACGGCCATAGACCTTGCAGCGGCAGCCATCATCACTGTTACAAAGTCAGGAAAGACAGCGAGAATGCTCTCAAAGTACAGACCCAAATGTCCGATCATCGGATGTACCCCTGTTAAGAAGGTTGCCAGACAGATCAATCTTTCATGGGGAGTTCAGCCTCTTCTTATAGGTGAGGAGAACAACACTGACGATCTCTTCGAGCATGCTGTTGATGCGGCAAAGAAGCACGGCTATGTTAAGGACGGTGAGGTGACTGTAATCACCGCCGGAGTCCCACTTGGTGTGACCGGCACGACAAACCTGATAAAGGTACACGTTGTAGGACATATCCTTGTAAAGGGCTTCTCTATAAATGAGAGATCTGCAACCGCACCGCTCTGTGTATGCGAGTCAGAGGATGAGCTCATCAAGAACTATAAGGATGGAGACATAATCGTCATAAATGAGACCAGCAACAGGATCATGGATCAGCTCAAGACTGCATCTGCGATCGTGTGTGAGAAGAACGGGGGCAATTCACATGCTGCCATAGTCGGACTCAGCCGTGACATACCTGTTATCCTGGGTGCACAGAACGCGACTAAGATCCTTAAGTCGGGCTCTATAGTTACTGTAAATGGCGAGGATGGAGTTGTAATTTCAAACTAGTACATGTAACAAATATGTAACAAAAAATAAATACAAACGTATAAAACAACGCCTCCTGTGTTGACAAATGTAATCATTATTGCTATACTACAATAGATTTGTAACAAAGATGTAATAATTGTTGCGTTAAGATCAGCACAGGAGGTTTTTTATAATGTCTAAAGCAAAGTCATTTAAGAAGACTATAGTTGTTGCTGCAGCGGCAGGAATGATGATCACCACTTCCATAGGAACGGTGAGCGCGGGACAGATATACAGCGATTCAACTGTAGGTATTTCATCTGCATTTGACAGATATGCTAACACCCTTGCGGGCAATGATAAAAACGCAGGCGATGCTGCAAAGGCGGCAACGTCCACAGATGCACAGAAGACTACAGCATCCGCAGGAAAGAATGCTGCGGAGGCCAAGAAGGACAAGACAAGCGAAGAGAACAAGGTGAAATATCCTGATTTCAAGGATAAGTGTCTTGTTGTCACCGAGGATTATGTGAATATAAGATCGGGAGCCGGAACTGATTCAGATGTAGTTGGTATCATAGGGAACAATGGAATAGCAACCATAGAGAAGAAGGGCAAGGAGTGGACCAAGGTCACATCAGGTGACTGTACAGGATACATAAGGAATGACCTGCTTCTTTTTGGAGATGATGCGGGAGCCTATGCCGAGGCGAACTGTCCGAAGCAGGTAACTGTCAATACAGAGACACTCAATGTAAGAACAGAGGCTGATGTGAACTCCGACTGTATAACACAGGTTGGATCAGGCCAGAGCTTTGATGTCATATCACAGGATGACAAATGGGTGCAGATAGCACTTGACGACGAGACGAATGGTTATGTCAGCACTGAATTTGTAGATGATACATATGCATTTGCAACTGCCAAGTCCATGGAGCAGATCCAGGCAGAGCTTGATGCGAAGGCTGCGGAAGAAAAGGCGGCAGAGGAGCAGGCAAGACAGGAACAGGAGAGCGCAGACGAGGCAGAAGCTGAGGACGCATCAGATGACAGCCAGAGCACAGAGGATGATTCCTACACGCCAGATCAGCCGGATACAGATTCTGCAGATCAGTCATCGGATACATCAGACGACACATCATCTGACAGCAGCGATTCAGACGATTCACAGAACAATGTAGTGGCACCGAGCGGCCAGACAGGAATAGACCTTGCGAACTTTGCAACACAGTTTGTGGGTAATCCATATGTATATGGCGGATCGAGCCTTACGGATGGAGCTGACTGTTCAGGCTTTGTCATGGCTGTATACGCTCAGTTTGGATATTCACTTCCACACTCAGCGGGAGCACAGTCACAGTATGGAACAAGAGTAGACACTTCAAGTCTTGAGCCTGGAGACATACTTTTCTATGGAGACAGCTCTATAGAGCACTGCGCTATATATATCGGAGACGGAATGATAGTACATGCCAGCACAGAGGAGACCGGTATCAAGATATCCTCTGCATTCTACAGAGATCCGCTCTGTGCAGTCAGAATCATAGGACAGTAGACAAGCTGTATATAATAGGGTATAATGAATACATTGAAGCGCACATGGTATACATGTGCGCTTTTTGTGTAAAATGGCGAAAACATGACGGCGAAAACAAATAAAGTTGTCAATATGCACATAAAAATACGTCAAATATATTGAAAAAAAGACTCGTTGTGGTATAATAGTCATATCAATTTGGATTATATCCAAAAAAGAAGGAGTTGGGCATCATGAATTACATAATCAGCGGTAAGAACATTGAAGTTACAGAAGGACTTAGAAATGCAGTACAGGACAAGCTCTCAAAGCTTGAGAAGTACTTTGCAGCTGATACTGGCGCACAGGTCACATTCAGCGTTGAGAAAGATAGACAGAAGATAGAGGTAACGATTCCTATGAAGGGACATATTATCAGAGCCGAGCAGGTGAGCGATGACATGTATGTTTCGATCGATCTCGTTGTAGAGGTTATTGAGAGACAGGTTACCAAGCATCGTAAGAAGCTCATTGACAAGGAGCAGAATGTAGCATACCTGAACGATGCATTTGTCGACGAGGACGTTGAGGATGATGACGATATCAAGATCGTGAGAACTAAGAAGTTCGAAGTAAAACCTATGTATCCAGAGGATGCATGTATCCAGATGGATCTGCTTGGACATAATTTCTATGTATTCAGGAATGCAGAGTCAGATGAGGTCAATGTCGTATACAAGAGAAAGGGCGGCACATACGGAATCATCGAGCCTGAATATTAAGATCAGATATTGGCAAAGGCACAGTTAATATAAGTGCCGATGATAATTGAATATAGTATTTTAAAGGAGACTTTCGGTTATAGAAGGTCTCCTTTTTGCTTGATATAAATGTCATATGATGTTAGAATGTACCCTGAATAACGATAGCTAGGAGGTCAAAAACAACATGGGTTTGTTTGAGAAAATATTTGGAACGCACAGCGAGAAGGAATTGAAAAAGATCAATCCTATAGTTGATGCGATAGAGGCACTCGACGAGAAGATGCAGGCACTTTCAGATGAAGAGCTGAGGGGCAAGACACAGGAGTTTAAGGACAGACTTGCTGCCGGCGAGACGTTAGACGATATATTGGTAGAAGCATTTGCGGTTGTGAGAGAGGCTGCATACCGTGTACTTGGAATGAAGCATTACAGGGTACAGCTCATAGGAGGAATAGTTCTCCATCAGGGAAGAATCGCAGAGATGAGAACGGGAGAAGGAAAGACACTTGTATCAACACTTCCTGCTTATCTGAATGCCCTTGAAGGAAAGGGTGTCCATGTTGTAACTGTCAACGACTACCTGGCAAAGCGAGATGCTGAATGGATGGGGCAGGTGCATGAATTCCTCGGACTTAAGGTCGGAATCATACTCAACAGTTCCACAACAGACGAGAGACGTGAGGCGTATAACTGCGATATTACATATGTTACCAACAACGAGCTCGGTTTCGATTACCTGAGAGATAACATGGTAATCTACAAGGAGAAGCTTGTTCTGAGAGATCTTCACTACTGTGTAATCGATGAGGTGGATTCAGTCCTTATCGATGAGGCACGTACTCCTCTTATCATATCCGGTCAGAGCGGCAAGTCCACAGAGCTCTACAAGATGTGTGATTACCTTGCGAGACAGATGAAGCGAGGTGAGGGTGATGGAGAGATATCCAAGATGGATATGCTCATGAAGACAGAGATAGAGGAGGATGGAGATTTCCTTGTAAATGAGAAGGACAAGTACGTCATGCTCACTGCAAATGGTGTGAAGATGGTAGAGCAGTTCTTCCATATTGACAACCTCTCAGACCCTGAGAACATGGAGATCCAGCACAATATCATCTTGGCACTCCGTGCACATAACCTCATGTTCAGAGACAGAGATTATGTGGTGAAGGATGATGAGGTACTCATCGTTGATGAGTTTACCGGACGTATCATGCCCGGACGTAGATTCTCAGATGGTCTGCATCAGGCTATAGAGGCAAAGGAGAATGTAAAGGTCAAGAGAGAGAGCAAGACTCTTGCAACGATCACATTCCAGAACTTCTTCAACATGTTTGACAAGAAGGCAGGTATGACAGGTACAGCCCAGACAGAGGAAGAGGAGTTCAGAGAGATCTATGGAATGGACGTTGTTGTCATTCCTACGAACAGACCTATACAGAGAATAGATCAGCCGGATTCTATATTTAAGACTAAGAAAGAAAAGCTCAATGCGATCGTTGAGCAGATTAATATAAGTTACAGAAAGGGACAGCCGGTGCTTGTCGGTACGATCAATATCGACGCATCAGAGGAACTCAGTCATATGCTGTCCAAGAGAAAGATACCTCACAAGGTGCTCAATGCCAAGTTCCACGAGCTTGAGGCTGAGATAGTTGCGGATGCTGGACAGAAGAATGCGGTAACCATCGCGACTAACATGGCAGGACGTGGTACTGATATCAAGCTCGGCGAGGGTGTTGCAGAGCTCGGAGGACTCAGGATCATCGGTACAGAGAGGCACGAGAGCAGACGTATCGATAATCAGCTCCGTGGACGTTCAGGACGACAGGGAGATCCGGGAGAGTCAAAGTTCTATCTGTCACTGGAAGATGATCTGATGAGACTTTTCGGATCAGAGAGAGTTATGTCAGTGTACGATACCCTTAAGATACCTGAGGGCGAGGAGATAGAGCATAAGACTATTTCCAACTTCGTAGAGAAGGCACAGAAGAAGATCGAGGGTAACAACTTTGCCATAAGAAAGAATCTTCTTGAGTATGACCGTGTTAACAACGAGCAGAGAGAGATCATTTACAAGGAGCGTAGACGAGTTCTTGACGGCGAGAACATGCACGAGGTTATCCTCAAGATGATAAAGGATGATATAAATGCAGCAGTAGATCAGGTATGCTCATCAGAGACAGCACCTGAGGATTGGAATCAGGTAGAGCTGGATGACATGATAAGGGGCATAGTTCCATTTGCTGAGCCGGTTACACTTACCGAAGAGGAGATCAAAAAGGCAGATATCAGCGAGCTGAAGGATAGACTGTACAATGAAGCTCTTGAGCTCTATGCTGCCAAGGAGGAAGAGATTGGTGATCCTGATCAGATGAGAGAGATCGAGCGAGTTATACTCCTCAAGACTATAGATAGAAAGTGGACAGATCATATCGACGACATGGATAATCTGAGACAGGGAATCGGACTTAGATCACTTGGCCAGAGAGATCCTGTTGTAGAATACAAATTCGCAGGATATGACATGTTCAATGACATGACAGCAGCGATCCGTGAGGATACCGTAAAGCTTCTTCTCAGAATAAAGGTTGAGCAGAAGATTGAGCGTGAAGAGGTGAATAAGGTTACAGGAACCAATAAGGATGACACAGTGTCAAGGGGACCTGTAAAGAAAGCCAAGAAGATAGGCAGAAATGATCTCTGTCCATGCGGAAGCGGTCTGAAGTATAAGAACTGCTGCGGTAAGAACGCATAAATACGTGATACAGGAGAAACCAAGTGATAGAATTGGATGAGTTCAGGGCGACGATGGCCTCCTATAGGGATCCCTTGGGGGAGGTCAAGTCATCCCTTGACATTGAAAACAAGACAGACAGAATAGCAAAGCTTAATTATGAGATGGAACAGCCGGATTTCTGGGATGATATCGACAGATCCCGTGAGGTATCGAAGGAACTGAAGGGACTTCAGGATCTGGTTGACAACTATAAGAAGCTTGAGAATGACTATGTGGATATAGATACACTGATCCTGATGGCGGAGGAGGAGAATGATCCGAGTCTTGTGCCTGAGATAGGGGAGCAGATAGATATATTTACGAAGGAATTTGAGGAGTATAGGATAAATCTTCTCTTCACTGACGAGTTTGATGACTGTAATGCGGTACTCACACTCCATTCAGGAGAGGGCGGAACGGAGTCCTGCGACTGGGCGAGTATGTTGTACAGAATGTATACCAGATGGGCAGAAAAGCACGGCATGAGTGTTGAGGTGCTCGATTTCCTTGAGGGCGATGAGGCTGGTATAAAGTCTGTGACCATCCAGATAAATGGACAGCATGCGTACGGATATCTCAAGTCAGAGAAGGGAGTGCACAGACTGGTCAGAATATCACCATTCAATTCGGCCGGCAAGAGAATGACTTCGTTTGCATCCTGTGATGTCATACCGGATATAGAGCAGGATTTGGAGATAGAGATCAGGGATGAAGATATAAGGATAGATACCTACAGATCGAGCGGCGCAGGTGGCCAGCATATCAATAAGACATCATCGGCCATCAGAATCACACATTATCCTACCGGTATAGTTGTTCAATGCCAGAATGAGAGATCACAGCTCATGAACAAGAATAAGGCTATGCAGATGCTGAAGTCCAAACTTTATCTTTTGAAGAAACAGGAGAATCTGGAGAAGATTTCGGACATCCGCGGAGAGGTAACTGACAATGGTTTTGGAAGTCAGATAAGATCGTATGTGCTCCAGCCGTATACCATGGTCAAGGATAAACGCACATCCTATGAGAATTCAAATGTATCGGCGGTTCTCGATGGAGATCTTGATGGATTTATGACAGCCTATCTCAAATGGGTGAATAAGGTTGAGGTGTAGCAGCACATGAGAGTCATTTGATGATAAGAAATTAGTCTTTGACAATGACGCTTTATACTGATAAAGTAATGACGTACTAAACTTGCATTATTATGCAGAAAAAGGAGATAAGAAGGAGATAAAAACATGGTGAATATAGCAGTATTAGGTTATGGTACAGTGGGTTCAGGAGTTGTGGAAGTGATTAACACCAACCATGATATTGTTAACAAGAGAGCTGGACAGGAGATAAACGTTAAGAGAGTGCTTGATCTCAGGGAGTTTCCTGGGGATCCTGTCGAGAACATTCTCACCCATGATTTTGAAGATATACTTAACGACGATGATATAAGCGTCGTTGTGGAGGTTATGGGAGGTGTTGAGCCTGCATATACATTTGTCAAGAAGTGTCTGCTTGCCGGCAAGAGTGTGGCAACCTCCAACAAGGAGCTTGTGGCCGTTCATGGACCTGAGCTTATAAAGATTGCCAGAGAGGGCGATATCAATTTCTTCTTTGAAGCATCAGCAGGCGGTGGAATTCCTGTTATAAGACCACTTAACACATCCATAACTGCGGATGATGTTACGGAGATCACAGGAATACTCAATGGTACAACGAATTACATCCTAACCAAGATGGATAAAGAGGGGGCTGACTATGCGACAGTGCTGAAGCAGGCACAGGAGCTCGGATATGCGGAGCGCAATCCTGAGGCTGATGTAGAGGGTGGCGATGCGTGTAGAAAGATAGCTATACTTACATCTCTCGTATATGGCAAGAACCTGGATTACAACAGGATACATATGGAGGGAATAACCAGGATAACAACAGATGATTTCAAGTATGCGGATAAGATGGGCTATTCTGTAAAACTTGTCGGAACAACCAGAAAAACAGACGGCAAGCTATATTCATATGTTGCCCCGGTCATGCTTCCACATGACAATCCGCTGGCAAAGATAGATGATGTATACAATGGCATACTTGTACATGGTAATGCACTTGACGACGTAATGTTCTACGGCAAGGGCGCCGGAAAGCTTCCAACAGCGTCTGCGGTTGTATCAGACGTTATTGATGCAGTGAAGAATGCGGGAAGACATGTTCCTATCATATGGGAGGACGAAGAACTTGAGATGGGTACATTTGCGGACTCAGAGAGCAGATTCTTTGTCAGAACAGATGAGAAGGATGAGGCTGCCATCAAGGCGGTATTTGGTGATGTTGAGTATGTCGATTCTGATCTCGATGAAAAGGCATTTGTTACAGCAGTGATCACAGAGGGTGAATTTGAGGCACGTTGCAATAAGATTGGTGTCAAGAGTGCTCTTAGAGTGCTGGATTAGTACAATATTATTCAATGACCTTGCAATCCTAGTGGAATTGCGGTATTTTACAAAAGGCTTATTTCTTTTTACCGGACCGCTCCGGTGAAGAGTTAAATATACAAATTTTCAAATGAGCGATCAGGAGGACAATATGTTAATAGTAAAGAAGTTTGGTGGTACTTCTGTTGGAAATACCGAAAGAATCTTTAACGTGGCCAAAAGATGTATTGAGGACTGGCAGAGGGGGAACGACGTAGTCGTAGTTCTGTCTGCGATGGGTAAATACACAGATGAGCTGATAGATATGGCTAAGCAGGTAAATGAGAATCCACCTAAGAGAGAGATGGATATGCTTTTTACAATAGGTGAACAGATGTCCGTATCGCTTATGGCTATGGCTATGAATGCTCTTAAAGTTCCTGCAATCTCTCTGAATGCATTCCAGGTGGCAATGCATACAACTTCAGTGTATGGCAATGCGCGTCTGAAGAGAATCGATGTTGAGAGAATAAGACATGAGCTGGAGCAGAGAAAGATAGTTATTGTCACAGGATTCCAGGGAATTAACAAGTATGACGATTACACAACTCTTGGTCGTGGTGGTTCAGATACAACGGCTGTTGCACTTGCAGCGGCACTTAACGCTGATGCGTGTGAGATATACACAGATGTGGATGGAGTATATACAGCAGATCCACGTAAGGTAAAGACCGCACGTAAGCTGGATACGATAACATACGATGAGATGCTTGAGCTTGCTACACTTGGAGCAGGCGTTCTGCACAACCGTTCAGTTGAGCTTGCAAAGAAGTTCGGCGTTCAGCTGGTTGTTCGTTCAAGTCTCAATTTTTCAGAGGGTACAATAGTTAAGGAGGATACTGGAATGGAGAAGATGTTAGTTAGTGGAGTTGCAGCGGATGCAGATTCAGCGAGAGTGGCAGTTGTAGGATTAGAGGACACACCGGGTGTTGCATTCAAGCTTTTCAACCTGCTTGCAAAGAATGACATCAATATAGATATGATACTGCAGTCAGTAGGAAGACATGGAACAAAGGATATTACATTCACATGTAGTGATGAGAATGCAGACAAAGCAGAGGAGATCATCAAGAACAACATAGGCAAGTTTGAGAGCATAGATGTCAACAAGAATGTTGCAAAGGTTTCTATCGTTGGTGCAGGAATGCAGTCAAATGCAGGTGTTGCAGCCAAGATGTTCGAGGCTCTCTATGATGAGAATATCAACATCAGAATGATCTCAACATCAGAGATCAGAGTTACAGTTCTCATCGACGAGCAGTATACAGAGCGTGCAATGAACGCGATCCATGACAAGTTCGCACTCGGCGATCGTTAATTCTAACAGAATCATATGAAGTTCTGTTCTGCAGGACCTTACAATATACGCCGGGGGAAACTCCGGCTTATATTATCATAAGGGGGAACCGCCGTTAAGGCGGGGGATTCCTTATGATGAAGCAGACGCAGCGCGGAGCGCCTTTCATGCGTCTGCACCCGTAGATAAGGGGAACATAAAAGAAGTTGAAAGGAGTCAGGGTATGAAGAGAACAGATTACATATCGTGGGATCAGTATTTTATGGGCATTGCGATGATGTCGGCAGAGAGAAGCAAAGACCCGTCAACGCAGGTTGGCGCGTGTATAGTGGACAAGAACAACAGAATTCTGTCCATGGGATATAATGGTATGCCGGCAGGATGCGACGATGACACAATGCCGTGGGGAAAGTCTGGAGCCCCGCTTGACAACAAATATTTCTATGTATGCCACGCGGAGCTGAACTCTATTCTTAATTACAGAGGCGGCAATCTCAAGGATGCGATCATATATTCTACTCTGTTCCCGTGCAATGAATGTGCCAAAGCTATTATTCAGTGCGGTATAAAGGAAGTAGTGTATATGTCAGACAAGTATGCGATGACAGAGAGCACCATAGCCTCCAAGAAAATGTTTGACATGGCTGGTGTTGCATACAGACCATTTGAAGCAAAAGGCAGGAAGATCACGCTCAATCTTTAGAAGTAACAGAATAGTTCCGGAATACCGGAGAGAACACATATGTATGACAGACAGGAGAGAATATGGTCATAGAGAGTAATAGCAAGGAAGAAACCTACAATGCAGGAGTGCAGCTTGGACAGAATGCAGCTCCTGGCCAGGTGTACTGTATATATGGAGATCTGGGAGTTGGCAAGACGATAATATCCCAGGGGGTGGCAGCTGGACTTGGAATCACTGAAGTGGTGAACAGCCCTACTTTCACTATTGTGAAGGAGTATGACGAGGGCAGATTGCCTCTGTATCATTTTGACGTGTACAGGATCGGCGATGTGGACGAGATGGATGAGATAGGCTACAATGAGATGGTGTATGGAGATGGAGTATGTCTTATAGAGTGGGCTAACCTCATTGAGGAGATATTACCTGGCACATACACCAGAATCGATATAGAGAAGGACCTTTCAAAGGGCCTTGATTACAGGCGTATTACGATAGAAGAGAGGCATGATCAGATATGAAGATCTTAGCATTTGACAGCTCAGGACTTGTGGCGAGCGTTGCCATAGTCGAGAACAATAATTTGATAGCTGAATATACAACCAACTACAAGAAGACACATTCCCAGACACTGCTTCCTATGCTGGAAGAGATCGTGAAGATGACAGAGACGGACAAAGAGAGCTTTGATGCGCTGGCTGTTGCTGCCGGACCGGGATCATTTACAGGACTCAGGATAGGCTCAGCGACGGTCAAGGGACTTGCACTTGCATGGAATATACCGGTTATTGCGGTGCCGACACTTGAGGGGCTTGCATACAATGTGTGGGGAACTGACAGACTTATCTGCCCTATCATGGACGCGAGAAGAAAACAGGTGTATACGGGACTTTACAGTTTTAACAGTGATGACAGGCTTGAGACGATAATGGATCAGACTCCTATGGATATTGCTGACCTTATAGACCAGCTCAATGAGAGAGGGGAAAAGGTTATATTTGTGGGAGATGGAATAGATGTGTATGCTGATGTTTTAAAAGAGAAGATGACGGCAGACTACGCATTTGCTCCGGCACACATGAATAAGCAGAGAGCTGGCTCGGTGGCAGCCGCAGCCCGGGTGAGATATGCAGCCGGACAGTATGAGGAGGGGGATACATTTGCCCCTGAATATCTCAGACAGTCACAGGCAGAGCGGGAGAGAGCTGAAAAGGAAAAACTGGAGAATGATGGACATGAATAGCTGCTTTTCCCATGTACGCCCGAGACTGGCAGATATGAAAGACCTGGCCGGGATAGCTGCACTTGAGATGGCGGTGTTTTCGCATCCGTGGAATGAGGAGATGGTGTCCTCATCTATACAGGGGACATACGATCATGTCAAGATCCTTGAGACTTCTGAAGGAAAAATCGCCGGCTATATCATATATTCGGCGGTGTGTGACAGTGCAGATCTGCTCAGGGTAGCAGTGGATGCCGGATCAAGACGTCGTGGCATCGGCTGTAAGCTGATGGAAGCCATGATAGATGACTGCAAGGACAGGAATGTGCAGAGCATATTTCTGGAAGTCAGGGAATCCAACGCTGCTGCGATAGCTATGTATGAGCAGTTTGGATTTATAAAAATTTCTACAAGAAAAAAATACTACGACTCACCGGTGGAGGATGGTCTGGTTATGCAAAAACAGTTGTAGTAATAGATATATGCAGAATATACAGTGCGTGGAGACCACATTTGCACGGCTGGAAAACATTGTCGGTATATTCTGTGAAGGATCTGGCTTATAATCAGACTCATAACAGGGCTGCATGCAGTCGGACAGGAGATAAATATGAGTGAGATCAGATGTAATAGGTGTGGAAGGATAATTGTATTTGGAGATATGCATAACAAGGAGGATTACGTCCTTATTCAGAAGGAGTGGGGATATTTCTCGCGCAAGGATGGCAGAAAATACACACTCAGGATGTGTGAGGACTGTTACGACAGACTTGTAAATGAATGTGTCATACCTCCAAGGATAGATGATGTGACAGAGTATGCATAGAGTATGCATATAGACTCTGCCTTAGAAATGGAGATAGAAGATGATAGACGTATGTCTTTTGGGGACCGGAGGGATGATGCCGCTGCCATACAGGGCACTTACATCTCTCGTGGTCAGATATAACGGACACGAGATGCTGATAGACTGCGGAGAGGGAACCCAGACCTCAATGCGTCAGCAGGGCATGATAGGCTTTAAGCAGATAGATGTGATCTGCTTCACACATTTTCATGCAGATCATATAAGCGGATTGCCGGGGCTGCTGCTCACGATAGGCAATGCCGAGAGAACGGAGCCACTTCTTATGGTTGGCCCAAAGAGACTTGAGAAGGTAGTCAATTCCCTCAGGGTTATAGCGCCTGAGCTTCCGTTTGAGATCAGGTTCCAGGAGCTCTCGGAGGCTGAGGAGAGCTTTATGTGGGAGGATCTCAGGGTGGATGCATTCAGGGTGAATCACAATGTGACATGTTATGGATATTCCCTTTCACTTCCAAGAACAGGAAAATTCAGCGTGGACAGAGCTAGAGAGAACGAGATTCCGATGAAATACTGGAATGGCCTGCAGAAGGGCAACACATACGAGGAGGATGGACACATATATACTCCTGATATGGTGCTTGGTCCTGACCGCAAGGGCCTGAAGCTCACATACTGCACAGATACCAGACCGACCCCCCTTATAGAGAAGTATGCAGCCGGATCAGATTTGTTCATATGCGAGGGCATGTACGGCGAAAAGGAGAAAGAGATAAAAGCCATAGAGCATAAGCATATGATGATGCAGGAGGCTGCGGCCATAGCGGCAAAGGCAGATGTGGGGGAGATGTGGCTTACACATTACAGTCCGTCGATGGCAAAACCGGCGGTGTTTATGGATGAGATAAGAGAGATATTCCCGAGAACTATTGCAGCAAAGGACAGGACGACAACAACGCTCAAGTTTTCGGAGGAGTAGAATAGATCGACAAAGGTGAGATGAATTATGGAGAAAGATGTAAAGATACTGGCTATAGAATCCTCATGTGATGAGACATCCGCAGCGGTTGTTGTGAATGGAAGAAACGTACTGTCAAATATAATATATTCACAGATAGATATCCATACACTTTATGGAGGTGTTGTGCCGGAGATAGCTTCGCGAAAGCACATAGAGAAGATTACACAGGTCATAAGACAGGCGCTCAAAGAGGCAGAGTGCACACTGGATGACATAGATGCGGTTGCAGTCACATATGGACCGGGGCTTGTTGGTGCTCTTCTCGTTGGCGTGGGAGCAGCCAAGGCCATAGCATTTGCAAAAGATATACCACTTGTTGGTGTGCATCATATAGAAGGTCATATAGCAGCGAACTATATAGAGAACAAGGAGCTTGAGCCTCCGTTCATGTGCCTTGTCGTGTCAGGAGGTCACACACATCTTGTAAAGGTAGTCGATTACGGCAAGTTTGAGATACTGGGAATAACCAGGGATGATGCGGCAGGAGAGGCATTTGACAAGGTAGCAAGGGCTATAGGACTGGGTTACCCGGGAGGACCGAAGATAGATCGTAAGGCGAAGGAGGGCAACCCTGACGCTATAGAATTTCCAAGGGCAAAGGTGGCAGAATCAGCCTATGACTTCAGCTTCAGTGGCCTGAAGTCCGCAGTGCTCAACTATATCAATCAGGCTCATATGAGAGACGAGCAGATCAATGATGCCGATGTGGCAGCATCATTCCAGAAAGCAGTAACGGAAGTGCTCACAGAGCATGCGGTTGCTGCGGCAAAGGAATACCATATGGATAAGATAGCCATAGCTGGCGGAGTTGCGTCCAATTCTGCTCTCAGAGCCAGCATGAAGGCGGCCTGTGAGAAGGCTGGGCTTACATTGTATCATCCATCGCCGATACTGTGCACGGACAATGCGGCCATGATAGGTGCGGCGGGATACTACGAATACATAAATGGAACAAGACATGGATGGGATCTGAATGCCATACCAAACCTCAAGCTGGGTGAGAGATAACCAGCCTGGTCAAGTGTGTGATGGTGTCAGACTACTACTAGGGAGAAGATGAACATGGGCGATGCGGATAATGCTGATTACAAGGAATCAAATATAGAAATCTTTGATACAGTGGATGAAGTAAAGGTCACGGCAATAGTCCTTGCAGCCGGAAAGGGCAGCAGGATGCACAGCGATATACCTAAGCAGTTTATGACGCTAGGGGATTATCCCGTACTGTATTATTCGCTCAAGGCCTTTCAGGACAGTCCGGTTGATGACATAATTCTTGTCACAGGTGAGGATTATGTAGAATATTGCAGAAATGACATAGTAGACAGGTACAACATCACCAAAGTCAGGAAGATCGTGACCGGTGGGGCAGAGCGCTATGACTCCGTACATAATGGACTTATTGCGGCGGATGGTGCGAAGTATGTACTCATCCATGATGGTGCGAGACCATGCATAACCCAGAAAATCATCACAGATTCCATAGATGCAGTAAAGATATATTCTGCGTGTACAGTGGGTGTACCTGTGAAGGATACCATCAAGATAGTAGATGAGGATCATATAGGAGTGGATACTCCTGATAGATCCAGGCTGTGGCAGGTTCAGACTCCACAGAGTTTTAACAGGGAACTTCTGCTTACCTGTTATGATGGACTGGCGCATGACAAATGTCAGGTTATAACGGATGACACAATGATAGTGGAGCGTTATAGCAGCGTCAGAACGAAGGTGATAATGGGGGCGTATGAGAACCTGAAAATCACCACTCCTGAGGATTTAAAAATTGCTTCGAATTTTTTGAAAAAAGATGTTGACACAAAGATGGTAAAGTGATAATATGTACAAGTCGCCGGTTGATGGCGACGAACAAAAACAACTTGGAGAGATATCGAAGCGGTCATAACGAGGCGGTCTTGAAAACCGTTTGTCCGAAAGGGCGCGAGGGTTCGAATCCCTCTCTCTCCGCTGGCTTTCATACATAATGAAAGTTCAAGCGCTTGATACTGGAGAAGTACCCAAGCGGTTGAAGGGGCTCCCCTGGAAAGGGAGTAGGCCGTTAATAGCGGCGCGAGGGTTCAAATCCCTCCTTCTCCGTTAGACATACTTAGTATCAGAGCTATATAAGAACCTTGAAAAATTAACAACATGACAACCCTGAAATTCCAAACAAGAATT